>NZ_JBPIZE010000004.1:0-418062 GCF_051172335.1 Morganella sp. B601
TGGCGGCCGTAGCGCGGTGGTCCCACCTGACCCCATGCCGAACTCAGAAGTGAAACGCCGTAGCGCCGATGGTAGTGTGGGGTCTCCCCATGTGAGAGTAGGGAACCGCCAGGTTATTATTAAGTGAGGGTGCAGAACTGCATCAGTCACACAGAGATACGCGGAGCGGTAGTTCAGTTGGTTAGAATACCTGCCTGTCACGCAGGGGGTCGCGGGTTCGAGTCCCGTCCGTTCCGCCAACATTTAGGGGCGTAGTTCAATTGGTAGAGCACCGGTCTCCAAAACCGGGTGTTGGGAGTTCGAGCCTCTCCGCCCCTGCCATTTACTTGATAAGTAATAACTAAAGATCTTTATTTATTAATAGCCCGGTTCGTTATGAACTGGGTTTTTTATTATCTGAATTTCGCCTTCCCTTCTTATGTATCGTATCCTGCCGAATTTCCTTTCTTTTTTGCGACCACTCCTTTCAATACAACAGTTACTTACCGCACTATCTATCTTTAAAATCATCAGTAACCAGCGTTATACCGGTATTGCGATTAATTGCCCGATAAGTCCCTGCTGATCACTATTCTGCAGCCAGACAGCGTACAGAGGCTTTGTAATCAGGTCATTATCCACGGGGTTCAGTTCGGGATATATTTTTTTCCAGTGTGCTGGTAAATAAGCGACAGATGATGTCACTGACAGTAATTGTTTTGCCTGAAAAGCAGACGATGTTGTCAGAACCGGAGACTGGCAGCAGGCGAAAACAGCCTCATCATGCTGCTGAAAATCAGCACTCCATTCCAGGCGGATAAGGCCCGGAGGATTTTCTGCCGTCAGCGGTTGTATGCTGAACAGCTGAAGTGTGATTTCTCCGACAATCTCACTTTTCAGTTCATCCATTTTTGGCTGCTCAGTAGAAATCAGTAAATCCAGTTCCCGTTCATGTAATTGTTTTACCAGTGACTGGCGGGATGCAATTCTGGTCTCCAGGCGCAGATCTGCATGTGATTGGTAGATCTGTCCGAGCCAGGGGGTCAGACAAGCTTCCCACAATGATGCAGTCGCTCCGATGGAAAGCGGGTTGTGTACAGAGGCATGATTAATTTCCTGTTTCGCCAGCTGCCAGGTATTGATCAGCGCTTCGGCATAAGGTACTAACCGCTCGCCTGCTGCGGTCAGGCGGATATTATTCCGGTGGCGGGTAAAAAGATTTGCCCCGAGATTTGTCTCTAACTGCCTGATCCTAAAGCTGACTGCAGATTGTGTAAGGTATAAGGATTCAGCCGCACGCCCGAAGTGACGGGTTTTACTGACCTCCAGAAAGGTTTTCAGTAATTCTGTATCCACTGGTATCTCCAAAAATTTTTGTCGTTATGATTTAAATATTTTGTTTTACAGAATCCTAATGCTATCTAATACTCCGCGCCATAAAGAGTATGTCAGTAGAGAATTAGGAGTGTGTCAGATGGCAGAAAGCTTTATCACGACTAATCGTTTTTTTGATAATAAACATTATCCTCGTGGTTTTTCACGCCATGGTCATTTCACCATAAAAGAAGCTCAGTTACTTGAGCGCCATGGTTTTGCTTTCAACGAACTGGATATGGGTAAACGCGCCCCCCAGACGGACGAAGAAAAACAGTTTGTTTCTGTATGCCGTGGTGAGCGTATGCCGGAAACAGCAGAAGAAAAAGTGTGGATTAAGTATCTGGAGCGTATTCGCAAACCAAAACGCTTCCACACGCTGTCCGGTGGTAAACCTCAGATCGATCCGTCGGAAGACTATACCGACACAGATGATTAATATCATCAGAAATAATAAGTTAAAAGGGGCATTCGTGCCCCTTTCTCTTTTTAAGAGACCGCCTGCTGCAATTTATGGATTAATCTGTCCATTACCCGGTAACTGAGTGCTTCCAGTATATCTTTTCGTGACACCTGTCCTCCTTCATCCCGCAGATCGGCAATAGTTCTGCTGACACGCAGTATACGGTGCCATGCCCGTACAGACAGATTAAGTTGCGTCAGTGCATCCTCAAGAAAACGGGCATCCTGTGCTGATAATGCACACACCTCCTCTGTTTCTTTGCCTGACAGTCCCGCATTCAGTTTTCCCTGCCCGTTACGGCGGTATTGTTGTTGGCGTGCGGACTGTACCCGTGCTTTTACCTGCTCATGAACCGGCGGATCTTTTTCTGTCCGGCTCAGTGTTCCGGGCGGCAGCATCGGCACTTCAATTGATAAATCAAACCGGTCCAGAAACGGTCCCGAGATGCGGGAAAGATAGCGCAGAAGCTGCTGAGGACCGCTGCGGTTATGTATGCCCTGATAATGGCCCGTCGGGCTGGGATTCATTGCAGCAATGAGCTGTATACGGGCAGGAAAACACACTTTTGCTTTTGCTCTGGAAATAATGATCTCTCCGGATTCAAGTGGTTCACGCAGGGAGTCGAGTGATTTACGGGAGAATTCAGGGAGTTCATCAAGAAACAGAATGCCGTGATGTGCCAGCGATATCTCTCCCGGCAGCGGAATACTGCCGCCACCGGTGAGTGCCGCAGAGGATGCGGTATGATGTGGTGCCCTGAACGGACGCTGGGGCCATTTATTTTGTTCTGATGAGGTTTGGGTCAGGCTCCGGATTATCGCCACGTCAAGAGCTTCCTGCGCGGTTAACGGCGGGAGCAGTGTTCCCAGCCGGCTGGCCAGCATGGTTTTTCCGGTACCGGGCGGGCCGAGCAGGAGCAAATTATGCCCGCCGGCAGCACTTATTTCCAGAACCCGTTTGGCGTGTTGCTGGCCGGTAATATCATCAATACTGGTACCGTTATCATTTTCTGTTTTCCCCGCCTGGTGGCTGTTTTCATTCAGTTCCTGCTGCTGATAAAAAAATGCGGCAATCTGCAGTAAATTATCCGCCATCAGCGCCGAACCGGCGGGCAGAATACATAATTCATCATGATGCTGTTTTGATACTACAGCCAGCCTTCCTGACTGACGGGCGGCCAGTACTGCCGGTAATATGCCGCGGCAGAACCGGAGTTCTCCCGAAAGACCTAATTCCCCCGAAAATTCATAATTCTCTGCCAATTTTGCGTCTATTTGCTCTGAAGCTGAGAGTATGGCAACAGCGATAGGCAAGTCATATCGCCCGCCTTCTTTGGGTAAATCAGCCGGGGCAAGATTGATAGTGACCCGCTTTGCCGGAAATTCAAATCCGCCGTTGATCAGGGCACTGCGGACCCGATCTCTTGACTCTTTAACAGCGGTTTCCGGTAATCCCACCAGTGTTAATCCGGGCAACCCGGCGCTGATATGTGCCTCGACGGTGACCAGCGGTGCTTCTGTCCCGATCATGGCACGGGTATAAACAATAGCAAATGACATCAGGTCATCCTGCAGTTACATAAAGGAATTATCATGATGGTGATTTTTTTCATCATTTCGCAGCGAAATTCCGTTTTTTACGATGTATATCGACAGATTTTATGTATGTTGCATAAAAGTGATTTCTGCTCTGCGTGTTGCATGGAAAAACCGGGCGGCGGGGAATTAATTTCCGGGTTTCAGAATAAAAAATCTGCCACGCTTTCCATCGTGCTCCCGGGAATAGTGTTCAGAGGAAAAGTAAGTTGTACCGGAGAATGCCCCGTTTTTTCGGTGTTATTCCGGAAGTGACGATTTTGGCAGAGGAGGATACCGCCGGATAAAAAAATAGCAGTGAAACATATCGTTAATAATGGCAGTTCACTGAATTTTATGGATTTTTATTCTTGTTGTTAAAAAAAAGACAAATAGCCGTTGTCAGGAATTCGATAACATGATAACTCTAAAATAAAGAGACCAACTGAATACGGCAGACAGAAGAATTTATCCATGAATAAGATTGTCCGAGTGATTAGCCTAATTATCGTGAGCGTGGTGGTGATTATTATCCCACCGTGCGGGGCTGCACTCGGATACGAAAATGGCTGATACGAGCCAGGATCTCACGAGAACCCCGCACCGAAAGGCGCGGGGTTTTTTTTAACCTTAAATTTATGATTTTTCACTGAAAAGAAAACGGCGGACTAAGGAGTCACACATGAACGGGGCACAGTGGTTAGTGCAGGCACTACGAACACAGGGCGTTGACACTGTGTTCGGCTACCCGGGCGGGGCGATCATGCCGGTCTATGACGCGCTGTATGACGGTGGTGTGGAGCATGTGCTCTGCCGTCATGAACAGGGGGCGGTTATGGCGGCAATCGGCTATGCACGGGCAGGGCAGAGAACGGGTGTATGTATCGCAACATCAGGGCCGGGAGCAACAAACCTTATCACCGGGCTGGCGGATGCACTGCTTGATTCAGTACCGGTTGTTGCCATCACCGGACAAGTAGGTTCATCACTGATTGGTACGGATGCCTTTCAGGAGATCGATGTGCTGGGGCTGTCTTTGTCATGCACAAAACACAGCTTCCTGGTTGAATCAATTACTGATTTGCCGCGAATTATTACCGAGGCTTTCGCGATTGCTGCAGGCGGGCGTCCGGGGCCGGTACTCATTGATATCCCGAAAGACATTCAATTACAGATTAGTGAATTTACCCCGTATTTTCTGCCGGTAAATAATGCAGAACCTCTGTCGCAGACGGCTCTCTCCCGTGCCCGGCAACTGATGCGGGAAAGCCGGAAGCCGGTGCTGTATGCCGGTGGTGGTGTCGGAATGTCAGGTGCCGTTGCACAGCTGCGGGCGTTTCTGGATGAAACCGGTATGCCGGCAGTGAGCACCCTGAAAGGACTGGGGGCGGTCTCTCCGGATTATCCGTATTACCTCGGGATGCTCGGGATGCACGGGGCAAAAGCAGCGAACCTTGCGGTTCAGGAGGCGGATCTGCTGATTGCGGTCGGCGCCCGTTTTGATGACCGGGTAACCGGCAAGCTGAACGCATTTGCCCCGCGCGCAAAGGTGATCCATGTGGATATCGACCCGGCTGAGCTCGATAAATTACGGCAGACACATGTTTCTCTTGCCTGCGATGCGAAGCAGGCTCTGCCGCTGCTGTCACAGCCGCTGTCATTATCTGTCTGGCAGCATCACGTGAAGAAACTGAAAGCAGAGCACACGCCTGATTATTCACATGCCGGTGACAGTATTTATGCACCGCTGCTGTTATCTCAGGTATCTGCGGCCAAACCGGCAGATTGTGTGGTGACAACGGATGTCGGGCAGCACCAGATGTGGACGGCACAGCATATGACCTTTGACGGCCCGGAGAATTTTCTGACATCCGGTGGTCTGGGTACGATGGGGTTTGGTTTACCGGCAGCGATCGGGGCACAGATTGCCCGCCCGGAAGCAACCGTGCTGTGTGTTTCCGGTGATGGTTCTTTCATGATGAATGTGCAGGAACTGACCACTATCAAACGCAAACGTCTGCCGGTCAAAATCCTGCTGCTGGATAATCAGCGTCTCGGTATGGTGCGTCAGTGGCAGGAACTGTTTTTTGATAAGCGTTACAGCGAGACGGTACTGGATGACAATCCTGATTTTGTTGCCCTGGCGCGCTCGTTTGATATCCCGGGACAGCTGGTGACTGAAAAATCAGCGCTGCCGTCCGCGATTAATACCCTGTTACACCATCAGGGCCCGTATTTATTACATGTCGCCATCCGTGAAGAAGATAACGTCTGGCCATTAGTACCGCCGGGAGCGGGTAACGAACATATGTTGGAGAGCTCATTATGATGCAGCATCAGTTAGCAATTCAGGCACGTTCATGCCCGGAAATCCTGGAACGGGTTCTGCGTGTTGTGCGCCACCGCGGATTTAACGTCTGTGCCATGAAAATGGATCTGGCGAAAGGTTCCGAAGGTGATAATGTAAACATTGAGTTAACAGTTTCAAGCCTGCGGCCGCCTGCCCTGCTCTGTACACAGTTAGTTAAGCTGGCGGATGTGGAGGATGTCGAAGTTCTCACAAAAAATACACAAAATTATCAACACATTAGCTGTGCAGTATAAAGGAAAATTACAATGACAAAAAAAGCTGATTTTATTTGGTTCAATGATGAGATGGTTCCGTGGGCAGAGGCAAAAGTGCATGTTATGTGTCATGCCATGCACTACGGGACATCTGTTTTTGAAGGGATCCGCTGTTATGAATCTCATAAGGGCCCTGTCGTTTTCCGTCATCGCGAACATATGCAGCGCCTGCATGACTCCGCCAAAATCTATCGTATGCCGGTGGAATATTCTGTTGATGAATTAATGGAAGCCTGCCGCGCCACGCTGCGCAAAAATAATTTATCCAGTGGTTATATCCGTCCGCTGGTCTTTATCGGTGATGTCGGTATGGGTGTTAACCCGCCGCAGGGCTATAAAACCGATGTCATCATCGCGGCATTCCCGTGGGGTGCTTACCTAGGTGAGGAAGCGCTGGATGCAGGGATTGACGCGATGGTGTCATCCTGGAACCGCGCAGCCCCTAACACCATTCCGACAGCGGCCAAAGCAGGCGGTAACTACCTGTCCTCGTTACTGGTCGGCAGTGAAGCCCGCCGTCACGGTTATCAGGAAGGGATTGCGCTGGATGTGAACGGTTATATCTCTGAAGGGGCGGGTGAAAACCTGTTTGAAGTGAAAAATAACATTATCTTCACTCCGCCATTTACCTCTTCTGCACTGCCGGGTATTACCCGTGATGCGATTCTGACCCTGGCAAAAGAGCTGGGTTATGAAATCCGTGAGCAGACGCTATCCCGCGAATCACTCTATCTGGCGGATGAAGTCTTTATGACCGGTACTGCGGCGGAAGTTACGCCGGTACGCAGTGTTGACGGTATTCAGGTGGGTATCGGCCGCTGCGGACCGGTTACCAAAGAGATCCAGCAGGCATTCTTTGGCCTGTTCACCGGGAAAACAGAAGACAAATGGGGCTGGTTAGATCCGGTAAATCCATAATAACGAAACAGATTTGCAGGCGGGTCGTTCCCCCGCCTGATTTTTGCAAACACGGGAGATTACAATGCCTCAGTACCGTTCGGCGACAACAACGCATGGCCGCAATATGGCGGGTGCGCGCGCATTATGGCGTGCGACAGGAATGACAGATGCCGATTTCGGCAAACCGATTATCGCGGTTGTTAACTCATTCACACAATTTGTTCCGGGTCATGTTCACCTGCGGGATCTGGGTAAACTGGTGGCAGAGGAAATTGAGGCCGCCGGTGGCGTGGCCAAAGAATTCAATACCATTGCTGTGGATGACGGGATCGCCATGGGGCACGGCGGGATGCTTTATTCTCTGCCGTCACGCGAACTCATTGCCGATTCTGTGGAATACATGGTGAATGCACACTGTGCGGATGCCATGGTTTGTATCTCCAACTGCGACAAAATTACTCCGGGAATGCTGATGGCCTCACTGCGCCTGAATATCCCGGTTATTTTTGTATCCGGTGGCCCGATGGAAGCCGGTAAAACCAAACTGTCTGATCAGATAATCAAGCTGGATCTGGTGGATGCTATGATCCAGGGTGCAAATCCTGATGTTTCCGATGCGGACAGTGAACAAATCGAACGATCGGCCTGCCCGACCTGCGGCTCCTGCTCCGGTATGTTTACCGCGAACTCGATGAACTGCCTGACCGAAGCGCTGGGCTTATCTCAGCCGGGGAACGGCTCGCTGCTGGCAACTCATGCTGACCGCAAAAATCTGTTCCTTAATGCCGGACGCCGGATTGTGGAAATCACCAAAAAATATTACGAGCAGGATGATATCCGTTTTCTGCCGCGCAATATCGCCACCAAAGCAGCGTTTGAGAATGCGATGACCCTGGATATCGCCATGGGCGGTTCAACCAACACAGTTCTGCATCTGCTGGCGGCGGCACAGGAAGGGGAAGTTGATTTCACAATGACGGATATTGACCGCCTTTCCCGTGCGGTGCCGCATTTATGCAAAGTCGCGCCAAGCACGCAGAAATACCATATGGAAGATGTACATCGCGCCGGTGGAGTAATTGGTATCCTGGGCGAGCTGGATCGCGCCGGGTTACTGCACCGGGAAGTCAGTAACGTGCTGGGGATGACCCTGCCGGAGTTACTGGCGGCGTATGATATTACACTGACGAAAGATGATGCGGTGAAACGGATGTATTCCGCCGGTCCTGCTGGGATCCGTACAACAAAAGCATTCTCACAGGATTGCCGCTGGCCGTCCCTGGATGACGACCGTGAAAACGGCTGTATCCGCAGCAAAACCCATGCCTACAGCCAGGATGGCGGGCTGGCGGTACTGTCCGGCAATATTGCCGAAGATGGCTGTATTGTGAAAACTGCCGGGGTGGATGAGGGGAGCTTAACCTTTACCGGACCGGCAAAAGTGTATGAAAGTCAGGATGATGCGGTAAGAGCGATTCTCGGCGGAGAAGTTGTTGCCGGGGATGTGGTGGTGATCCGCTACGAAGGGCCGAAAGGCGGGCCGGGTATGCAGGAGATGCTGTATCCGACCACCTACCTGAAATCAATGGGCCTGGGAAAAAGTTGTGCACTTATTACTGACGGACGTTTCTCCGGCGGCACTTCCGGGTTATCCATCGGCCACGTTTCGCCGGAAGCGGCCAACGGCGGGCTGATCGGGCTGGTTCAGACCGGGGACACTATCGCCATTGATATTCCGTCACGGCAGATTTCACTGAAAGTAGATGAGCAAACTCTGGCAGCCCGCCGCACAGAGGAAGAGGCACGAGGTGAAAAAGCCTGGTCACCGCAGAACCGTGAACGTCAGGTCTCTTTTGCGCTGCGTGCATATGCACTGCTGGCGACCAGTGCCGATAAAGGCGCGGTACGGGATAAAAGTAAACTCGGGGGTTAAGGATGACCGCAAAACAACCATTGTCTGCTCAACCGTCAGCGGCTGAGTACGTGAGAGCGGCCTTCAGTGCCTCCGTTTATGATGTCGCTCAGGTCACGCCGCTGCAACTGATGCCGAAACTGTCGGCACGACTCGGCAATACCATTTCAGTGAAACGGGAAGACAGGCAGCCCGTGCACAGTTTTAAGCTGCGCGGCGCGTATGCCATGATTGCGGAGCTGACAGAAGAACAGAAACGGCGGGGCGTAGTGACGGCATCAGCCGGAAACCATGCACAGGGTGTGGCACTGTCTGCCGGGAAAACCGGGGTGAAAGCCCTGATTGTGATGCCGGTGGCGACGGCGGATATCAAAGTGGATGCGGTTCGCGGGTTCGGCGGCGAAGTGGTTCTCCACGGCGCTAATTTTGATGAAGCAAAAGCACATGCACTGGAGCTGGCCGCATCCCTCGGGATGACGTTTATTCCGCCGTTCGATCACCCGTCGGTGATCGCCGGTCAGGCCACTATCGCTCTTGAACTGTTACAGCAGAATGCCAGGCTCGACAGAGTCTTTGTGCCGGTCGGCGGTGGCGGACTGGCCGCCGGGGTGGCGGTGTTTATTAAACACCTGATGCCGGACATTAAAGTAATTGGTGTCGAGGCAGAAGAGGCGGCCTGTCTGAAAGCGGCGCTGGATGCCGGGCATCCGGTCGAATTACCGAAAGTCGGGCTGTTTGCCGAGGGTGTG
The DNA here is from genome assembly GCF_051172335.1 of Morganella sp. B601. Taxonomy (NCBI): domain Bacteria; kingdom Pseudomonadati; phylum Pseudomonadota; class Gammaproteobacteria; order Enterobacterales; family Morganellaceae; genus Morganella; species Morganella sp. B601. The sequence goes on from NZ_JBPIZE010000004.1 coordinate 9,577, forward strand.
GCGGTGAAACGGATTGGTGATGAGACCTTCCGTTTGTGTCAGCAGTATCTGGATGATGTGATAACCGTAGACAGTGATGCCATCTGCGCAGCTATGAAAGATCTGTTTGATGATGTGCGGGCAGTGGCGGAGCCTTCAGGAGCCCTGGCGCTGGCGGGGATGAAAAAATACATTCAGCAGCACAATATTCAGGGGGAAAACCTGGCGCATGTGCTTTCCGGTGCCAATGTGAATTTCCATGTGCTCCGTTATGTGTCAGAGCGGTGCGAGCTGGGAGAGCAGCGTGAAGGCGTGTTCGCGGTGACGATCCCGGAAGAGAAAGGCAGTTTCCTGCGGTTTTGTCAGGCGCTTGGCCCGCATGTGGTGACGGAATTTAATTACCGCTACAGCGGTTCAGATGAAGCTTCAGTATTTGTCAGTGTCCGTGCCGATGAGGGCGCGGGCGCACGGAAAACCATTCTGGACGGTCTTTCCGCCGCTGGTTTTAGTGCGACAGATTTGTCGGATGACGAAATGGCGAAACTGCATGTCCGCTACATGGTGGGTGGCCGTCCGTCAACACCGTTGCAGGAGCGGCTGTTCAGTTTTGAATTCCCGGAAGCGCCCGGCGCATTGCTGAAATTCCTGGAAACACTTGGTACACACTGGAATATCACCCTGTTCCATTACCGCAGTCACGGCACGGATTATGGCCGCGTACTGGCGGCTTTTGAAATACAGGCAGGGGATGTGCAGTTTGAGCAGTATCTGAATGCACTCGGCTACGATTTCCGCGATGAAACTGGCAATGCCGCATTTGTCCGTTTCCTGGCTCCGCAGTTATCCGGGGTGGCGCGGCAGTAATTGCCAGAAAGCGCGGATAAGCGGCTCATGCAGCCGCTTGTTCAGTGTACAGACGCCCAGTTTGAACGGCGCGACCATCGAAATATTATCGAGTTGCAGGATCCGGCTGCGGATTGCGTCCGGGCTGTTCTCCACCACCACATTAGGGATCAGAGCGATACCGCAGCCCAGTGCCACCATCGATACAATCGCTTCATGGCCGGACACCGTGGCATAAATCTGCGGATCCTGAATCTGGTGTGTTTTAAACCATAAATCAATCCGTTTACGTGACGGGCCATGCTCCGGAATGATAAACGGGATATTTTCCCAGTCAGGCACCGGCTGTACCGCCTGTTGTCTGACCGGGCACGGCAGTGCCGGCGCTATCAGTGACAGCGGGATTTCGCCTATCTGGTGAAAGCGGACATTATCCGGCAGTTTTTCCGGTTTTCCGGCGATACCGAGATCCGCTTCCTGTGACTGTACTTTTTCCACTGCATCCGCCGCGTCCCCGGTGGTCAGCTTGATTTCCACCTGCGGATGTTCTGCCCGGAACTGATCGAGGATCTGCGGCAGATGGCTGTATGCGGCAGTGACGGAACAAAACAGACGTAATTCACCGGTCAGTGACGGGCTCTGATGATTAAGCGCATGTTGCAGTTGCTGGTATTGCAGCACTGTTTCCTGCGCAAATTTTTTCAGCTGTTCACCGGCGGCTGTCAGCTGAACAGTGCGGTTATCCCGCAGAAACAGCGGATGCCCGAGAGATTCTTCCAGCCGCTGGATCTGCCGTGAGAGTGTCGACGGGCTGATATACATGGCAGCCGCGGTTTTGCCGAAATGGCAGCTCTCCGCAAGATGTAAAAACAGTCTGAGTTCCCGGATATCCATCACAACCTCTCAGGGGATTATGTTTTAGTCAGTATGTTGCATAAATTGCATCACTATCTTGTGAATATATCAATTTAAGCAATGAAAATCATGACATATAGTCATTATAAATAAAGGGTGTTTATCACACCGGAAAATAATCAATCAGTGCTGCGAAGACAGCAATCTGAGCAAACACAATACACGGAGTCACCATGGCGAATTATTTTAATACACTGAATTTGCGCCAGCAGCTGGCGCAGTTAGGCAAATGCCGGTTTATGGCACGCGAAGAATTTGCGGACGAGGCAGGGTATCTCAAAGGCAAAAAAGTGGTGATTGTCGGCTGTGGTGCACAGGGGCTGAACCAGGGACTGAACATGCGCGATTCCGGGCTGGATATCGCCTATGCACTGCGTCAGGAAGCGATCGATGAGAAGCGCACCTCATGGCGTCGTGCCACCGAAAACGGTTTTACCGTCGGCACGTATGAAGAGCTGATCCCGCAGGCTGACCTGGTGGTTAACCTGACACCGGACAAACAGCATTCTGCGGTGGTTAAGGCGGTTCAGCCGCTGATGAAATCCGGCGCAGCGCTGGGCTACTCACACGGCTTCAATATTGTTGAAGTCGGCGAAACCATCCGCCCTGATATCACGGTTGTGATGGTGGCACCGAAATGCCCGGGCACGGAAGTGCGTGAAGAGTACAAGCGCGGCTTTGGTGTTCCGACACTGATTGCAGTCCATCCGGAAAATGATGCCAAAGGTGAAGGCCTGGCGATAGCCAAAGCCTGGGCTGCGGCAACCGGCGGTCACCGTGCGGGTGTTCTGGAATCGTCCTTTGTTGCGGAAGTTAAATCTGACCTGATGGGTGAGCAGACTATCCTCTGCGGTATGCTGCAGGCCGGTTCTCTGCTTTGTTATGACAAAATGGTTGCTGACGGCGCGGATCCTGCGTATGCAGGCAAACTGATCCAGTACGGCTGGGAAACCATCACTGAAGCGCTGAAACAGGGCGGGATCACACTGATGATGGACAGATTGTCCAACCCGGCAAAAGTCCGTGCTTATCAGCTGTCTGAAACCCTGAAAGCACAGATGAAGACCCTGTTTGAAAAACATATGGATGACATCATTTCCGGCCATTTCTCCTCAACGATGATGGCGGACTGGGCGAATGATGATAAAAATCTGCTGACCTGGCGTGAAGAGACAGGAAAGACGGCATTTGAAAACTATCCGGATTCTGAGCAGAAAATCAGTGAGCAGGAATATTTTGACCACGGTGTTGTCATGGTCGCAATGGTGAAAGCCGGTGTTGAGCTTGCATTTGAAACCATGATTGACGCGGGGATTATTGCAGAATCCGCCTATTATGAATCACTGCATGAACTGCCGCTGATTGCCAACACCATTGCCCGTAAGCGTCTGTATGAAATGAACGTGGTTATCTCCGATACCGCAGAATACGGCAATTACCTGTTCTCCTTTGCAGCAGTGCCATTACTGAAAGACTTTATGGCATCACTGCAGCCGGGTGACCTGGGTAAATCCGGCGCGGACCACGGTACGGATAATGCGCAGCTGCGTGATATCAATGAAGCAATTCGTCAGCATCCGATTGAGACCGTGGGTAAAACCCTGCGCGGCTATATGACGGATATGAAACGTATCGCGGTCGGCGGCTGATAACAAAATCGTTTAATGATGAAATGAGACGGCACCTGTGGGTGTCGTTTTTTTTTTAATTTCACCAAACAGGGTTATTGTCACCGCCAAAAATACTATTACACTCGTTTTAGTCACAGGTATTTACCGGTAATAATTATCCGGATTTATAAGCAAAGGATTGCTATGGCAAACAGAATTTACTTACGGCTGGAAGGTAATAAACAAGGTTTTATTTCAAAAGGATGTTCATCACCAGAATCAATAGGGAATAAGTATCAGCGGGGACATGAAGACCAGATTTTTGTTTACTCATTCAGTCATGATATATTTCGTGAGAAAAATAAAATTCATCATCCGGTCATTATAAGCAAACCTATTGATAAATCATCACCATTACTGGGTGTCAGTATTACTGAAAACGAAATGCCAACCTGTGAATTAATATTTTACCGCACAGGTATCTCCGGCCTTCAGGAGAAGTATTATACAGTAAGATTGACAAAAGCTGCGATTGTCAATATCTCATCACATTATCCGAATGCACTAACCCATAATGATGTTCAGCCGCATGAAAGCATCATACTTAGCTATCAGAGTATCACCTGGCGGCACTGCTCTGCCAGAACGTCCGGTTACAGTATCAGCGGGCAACACCCGTTTTAATCATAGCTGTATTCGTATTCCGAGAGTGATATGCAATCCAGTTGCTCTTTCTTAGTTTCAGTAATGGAAACAAATAAATTTTCATTGTATTTATTTACATATGTTGTTTTATTAAGGGGAGTTAATTTTCTTCGAGAGTTAGCATATTGATGAAGTTTTAATTTCAATGTGTAGAAATCACTTTTATCCTGGCAATAATAAACAGAAGAATATGATTCCTGACCCCGATCACCCCAAAAGTGATAATAATAAGTTGCCTTCTCCTTATCAGGAGCATTACGAATAAAATCGGAGGTCAAAAATAATGACTTTATGTAATTTGTTACCGGGAAGTATTGGGTTGGCGAAAAAAACAGTATAAAAAAAGTAAAAATAGAATGAATATAATTAATGAAAATAATTTAGTTATCATATTTATCTGCAAATGGATTCCATTTTCTGAAGCCCCGGTAACCCGCCCAGCCATCAGTAACATTTAGTTTAATTACAATATCACTTTCATAGGAATTAAAAGGCTGAATGGTATTCATATAATGATCCCAGATACGCAGTGCGGTTTCAGTGGGAACCGGTTTTATCAGTGACCAGTAATCACGGGGTTCAATCACGGAATAAAAACCAAGAAGGTTGGAAATAAGGTCTTCCCCGCTGAATCCGCTGTCGCTGTCTAACAGGCCGGAAAATAAAAATCGTCCCTGATGAGTTTCAAATAGCGTGGAGATATAAAACATCATTGAAAGAGCAATTGATTTTTTGTCTTCTTCTCTGAGCCCTTTTTTCACAAGCCAGCAGGAAGTAACGCCCATTTTAATGAAAAATTTTCCCATAAACTGATCGTAACTGACCAGAAAATAATCTTTGTAATAGGGTGTGGTATTCTCTGTGAGCAGTTGCGCCCACAGGTTGCGCGCATCCCCGCCTAATGCATGATTGCGATCTATCCAGCCAATGTCCTGTGTATATATTAATCTGGATTTTTCAATATCAAGTCGTGATGCCATCTGTGTTTTTCCGGCAGGTATTTATCTTTATCATGTTACCGATATACGGATGACAGAGATATACACCAGACGAGTGATAATTAATTGAATATAAATACTATTTTATCTAATGTAAGATGACGGGAATGTGTTGTGCAGGGCAGATTATACGGCTGTCCCTCCTTTCTGCTACAATTCCCTCCTGTTCCAGTATTGAGTCGAGTTAACAGCGCGTATGAAATTAAATCCCGGTCAGCAGCAGGCCGTTGAGTATGTTCAGGGCCCGTGCCTTGTGCTTGCGGGGGCCGGTTCCGGCAAAACCCGTGTGATCACCAATAAAATTGCGCATCTGATCCGCAATACCGGCTATCAGCCGCGCCAGATCGCGGCGGTGACCTTTACCAATAAAGCCGCGCGGGAAATGAAAGAGCGTGTTGCACAAACCCTGGGGCGCAAAGAGGCCAAAGGGCTGATGATCTCCACATTCCATACCCTGGGGCTGGAGATTATCAAGCGGGAATACAAAGCGCTGGGGATGAAAAGTAATTTCTCCCTGTTCGACGATCAGGATCAACTCGCGCTGCTCAAAGAGCTGACGTTTGATCATCTGGAAGAAGATAAAGAGTTACTGCAACAGCTGGTCAGTCAGATCTCGAACTGGAAGAACGCACTGCTGACACCGGAACAGGCAAAAGGGCTGGCGCGATCAGAGCGCGAACATACGTTTGCTGAGTGTTACCGCCGCTACGAACTGCATCTGAACAGCTGTAATGTGCTTGATTTTGATGACCTTATCACCAAACCGACTCTGCTGTTTGCCCGTGACGAACAGGCGCGGGAGCGCTGGCAGCAGCGTATCCGTTATCTGCTGGTGGATGAGTATCAGGATACCAACACCAGTCAGTATCAGCTGGTGAAATTACTGGTTGGTAAACGTGCGTATTTTACGGTCGTGGGTGATGATGATCAGTCAATTTATTCGTGGCGCGGTGCACAGCCGAAAAACCTGGTGCAACTGAGCAAAGATTTTCCGGAGTTGCGGGTGATCAAGCTGGAGCAGAATTACCGTTCGTCCGGCTGTATTCTGAATGCAGCGAATATTCTGATCGCCAATAACCCGCATGTGTTTGAAAAGCAGCTTTTTTCAAACCTCGGTTATGGTGATCCGATGAAAGTGATCACCGCGAATAATGAAGATCATGAAGCGGAGCGGGTGGTCGGGGAGCTGATCGCCCATCACTTTATCAATAAGACAGATTATAAAGATTACGCGATCTTATACCGTGGTAACCATCAGTCACGGATCTTTGAAAAAATGCTGATGCAAAACCGGATCCCGTACCGGATTTCCGGCGGAACCTCTTTCTTTTCCCGTCCGGAAATTAAGGATTTGCTGGCGTATCTGCGTGTGCTGACCAATCCGGAAGATGACAGTGCTTTCCTGCGCATCGTGAATACGCCGCGCCGGGGAATAGGACCGGCGACTATCCAGAAGTTGGGTGAGTGGGCCAATACGCGGGACAAAAGTTTGTATCAGGCCAGTTTTGACCTCGGGCTGGGGCAGACACTTTCCGGTCAGGGACTGGCGGCGCTGACGAATTTCACCGGCTGGCTGGCTGAGGTGGAAAAATTGGTTGAGCGTGAGCCGCTGATCGCGGTGCGTGATTTACTGCACGGCCTGGATTATCAGAGCTGGCTCTTTGAAACGTCTGCCAGTCCGAAAGCCGCTGAGATGCGGATGAAAAACGTCGATCAGCTGTTCAACTGGATGGCTGAAATGCTGGAAGGGGATGATCTCAACGAGCCGATGACGCTGGCTCAGGTGGTTACCCGCTTTACGCTGCGCGACATGATGGAGCGCGGTGAGGAAGCGGAGGAGTTGGATCAGGTGCAGCTGATGACACTGCATGCTTCCAAGGGGCTGGAATTTCCGTATGTTTTCCTGGTGGGCATGGAAGAGGGAATTTTGCCGCATCAGTCCAGTATCGATGAGGATAACGTGGATGAAGAGCGGCGTCTGGCCTATGTGGGGATCACCCGCGCTCAGAAATCCCTCTTTTTTACCCTGTGCCGTGAGCGCCGCCAGTACGGCGAGCTGATCCGCCCCGAACCGAGCCGGTTTCTCTATGAACTGCCGCAGGATGATCTGCACTGGGATGACGGCAAAAAAGTGGTGAAAACCGCCGAAGAGAAACAACAGGCCGGGCTGCGCGGTGTGGCCGGACTGAAGGCGATGCTGGCAAAGAAAAAGGAAGAAAACGGATGAGGAAATCACTCAGAGCAAAATGATGATCCGGAATGACTGACGGAGGCCGGATCACGTTGAAAAGACTGATAAAATTAAAGCCCTGATAGTGTCCGGAAACGGATAATCAGGGCTTATTATTTGTCAGCCGAGAGTGGACGGCTTCTGTTCTTCCAGCATCAGTGACCATTGCACATAACTCTGCCACTGAATTTCCTGCTGTAATGCTTCCGCGCGCAGCGGATGCAATTGCTGCCAGCCGACCGGCAGTGTGATAATCAGCCCTTCCGCAGACGCCCGGATGCGCAGCGACGGCAGCGTGTCATCACGGCGGCGGCTGGCAAAAATAATCGCCAGACGCAGCAGACGACACAGACAACCGGCTTCACGCGGTGTCAGCGCATTTTGCTGATTGAGAGAATGGATATCCAGCGGACCACTCTGATTGCGCAGCAGCACCGCTAACAGGCGGCGCTGTGCCGGTGTGAAACCGGGTAAATCCAGATTACTGACCAGATAACCGGCATGTTCAGGGCCTTTGCGGAAATCAACACTCAGGCCGATTTCATGGATCAGCGCAGCACTGCTGAGCAGTTCACGACAGCGGATATCCAGCTGCCAGGCGGTTGCCACCTGCTGAAAAAAGTGATCCGCTAACTGGCGGACACGTTTGCCCTGGTCGGCATCTATCTGAAAACGCTTCTGAATATTTTTCAGTGTCCGGGTGCGGATGTCCTGCTCTACCGGCAATTCCAGCATGCCGTAGACCAGCCCTTCACGCAGTGCACCCCCGGCGAGTGTCATGCCATCAATGCCGAGTGTTTCAAAAATCGCGATAAGAATGGCCAGCCCGCTAGGGAATACCAGTGCCCGTTCCAGTGTCAGCCCTTCAATTTCCAGCTCTTCCAGCTTGCCGCACTCAATCGCTTTGCGTTTGAGCTGCTGCAGTTTCGGCAGGGTGATTTGTTCATCCATGCCCTGGGCAATCATGATTTCCTGAAGTGCCTGAACGGTGCCGGATGCGCCGACACACACCTGCCAACCCTGCTCCAGAAGCGCGGGAGCAACCGGGGCGATAATGTCGCGGGCAGCCTGTTCGGCACCGGCGAAATTCTCTGTGGTCAGGGAGCGATCGGTAAAATAGCGCTCCAGCCAGGTGACGCAGCCCATCTCCAGGCTGAAGAGGGCGGTGGTCCGGGTACCGCTGCCGGTCACCAGTTCGGTGCTGCCACCGCCGATATCGACCACCAGGCGTTTGTCTGACCCGCCGGTGGTGTGAGCAACACCCTGATAAATCAGACGTGCTTCTTCCTCGCCACGGATTACCGTAACCGGATGACCGAGGATCTCCGCTGCTGTTTCCAGAAATTCACCGGCATTTCTGGCCAGGCGCAGGGTGGCTGTCGCCACCACGCGGATCTGGGAGTCCGGGATATCCTGCAGATGTTCGGAAAACAGACGCAGACACTGCCAGCCGCGGGCCATGGCTGCCGGAGACAGGATATTGTCTTTATCCAGACCGGCCGCCAGACGAACCTTGCGTTTTATCCGTGACAGTACCTGAATACTGCCTGCGATCTCCCGTACCACCAGCATATGAAAGCTGTTGGAACCCAGATCGATGGCAGCATAAAGCGAGGACGATCTCAGCATGGCAGCCTTCAGCGTTTGGTGCGGTTATTGTTATGACGCGGCCCGTTGCTGCTGCGGCGCGGCATATTACGGCGGTTCTGACCACCTCCGGTGCGCGGCGGACGACGACGGCGCTTCGGCACCGGCAGATCAGTCAGCAGTGCATCGCTGTTGTATTTACTGACCGGGATCGGATGGCCGGTATATTCTTCAATCGCAGGCAGGTTCAGAGCGTACTCTTCACAGGCCAGGCTGATAGAGTGACCACTTTCCCCGGCACGCCCGGTACGGCCGATACGGTGAACATAATCTTCACAGTCATCCGGCAGATCATAGTTAAAGACGTGAGTCACGGACGGGATATGCAGACCACGGGCCGCAACATCCGTTGCCACCAGAATATCCAGATTACCGTGAGTGAAATCCTCGAGGATACGCAGACGTTTTTTCTGCGCCACATCGCCGGTCAGCAGGCCGACACGGTGGCCGTCAGCCGCCAGGTGTGCCCAGATATCTTCACAGCGGTGTTTGGTATTAGCGAAAATAATGCAGCGATCCGGCCACTCTTCTTCCAGCAGTGTCTGGAGAAGGCGCATTTTTTCTTCGTTGGACGGATAGAATAACTCTTCTTTGATCCGGTGACCGGTACGCTGTTCCGGTTCAATTTCAATGTATTCCGGGTTGTTCATCTGCTCAAACGCGAGCTCACGGACGCGGTAGGAGAGTGTCGCGGAGAACAGCAGGTTCATACGCTCCGCACATGGCGGCATATGGCGGAACAGCCAGCGGATATCTTTGATAAAGCCGAGATCGTACATACGGTCAGCTTCATCGAGAACGACAACCTGAATGGCACTCAGGTCGAGACGGCCCTGTTTGGCGAAGTCGATTAAGCGCCCGGTGGTGCCGATAATCACATCGACGCCTTCATCCAGCACTTTGATTTGTTTGTCGTAGCCGTCACCGCCGTAAGCCAGGCCGGTTTTCAGTCCGGTAAGCTGAGACAGTGGTTCGGCGTCAGAATGGATCTGTACCGCGAGTTCGCGGGTCGGGGCCATAATCAGTGCACGCGGCTGATTGATTTTGCGGCCTTCCGGTGCCGGATGGGTAAGTAAATGATGAAACGTTGACGTCAGAAATGCCAGCGTCTTCCCTGTTCCTGTTTGTGCCTGTCCTGCAACATCCCGGCCGTTGATCGTCAGGGGAAGTGTCAGCGCCTGAATAGGCGTGCAGTTATAAAAGCCCTTAGAATCAAGCGCTTCTACCACTTTAGTATGCAAGGCGAAGTCAGAAAACTTCTTGTCTGTTAAATGTGTTTTGCTCATATTTAGGTAGAATATCAGTTTAATGTTGCGTTACGGAAGTCTATTCGCTGAAATAGGTAAATCCTATCATTAAATAATGGTAGACTAACCGGGTATCGTACAAATTTTGGAGTGGAACAATGAGCGATAAAATTATTCACCTGACTGATTCCGTTTTCGAACAAAGCGTATTAAAAGCAAACGGCCCTGTGCTCGTTGATTTTTGGGCAGCCTGGTGTGGCCCGTGTAAAATGATTGCCCCTATTCTAGACGAAATCGCCGACGAATATGCAGGGAAAATCACTATCGCAAAACTGAACATTGATGATAATCCGCAGACAGCGCCGCAATACGGCATCCGCGGTATCCCGACATTACTGCTGTTCAAAGACGGCGTGGTGAAGGCAACGCAGGTTGGTGCGGTATCCAAAACCCAGCTGAAAACCTTTATCGATAACAATATCTGATAGCCGGTTTCAGCATATGTCGTTAAGATGTCCTGCGGGAACGTGAATTAATCCTTGTTCACCCGCTGGACGTCTTCTCTGAAGCATGATAAGTTAGCGCCAGCTGATCAGATATCGCTGAAGCTCCTCAGACAGCATAGCATACTGACAACTCTGTAGTGTCTGAAAGTCTGTTATCTCCGGATACATCAAGGTATCCGATATTCCGGTCCCGGTGTCCGGTTATCCCTCGGAGATAAATCTAATTTGCGGGAATGTCACCCAATTTGTTCTCCCAAATAGGATGTGCATCACATCTTGCCCTGTGCCGGGTGTTCACAGTCAGCCTTGCAGACGATTACCTGGAAATGCAAAAATATTCGTATTAACAGTGAAAATCGGTTTTGTAAAAAATTAACCTGGTAACGATAACGTTACCGTATTATTCACGTTCATAATTCGAGATACACCCCGAGTCAAAGAACCCACCATTATGAATCTTACCGAATTAAAGAATACGCCGGTATCAGAGCTGATTACTCTTGGCGAAAATATGGGGCTGGAAAACCTGGCCCGCATGAGAAAACAGGACATCATCTTCTCTATCCTCAAGCAGCACGCGAAGAGCGGCGAGGATATTTTCGGTGACGGTGTGCTGGAAATATTGCAGGACGGCTTTGGTTTCCTCCGCTCCGGTGACAGTTCATACCTCGCAGGTCCTGATGATATCTACGTTTCTCCCAGCCAAATCCGCCGTTTTAACCTCCGTACCGGTGACACCATTTCAGGTAAAATCCGTCCGCCGAAGGAAGGCGAGCGCTATTTTGCCCTGCTGAAAGTTAACGAAGTTAACTATGACAAACCAGAAAACGCCCGCAGTAAAATCCTGTTTGAAAACTTAACGCCGCTGCACGCAAACCGTCGTCTGCGTATGGAGCGCGGTAATGGTTCAACAGAGGATTTAACCGCCCGTGTTCTTGATCTGGCCGCCCCTATCGGCCGTGGTCAGCGTGGTCTGATTGTGGCACCGCCGAAAGCCGGTAAAACCATGCTGCTGCAGAATATCGCAGCCAATATCGCACATAACTACCCTGACTGTGTGCTGATGGTTCTGCTGATCGACGAACGTCCGGAAGAAGTGACCGAGATGCAGCGTCTGGTTAAAGGTGAAGTTATCGCGTCCACCTTTGATGAACCGGCAGCGCGTCACGTTCAGGTCGCGGAAATGGTTATCGAGAAAGCCAAACGCCTGGTTGAGCATAAAAAAGATGTCATCATCCTGCTCGACTCTATTACCCGTCTGGCCCGTGCCTACAACACCGTGGTTCCTTCCTCCGGTAAAGTACTGACCGGTGGTGTGGACGCCAACGCCCTGCATCGTCCTAAGCGTTTCTTCGGTGCTGCGCGTAACGTGGAAGAGGGCGGAAGCCTGACTATCATCGCAACGGCGCTGGTTGATACCGGGTCGAAGATGGATGAAGTTATCTACGAAGAGTTTAAAGGTACAGGTAACATGGAATTACACCTGTCCCGTAAGATTGCAGAAAAACGTGTCTTCCCGGCGATTGATTACAACCGTTCCGGTACACGTAAAGAAGAGCTGCTGACCACTCAGGACGAACTGCAGAAAATGTGGATCCTGCGCAAAATTATCCATCCGATGGGTGAGATTGATGCAATGGAGTTCCTGATTAACAAACTCGCGATGACGAAGACCAACGAAGAGTTCTTCGACTTCATGAAACGCTCGTAGCTTTTCGACGACACTTTATAACTAACGCCGCATGCATTGTGGCGTTTTTTTTTACCGGTTATGTCAGGAACCCCTGTGCGGCAGGGCATGGTATGTTTCTTGCATATATTATTTTGCCTGGTAATGGCAGGTTCTGCACGGTGATGTCGGCCGGCAGGGATAATAAAAATATCAGAAAGGGTTGTTGTGAATCTCACTATGTTAACTGAACTCCTAATCATATTTGTGTTCGCCACAGCGACGGTCTTTGTTGCCCGTAAGGCTGGCGTCGCTGTCGGTTTGGTGGATAAACCCAATTACCGCAAAAAGCATCAGGGACTGGTCCCGCTGGTCGGCGGAATATCTATTTTTATCAGTGTCTGCTTCGCTTTCCTCATCAGTGATGAGTTTATTGCGCATAAATTTATTTATCTCGGGTGCGCCGGTGCACTGGTGCTGGTCGGGGCGCTCGATGACCGGTTTGACCTCAGTGTGAAACTGCGGGCCGGTGTTCAGGCAGTGGTTGCTATCATTATGATGGTGTTTGCCAACCTGAAAATCGACAGCCTGGGGCATGCATTCGGGCCGTGGGAACTGACACTCGGGCCGTTCAGCTATGTGCTGACACTGTTTGCGGTATGGGGCGCGGTGAATGCGTTCAATATGGTGGATGGTATCGACGGGCTGCTCGGCGGGCTTTCCTGTGTCTCTTTCGGCGCGCTGGGGATCCTGTTTGCCCTGAGCGGTAACAGCGGTCTGGCATTCTGGTGCTTTACCTTTATCGCCGCCATTCTGCCGTATATCTGCTTTAACCTCGGGTTGTTCGGCCGCCGTTTTAAAGTGTTTATGGGGGATGCGGGCAGTACGCTGATCGGGTTCACCATTATCTGGCTGCTGACATCGGCCTCACAGGGCGGGGAGCCGCATGCGATTAATGCAGTGACCGCACTGTGGATTATCGCCATTCCGCTGATGGATATGGTGGCCATTATGTACCGCCGTCTGCGCAAAGGGATGAGCCCGTTTTCACCGGATCGCCAGCATATTCATCATCTGATTATGCGTTCCGGATTTACGTCCCGCGAATCCTTTGTGGTGATAACCCTTGCTGCGGCAGTATTAGCGGCTATCGGTATTGCCGGACAGGTACTCAGCTTTGTCCCTGAGTGGGTGATGCTGGCACTGTTCTTGCTTGCTTTTATTATGTACGGCTACTGCATAAAACGCGCCTGGAAAGTTGCCCGTTTTATCAAACGCCACAGACGCCGCGTGCGTCGTAAATCGGTCACACACTAAATTTTTAACCACAGAGGCACATGTTGATATGCGTTCAGAAAATACTCCGGACCCGCAACAAACGCAGTATGACCAGGAATTAGATATCCGCGCGTTATTTATGTCGTTATGGCGCGGAAAATTATGGATAGCCGGGATGGCGGTTGTGTTTGCGCTGGTTGCATTGGGTGCCAGTTATTTTATGCAGCAGAAGTGGAATTCCACGGCGATCACGGATTATCCGACCGTTAATAATTTAGGCGGATATTATTCCCAGCAGCAATTTATGCGTAATCTGGACACGCATCTGAATGCCGCTCAGGAATCTTCAGCACTGCTGCCGATCCCGAATGAGGCCTACCAGGAATTTATTACCCAGGCGGCATCTTATGATACCCGCCGTGATTTCTGGTTACAGACGGATTACTACAAGTCCCGCATGGAAAATGATGCCAAAGCAGATGCGGCGCTGCTGGACGAAATGATCAATAACATCACGCTGACCCCGCGTGATGATACGAAGAAACTGGTGAATGATACGCTGACGCTGACTGCGGAATCTGCGGCGGACTCCGCGAAACTGCTGAGTCAGTATGTGGATTTTGCCAACGCGCGTGCGGCTCAGAATCTTAACGATGAGCTGAAAGGGGCGTGGGCGACCCGGTCACAGTCACTGAAAGCACTGGTCAAACGCCAGAAGATGGTGGCGGAATCGCTGTATCAGCGTGAAACCGGACAGCTGAAAAATGCTATCGCGGCCGCACAGAAACAGGGTATCAGCCGCAGCCGGACAGATGTGCCTGCCGACGAACTGCCGTCCTCCCAGCTGTTCCTGTTAGGTACGCCGATGTTACAGGCACGTCTGGAGACACTGGAAGCCGCCGGACCGGAGTTTGATAAAGATTACGAGCAGAACATTGCTATGCTGTCGACGCTGAATGTGGGTCCTGCGCTGGAAGATAACTTCCGCGCCTACCGCTATCTGCGGACACCGGATGAGCCGGTAAAACGTGACAGCCCGCGCCGTGCCTTCATGATGATTATGTGGGGCTTTATCGGTGCTCTGACCGGTGCCGGTGTGGCGCTGGTCCGCCGCCGTCCGTAACGGCAACGGCAGAATAACCGGCCGGGGCACTGTTCCCGGCCTGTTTTAAGGCGGGTAACCGCCACCGGCCGGAAAGCCGGATATCATATAAAATAAAAGAGACTCTCAGTGAAAGTATTGACTGTATTTGGTACCCGCCCGGAAGCTATCAAAATGGCTCCGCTGGTACATGCGCTGGCAGCGGATCAGGCTTTTGAGGCAAAAGTCTGTGTGACCGCGCAGCATCGTGAAATGCTGGATCAGGTATTACACCTTTTTGAGATCACACCGGATTATGATCTCAATATTATGCGCCCGGGACAGGATTTAACTGATATTACCTGTCGTATTCTTGAGGGTTTGAAGCCGGTACTGGCCGACTTTAAACCGGATGTCGTTCTGGTTCACGGCGATACCGCAACCACCATGGCAACGAGCCTGGCGGCGTTCTACCAGCGGATCCCTGTGGGTCATGTGGAAGCTGGTCTGCGCACCGGAAACCTGTACTCACCATGGCCGGAAGAAGCCAACCGCAAAATTGCCGGACATCTGGCGATGTACCATTTCGCGCCGACACAAAATTCGCGCGAAAACCTGCTGCGCGAAGGTATCCGTGATAATCATATTTTCGTCACCGGCAACACGGTGATTGATGCGCTGCTCGCGGTCCGTGATCGCATCATGCAGGACAAAGCCCTGCTGGCGCAGTTGGATGCACAGTATCCGTTTATCGACAGCAGCAAAAAAATGATTCTGGTCACCGGGCACCGCCGTGAGAGTTTCGGCGGCGGGTTTGAGCGGATTTGCCACGCGCTGGCGGAAATTGCCACGACCCATCCGGAAGTTCAGATTGTCTACCCGGTTCACCTCAATCCGAATGTCAGTGAGCCGGTAAAACGGATCCTGCATGATATCAGCAATATTGTGCTGATCAGTCCGCAGGATTACCTTCCTTTTGTCTACCTTATGAACCATGCTTATATGATCCTGACCGACTCAGGCGGTATTCAGGAAGAAGCACCGTCATTAGGTAAACCGGTTCTGGTGATGCGTGATACCACCGAACGTCCGGAGGCGATTGACGCCGGGACTGTTCGTCTGGTCGGCACTGAAACCGGCACTATCGTTCGTGAAGTAACGCGATTGCTGACCGATCCGGCGGCTTATCATGAGATGAGCCGTTCACATAACCCTTACGGGGACGGAAAAGCGTGCCAGCGTATTCTTGAAGCATTGAAAAACAATCAGGTGACATTATGAGTTTTGAAACTATTTCTGTTGTCGGTCTGGGTTATATCGGTTTACCAACAGCGGCAGCTTTTGCCTCCCGTCAGAAGAAAGTGGTTGGTGTGGATGTGAACCAGCATGCGGTTGATACCATTAACCGTGGTGAAATTCATATTGTGGAGCCGGACCTGGGCGCGGTTGTAAAAACAGCTGTGGAAGGCGGTTTCCTGAAAGCCTTCACCAAACCTCAGCCTGCTGATGCATTCCTGATTGCCGTACCGACACCGTTTAAAGGTGATCACGAGCCGGATCTGGCTTTTGTGCAGTCTGCGGCGGAATCTATTGCCTCGGTACTGAAAAAAGGTGACCTGATTATTCTCGAATCCACCTCGCCGGTCGGTGCGACTGAGCAGATGGCAGAGTGGCTGGCAGCGGCACGTCCTGACCTGACTTTTCCGCAGCAGGCGGGTGAAGAATCTGATATCGATATCGCCTATTGCCCTGAGCGTGTATTACCGGGCCAGGTGATGGTCGAACTGATTAAAAACGACCGTGTGGTCGGCGGGATGACACCAAAATCCTCAAAACGCGCCAGTGAACTCTATTACATCTTCCTGGAAGGTGAGTGTGTCATTACTAACGCGCGCACGGCTGAGATGTGCAAACTGACCGAAAACAGCTTCCGCGATGTGAACATTGCGTTCGCGAATGAATTATCACTGATTTGTGCTGACCAGGGCATCAATGTCTGGGAGCTGATCAGTCTGGCAAACCGCCATCCGCGTGTGAATATCCTGCAGCCGGGTCCGGGTGTCGGCGGCCACTGTATCGCGGTTGACCCGTGGTTTATCGTGGCGCAGAACCCGAAACAGGCCCGTCTGATCCACACCGCGCGTCTGGTTAACGACGGCAAACCACTGTGGGTTATCGATCAGGTAAAACAAGCGGTTGCTGATTGCCTGACTGAAACCGGCAAACGAGCCAATGAAGTGACGATTGCCTGCTTTGGCCTGGCATTCAAACCAAATATCGACGATCTGCGTGAAAGCCCTGCGGTTCAGGTCACCAAAATGGTGGCAGAGTGGCATGCAGGGAAAACTCTGGCGGTTGAGCCGAACGTTCATGAACTGCCGGGCAAACTGAAAGGTCTGACAGAGCTGGTTTCCATCGAAAAAGCGATTACTGACGCGGATATTATTCTGCTGCTGGTCGATCACACGCCGTTCAGAGGCATTCCGGGCAGCCAGATCCCGCAGAAATGGATCATCGATACCAAAGGAGTATGGCGTTGAAACGTATTTTAGTGACAGGCGGAGCCGGTTTTATCGGCTCTGCGGTTGTTCGTCATATTATCCGTGATACTGCTGACAGCGTGGTGGTGGTGGATAAACTGACTTACGCCGGTAACCTCGAATCACTGGCACCGGTGGCGGCTGACCCGCGCTATGCCTTTGAACAGGTGGATATCTGTGACCGCGCGGCGCTTGACCGCGTGTTCGCACAGTATCAGCCGGATGCGGTGATGCATCTGGCGGCGGAAAGTCATGTGGATCGCTCCATCGACGGCCCGGCGGCGTTTATCGAAACCAACATTGTGGGCACTTACACACTGCTGGAAGCTGCGCGCCATTACTGGACGGCACTGGATGCGGAGAAAAAATCCGCATTCCGTTTCCACCATATTTCCACTGATGAAGTTTACGGTGACCTCGAAGGGCCTGACGGCTTTTTCACGGAAACCACACCGTATGCACCGAGCAGCCCGTACTCTGCCTCCAAAGCCTCCAGTGACCATCTGGTACGCGCCTGGCAGCGGACTTACGGCTTCCCGTCCGTGATCACCAACTGCTCAAATAACTACGGGCCGTATCACTTCCCGGAAAAACTGATCCCGCTGGTGATTCTCAATGCGATTTCCGGCAAACCGCTGCCGGTTTACGGTAAAGGTGAACAGATCCGCGACTGGCTGTTTGTCGATGACCATGCCCGCGCCCTGTATACCGTGGTGACACAGGCAAACATCGGTGAAACCTACAATATCGGCGGCCATAACGAGCGCAAAAATATTCAGGTGGTGGAAACTATCTGTGAGCTGCTCGAAGAGCTGCATCCGCAGAAACCGGCCGGTGTCGCGAAATACCGCGACCTTATCACCTATGTGACAGACCGTCCGGGCCATGATCTGCGCTATGCGATTGATGCGGACAAAATTGAGCGCGACCTGGGCTGGCGCCCGCAGGAAACGTTTGAGTCCGGTATCCGCAAAACCGTGGAATGGTATCTGAATAATGAAACCTGGTGGCGCCGGGTGCAGGACGGCTCGTATGCCGGACAGCGTCTGGGACTGGGTCAGGATAAGTAAGAGGCTGGTATGAAAGGAATTATTCTGGCGGGCGGCTCCGGAACCCGGTTGCACCCGATCACCCGAGGGGTGTCAAAACAGCTGCTGCCGATTTACGACAAGCCGATGATCTACTATCCGCTGTCCGTGCTGATGCTGGCCGGGATCCGCGAAGTCCTGATCATCTCAACACCGGAAGATCTGCCGTCATTCCGCCGTCTGCTGGGCAACGGTGATCAGTTCGGCATCTCTCTGAGCTATGCGGAACAGCCGTCACCGGACGGCCTGGCACAGGCCTTTATCATCGGTGAGGAATTTATCGGTGATGACAGCTGCAGCCTGGTGCTGGGGGATAATATTTTCTTCGGCCATGCATTCAGCCCGAAACTGAAAAGTGTCGCGGCCCGGACGCAGGGCGCGACTGTTTTCGGCTATCAGGTGATGGATCCGGAACGTTTCGGTGTGGTGGAGTTTGATGATGAATTCCGTGCCCTGTCGATAGAAGAAAAACCGGCGCATCCGAAATCCAACTGGGCGGTTACCGGGTTGTATTTCTATGATAATCAGGTGGTTGATATCGCCAGACAGGTGAAACCGTCTGAGCGCGGCGAACTGGAAATCACCAGTATCAACCAGATGTATCTGGAGCGCGGTGAACTGAATGTTGAGCTGCTCGGCCGTGGTTTTGCCTGGCTGGACACCGGCACTCACGACAGCCTGATTGAAGCCAGCACTTTTGTGCAGACGGTTGAAAAACGTCAGGGCTTTAAAATTGCCTGTCTGGAAGAGATTGCCTGGCGCAACGGCTGGCTGAATGACGAACAGGTGGCGGAATCCGCCCGTCAGCTGGCGAAGACCGGTTATGGTCAGTATCTGAAGAATTTACTCCATGTCCGTCCGCGCCAGTATTGAGCATCTCGCCTGGGAAAGTGACTTTTTTGCCCTGAAAACGGCAAAACTGGCATTTTCCCCGGACGCAGCACCACTGTCTGCGGCAGATTTCGCGCCGTATGAGCTGGTGCAGGCCAAAATCAGTGCCGGGGATAACGCGGCACTGGACGGTTTATCAGCTCTCGGCTTTTCCCTCGCGGAAAGTGAGGTGGATTTTGCATTGTCACTCAGGAGTGGCACAGAAAATGCAATGTCTGACAGTACACTCTGTTATGCGGATGAAACGGATATCCCGGTGATAAAACAGGCGGCGGCACAGGTTTTCAGTCAGAGCCGTTTCCGTGCCCCGTGGTACCAGCCGGATGACAGCGCCCGCTTTTATGCGGTGTGGGCGGAAAAAGCGGTACACGGGACATTCGATAAAGACTGTCTGCTTATCCGCAATAAAAACAATGAGATTGCCGGGTTTGTTACTCTCCGCCAGACAGATGAACACAGCGCCCGCATCGGGCTGCTGGCGGTACTGCCGGGCAATCAGGGCCAGGGTATCGGCCTGAAATTAATGTCGGCGGCGCAACAGTGGTGTGCAGTACATCACTGCCGGGTATTACGGGTGGCGACACAGCTCAGTAATATTGCGGCAATGCGCCTTTATACAAAAAGCGGTGGTGCGGTTGACAGCACTGCCTACTGGTTATACCGAGGATGCAATGATTCCATTTAATAAACCACCTGTAGTCGGCACTGAAGTTGAATATATGCAGCAGGCCATGAAAAGCGGCAAGCTGTGCGGTGACGGTTCGTTCACCAAAAAATGCGAAGAGTGGATGGAAAAACGGTTCGGCAGCGCCAAAGTTCTGCTGACCCCGTCCTGTACCGCCTCACTGGAAATGGCGGCAATCCTGCTGGATATTCAGCCGGGTGATGAAGTCATCATGCCGAGCTATACCTTCGTCTCCACCTCCAACGCCTTTGTGCTGCGCGGTGCGAAAGTGGTGTTTGTTGATATCCGTCCGGACACCATGAATATCGATGAAACCAAGATCGAAGCGGCTATCACTGATAAAACCAAAGCGATTGTACCGGTGCATTATGCAGGCGTGGCCTGTGAAATGGACGTCATCATGGCGCTGGCGAAAAAATATAACCTCTTTGTGGTGGAAGATGCCGCGCAGGGCGTGATGTCAACTTATAAAGGCCGCGCGCTGGGCTCTATCGGCCATATCGGCTGCTACAGCTTCCATGAAACCAAAAACTACTCCTCCGGCGGAGAGGGCGGTGCCACCCTGATTAACGATCCGGCAATGATTGGCCGTGCGGAAATCATCCGTGAGAAAGGGACCAACCGCAGCGAATTCTTCCGCGGCCAGGTGGATAAATACACCTGGCGTGATATCGGCTCCAGCTACCTGATGTCCGACTTACAGGCCGCATACCTGTGGGCACAGCTGGAAGAAGCGGAAAAAATCAACGAGCGCCGTCTGGCATTCTGGCAGATTTACTATGATGCCCTGACTCCGCTGGCGCAGGATGGTCTGCTGACACTGCCGGTTGTTCCGGAAAATCTGGAGCAGAACGCGCACATGTTCTACATCAAACTGAAAGATGTGGCAGAGCGCACCGCATTCAGCGAATACATGAAAGCCAATGACGTGCTGACCGTGTTCCACTATGTGCCGCTGCACAGTTGCCCGGCGGGTATGGAGTTCGGCCGTTTCCACGGTGAGGATATCTTTACCACCCGTGAAAGTGAGCGCCTGGTGCGTCTGCCGATGTTCTACAACATGACAGAAGAAGAGCAGCAGCGTGTGATCCACCTGATTAAGGGCTTCTTCGCGTAGTATGTCCTTAGCCAAAGCCTCTGTCTGGACCGCCGGCTCCACCCTGATCAAAATCGGGGCGGGGCTGCTGGTCATTAAATTAATGGCACTGACATTCGGCCCGGCCGGTATCGGTCAGGCTCTGAACTTCCGCCAGCTGATTACGGTGCTGGGGGTATTGTCAGGTGCCGGTATTTTTAACGGCGTGACCAAATATATCGCCGAGCACCGTGATGATGCGGAAAAACGCCGGGCGGTGTTAGGCACGTCCTCAACCCTGATTCTGGTGTTTTCGACACTGCTGGCGATTGTGTTTCTGCTGTTCAGCAGACCGATCAGCATGGCGCTGTTTGACGGTAATGACGCTTACCAGGATGTTGTTGCGGCGGTGGCCTTTATCCAGATGGGTATTGCTTACGCCAACTATTTTCTCGCGATTATCAAAGGATACCGGGATGCGTCCGGCAATGCGCTGGCGCTGATCGCGGGCAGTCTGATCGGTGTCACTGCGTATTATCTCTGCCAGCGCTGGTGGGGCTATGACGGCGCACTGGCCGGGCTGGCACTGGTGCCGGCGCTGATTATTATTCCGGCTTTTGCCATGTTGCTGCGCCGCCGCCATTTCCCGCTTTCCGAGCTGAAACCGGCCTGGGATCGGGCGATTGCATCCCATCTGGGGAAATTCACCCTGATGGCGCTGATGACGGCGGTCACACTGCCGGTGGCGTATATCATGATGCGGAACCTGCTGGCCTCCCGCTACAGCTGGGATGAGGTGGGGATATGGGGTGGCGTGACCAGTATTTCGGATGCTTATCTCCAGTTTATTACCGCGTCGTTTTCTGTCTATCTGCTGCCGACATTATCGCGGTTACAGGCAAAAAGTGATATCCGCCGTGAGATCATCAAATCACTGAAATTTGTGTTACCGGCAGTGGCTGCAGCCAGTTTTATGGTCTGGCTGCTGCGTGATTTTGCTATCTGGTTGCTGTTCACGGATAAATTTACCGGCATGCGTGACCTGTTTGCCTGGCAACTGGTCGGTGATGTCCTGAAAGTGGGTGCTTACGTTTTCGGTTATCTGGTGATTGCCAAGGCCGCACTGCGGTTTTATATCCTCACGGAAGTGACCCAGTTTGCTTTACTGACGCTGTCCGCGTACTGGCTGATTCCGGCACACGGTGCCGTCGGCGCGGCACAGGCCTATATGCTGACATATATTATCTACTTCCTTTTGTGTTGTAGCGTATTTCTGATCTATTGCAGGCGAGCATGACAACTTTAATTCACGTTTTAGGATCTGATATCCCGCATCATAACCAGACCGTGCTGCGCTTCTTCAATGATGTGCTGGCACCGCAGCTGCCGCGTGAGGAAATGCCTGAATTTATGGTTGTTTCCACTGCCGGGCAGCTTCTGGCGCAATATCCCAACCTGGAACTGGATGTCTGGCCGGATAAAAAAAGCCTGGCGAATGCCGTCACAGCGAAAGCAAAACGTGACCGGCAGTGCCGCTTTTTCTTCCATGGTCAGTTTAATGCCCTGATCTGGCTGGCATTATTATCAGGAAAAATTAAACGTCATCAGTTTTACTGGCATATCTGGGGCGCGGATTTGTATGAGGATTCCCGTCAGCTGAAATTCAGACTGTTTTATCATCTGCGCCGCCTGGCACAGAAACGGGTCGGTCATGTGTTCGGCACGCGCGGCGATTTAAACTATTTTGCCCAGTTCTGCCCGAAGATCCCGGCTGACCTGCTCTATTTCCCGACGCGGATGGATCCCTCTCTGACGGTTTTAACGCCGCCTGAGCCGCGTGGTGACGATAATATGATGATCCTGCTGGGTAACTCGGGTGACCGTTCAAACCGCCATAAAGAGGCACTGACGCGTATTCATGAGCAATTCGGGGAGAAGGTGAAAATCATTATCCCGATGGGCTATCCGGAAAACAACGGGGACTATATTGCGGAAGTGGATGCTTTCGCGCAGCAACTGTTCCCTCAGCAGCAGACAGAGATCCTGAAAGACAAAATGGATTTTGATATCTATCTGAATCTGCTGAAACAATGCGACCTCGGCTACTTTATCTTTAACCGCCAGCAGGGGATCGGCACACTGTGTCTGCTGATCCAGTTCGGTATTCCGTTTGTGATAAGCCGTCAGAACCCGTTCTGGCAGGATATGACCGAGCAGCAGGTGCCGGTGCTGTTTTACGGTGATGATGTGACACCGGATGTGGTGGCGCAGGCGCGGGAACAGCTGTTTGCTCTCGACCGTGAAAAAATTGCCTTCTTCAGCCCGAACTTTGTGCAGGGCTGGGAGCTGGCACTGGCCGCCGCGCAGGAGAAACAGGCATGAGTCAGTTTGATTTCATCGGGCTGTTTGCCGTCTGGTTTATCTCGCTGGCCTTTATTCTGCTGCTGACCTACCGCGAATTCCGCCGGGTCCGCTTCAGTTTTAATATCTTTTTCTCCATGCTCTATCTGCTGACGTTCTTTTTCGGCTTCCCGTTTACCTTTGCACTGGTGTTCCAGTTTGATGTACAGGTGGTGCCGCCGTCCGCGCTGTTACAGGCGCTGCTGGCGTCAGTCAGTTTCTATGCCATTTATTATGTGGCGTATAAAACCCGGCTGCGCAGACCTGACGCGGTTTACAGCGGTACGCCGCTGTTTTCCATGAACAAAACAGAAACCCGGCTCACCTGGCTGCTGCTGGCGGCGATTGCCGTCGCGACCGCCGGTATTTTCTTTATGGAAAACGGACTGCTGCTGTTTAAGCTGAAAACCTACAGTCAGATTTTCTCGAGCCAGGTCACCGGCGTGGCCTTAAAGCGCTTTTTCTACTTCTTTATCCCGGCGATGCTGGTGGTGTTCTTCCTGAAACCCACATTTCAGCGCTGGATTTTCTTCCTGATCACCACGGTGGCGTTCGGGATTATGACTTATGTGATTGTCGGCGGTACCCGCGCCAACATCATTATCGCGTTTGCGCTGTTCCTGTTTATCGGCATTGTGCGCGGCTGGATTTCGCTGTGGATGCTGGTCAGCGCCGGGGTCTTCGGCGTGGTGGGGATGTTCTGGCTGGCACTCAAACGCTACAGTCTGGATGTCAGCGGGGCGGAAGCGTTTTACACGTTCCTCTATCTGACCCGCGATACCTTCTCACCGTGGGAAAACCTCGGCCTGCTGCTGAATAACTACGACAAAATTGAGTTCCAGGGGCTGGCGCCGATTATCCGTGACTTCTATGTCTTTATCCCGTCCTGGCTGTGGCCGGACCGGCCGGATACCGTACTGAATGCGGCAAACTATTTTACCTGGGAAGTGCTGAACAACCATTCCGGGCTGGCGATTTCACCGACCCTGATCGGCTCGCTGGTGGTGATGGGCGGCTTCTGGTTTATTCCGCTCGGTGCAGTGGTGGTCGGGCTGATAATCAAATGGTTCGACTGGCTGTATGAGCTGGGCAAACGGGAGACAAACCGTTACAAAGCGGCCATTCTGCATGCATTTTGTTTCGGCGCGATATTTAACATGATTGTGCTGGCCCGCGAAGGAATGGACTCATTCGTTTCCCGCGTGGTGTTTTTCTGTCTTATTTTCGGCTTTTGTCTGGTGGTGGCGAAATTACTGTACTGGCTGTTCGAAACGGCCGGGCTTATCCGCCATTATGTGATTTCAAAGGGCAAACGCACCCGTCTTTCATCGTAAGGAATTAGCATGGAACCGTTATCTTCTGATGCCGGCAGCGCGGAAAATATCCCGCAGTATTCTATCCGTAACCACCCGATTCAGGGTTTCCGGAATCAGGCACATTTTCTGGATTATCTGTTTAAGGACGGACAGATCAGAACCGGTACACTGGTGGCCATTAATGCTGAAAAAGTCATGACCGCCGAACAGGATGAGGCGCTGCACACACTGCTGAGCAACGCGGAATATCTGTATGCGGATGGGATCAGCATTGTTCGTGCTATCCGCCGCAAATACCCGCAGGCGGATGTCTCGCGGATTGCCGGGGCGGATTTGTGGGAAGGGCTGATGGAACGCGCCGGACAGGAAAACACGCCGGTGTTTCTGGTCGGCGGCAAGCCGGAAGTGCTGGCGGAAACCGAAGCCAAACTGAAAGCACAGTGGAATGTCAATCTGGCAGGCACGCAGGATGGTTATTTCACCGCAGAACAGCGTGATGTCCTGTTTGAGCGTATCCGCGACAGCGGCGCAAAAATCGTGACAGTGGCAATGGGCTCGCCGAAACAGGAAATCTTTATGCGCGACTGCCGTAAGATCCACCCGGATGCCCTGTATATGGGCGTGGGCGGTACTTACGACGTCTTTACCGGTCATGTGAAGCGTGCGCCGAAGGTGTGGCAGAACATGGGACTGGAGTGGCTCTACCGCCTGTTATCACAACCGACCCGCTTCCGCCGTCAGTTAAAACTGCTGAAATTTCTGGGTTATTACTACGGTAATAAATTATAATTGCCCCTGTCCGGGCGGCTTTTTGCGGGAAAATGCTCTCTTTATCAGCAAAGCGGGCAAAGACTGAGCAAACAATACATTTGTGAAAAAAAGCACTGGACAGACGGATGAGAAATCCGTACTATCCTCTCCCGCAACGGCGCAAAGCGCCCGTAGCTCAGCTGGATAGAGCGCTGCCCTCCGGAGGCAGAGGTCTCAGGTTCGAATCCTGTCGGGCGCGCCATTATGCGTGTAAGAGTTACGGTATAGTATTTCGTTGTTGTAAGTAGTAAAATGTTGCGATGTTATGGTGGCTATAGCTCAGTTGGTAGAGCCCTGGATTGTGATTCCAGTCGTCGTGGGTTCGAGTCCCATTAGCCACCCCATTTAATAACATGTAACATGACTGTAGTGATGAACCTGCGAGGGTGGCGGAATTGGTAGACGCGCTAGCTTCAGGTGTTAGTGTTCTTACGGACGTGGGGGTTCAAGTCCCCCCCTTCGCACCATCATCATGAAAAGTCAGCCTTTCGGCGAGTAGCGCAGCTTGGTAGCGCAACTGGTTTGGGACCAGTGGGTCGTAGGTTCGAATCCTATCTCGCCGACCATATTCAGAGAAAGCCCCGCTTACAGCAGGGCTTTTTCGTTTCTGCGGTTTCTGTTTTTTCCTGCCCTGTTTTTCTTCCTGCTGCCGTTCCGCAGCTGATTTTTGTTTCTTTTGTGCTGATGCTGCTGTGGTGTTCAGGCAGACAAAAATACACACGTTTCCTGTGAAACCGCCGATATTAGTGGCGTCTGATAATTTCTATATAAATCATTATATTATGAATGTTGTATAGATCCAGCGACAACGGGCATAATGCATGTCGCCAAAATGAGACATTTAATCTTTTGATATATAACGATTTAAATAATGCTGTCAGAAAACGTCGCAAAACAGAGACACTGCGGACAGATTTGCATCAGTGATTGATAAGCAGAAGGCAGGATAAAAAAAATAAACCCACGGGAACCGTGGGAAACCGAGAAGGCGTAAAAGTTGGCACGTCTTGTGCATTACATCAGGGTGTAGATGCTCATCTCATTTCTTATGTTTGCGTAAGCTTCATAAACCCGGAGATGACGCAGAGCTAAATTCGGTGCCTATTGTCCGGGTTATCGATGTAAAAGATCCCGAAATCTTTACATCACCAACAGGACGTAACGTTGAGTGAGGCACCATCCGTCTGTAGACCTGATTGTATTTTATACACCTATCGTTTCGCGATAGGTGTTTTTTTATGTCTCATTCTTGCCATCAATAATGTATTCCGTCAATCCCTTTTAATGATGTTCCGGCATAAAAAAAGCCAATCCGGCAGGATTGGCTCTGTGTGATAAAAAAGAATCCGCCTGTGCTTATTCGCGGGGCGTTTTTTCATCCGGTAACGTCAGGGTATTGAGCAGAGCATTACGGCGGATCATGGCAGATTCCTCATACTTTTTCTGCTTATCCAGCACATCGGCCAGCCAGGCGGCATCATGGGTGTCCTGACGGACGCTCAGCGCGGATTTAAAGTATTTCTCCGCATCTTCCCAGCGTGTTTCCTGCATGGCCAACTGCCCGAGGGTACTGTTGAGCAGCGGCTGATCCGCATCTTCCTTCTGCATCTGGTTCAGCACCTTGCGGATGGCTTTTGGATTGTCTGTCCGGATCTGCGGCAGCAGCATCAGCAGGCGCTGATCTTTCTGACGCTTCAGTCCGTCGAGCACCACCGCTTCCGCATCCGCCATATCATCACCGGCGATAAAGTGCTGCGCGGCCGCCACGGCCATCTCCGGATTGTGGCGCAGATGGCGGCTGAGATTTTTCCACCAGTGGCGCAGCGCATCGCTGCCGTCCTGATCCGCAACCTGCTGCATCATACCGAGCCAGGCACGGATCTCCGTCTGTTCAACCTGCTCATCCGTAAATTCGCCGGATTTTTTCATCTGCGGCAGAATGGCAATCAGGGATTTCCAGGCACCGGAGCGCGCATACACCTGTTCCGCCAGACGCAGTACTTCCGGATGGCGCGGTGCGACTTCCAGCAGATTATCGATAGCGGTTCTCGCCGCCGGAATTTCATCGCGGCTCAGCAGAATACGGGCACGGGTGATATCCACCGGTAACTGATGACGCCCTGCCAGCTCGGAAGCCCGCTCCAGATACTGATTGGCGCGGAGATTATCGCTGCGCTGCTGTGCTGCTTCCGCTGCCAGCAGATAGTTGACCAGCGGTTGCTCGGCATTATCTGCACTGCGGCTCAGTAATTTTTCCACCTGACGGAAATCCCCTTCCGCCAGTTTGAGCAGCGCATCGTTGGTCAGCGCACGGGCGCGGTTGCGTTTATGACCGCCAAACCAGCCGAGGGTGCGGGAGCTGCCGCTTTTCAGACGACGCCAGCACCAGCCCAGCAGCATCAGAACCGCCTGAAGTACCAGGAAGATGATGATCAGGCCGGTGACACTGGTTTCAATATCAAAATTATTGGTCTGGATCAGGACATAACCCTGATGTCCGGCCATCAGCGGGCCGACAATAATCCCGGCAATCAGGATAAGAAACAGAATAAAGACTTTAAACATCTGTTATCCCTCCTGTTGCGGTGCCGCTTCCGGCTGTGCCGGTGCAGCAGCAGGTGTTTCCTGCGGTGCCTCAGCCGGTGCCGGCGGCGGGGTTTCATCGTTGAGCAGGCGGCGGATGCGGGTCTGTACCAGTTTATCCAGCAGCGGCTGGCTGGTCAGGCTGTCCGGCGCACTCATTGAGATCGGCTGGGCGGCCAGCGCATCCACTTCGGCCAGGAAGGCGGCGTTGGTCGGATCGCTGTCAGAGAAATAGGCACGGACCCAGGTGGAGACCGCATCCAGTGACTGTTTGTAGCTCTCTTCCTGGTGACGCGGCACCGCCTGAGCAGCGATCAGTAACTGGGCGCGGATATTCTCACGGACATAAATGTCCTGATTCGGTGCCAGCAGCGGAGCAGAGGTGTTGTCACGGCGGCGGATGGTGATGAAATCATTCATAAACCCTTTCCAGCTTTTGGTCAGGTTAGTGCGCCAGTCCGCAACGGAGGAGGTCAGCCCTTCACTGTCACTGCTGTCCATCGGCGCGCCGTCACGGCTGCCGTCATCCAGACGCAGATTATCCACCTGACCGGCAAGCTGGTTCAGGCGCAGGATCGTGCCGTCAAAATCGATCTGACTGACGGCGGAGAGTGCCGTAATGTCATTACGCAGCGCGGTACGCACATCGAGCAGACCCGGATCATTCATTTCGGCGAGGCTGGCATCGGCATTTTTCAGCAGTACCATCGCGGTGACCACATCCTGGTCATTCCACAGTTTGCGCTCTGCCATTTTGACCAGGAAATCCGCCTGAGCCAGCAGCCAGCTTTTCACATCGGTACTGGACAGCGCGGTGACACGGCTGCGCAGTAAATCCAGCTCGTGTTTCAGAGCCTCTTCCTGCTGCTGATGCTGTGCGCTGAGTGCAGACTGCTGCGCGATAAATTCCTGCATCTGTTTTTGTGTCTGCTGCTGTTCCTGCTGCAGCTGTGCCATCTGAGATTTCAGCTGTGCATTTTCCGCTTCCAGGTTTTTCGACAGCGTCTGAGTACCGGCCTGTGAGGCATACCAGACACCACCGCCGATCAGCAGGATAACGGCCAGGGCGATAGCACCGCGCAGAAAGCCGGAGGGCTGTTTTTCCTCAGCGGCAGGCGGGGTTTTCCGTGGCTGCGGCGCTTCCGGTGCCGGTTTCGGCGCGGTATCAGCCGGTTTACTGTCAGCCGCCGGTGTTTCCGCCGGTTTTTTATCAGACGCCGCTTTGTCAGTGACGTTTTTTGCGGTCGCTTTTTTCCCGGCAGTTGTCTCTTTTTTCTCTGCCTGCGGATCGGTGCCGGTTACGGCATCCTGTGTCTCAGGTACATCAGCCGATCCGGTTTTTTTTTCGTGTTCCGTCATTCGTGGCGTCCCATGTCTGTTCATTGAAGAGCCTGAAGTAAGGCTTCATTATCTGCACCGGCGGCGACATCAATATTCTGCCAGCCCAGTGATTGTGCGATAGCTGCCAGTCTGTCACTGACAACAATAATCCGGCATTGCAGCAGCCAGCCGAGATGCGCGGCCGGTATCAGCTGCCGCAGCAGGTGCAGCATTTCGCCGCTGGTCACGACCAGCGTCTGAACCTGTTGCTGCTGCCACAACAGGGCGCATTCTCCGCCGTCGTAATTCTCAGGTTCGCGGCGGTAACATTCACAGTAATCCACCACTGCGCCCCGTTCGCGCAATGTCTGTGCCAGATGCTCTCTGCCGCCGTTACCGCGCAGCAGAAGTGCGCGGCGGCCGGTCATATCCTGTAAGTCCGGCAGGGTCAGCAGATGTTCGCTGGTTTCCCCGCCGGGCATAAAGGCGGCGGGGAATCCGGTCAGTTGTTCAAAGCAGTTAGCGGTTGACTGACCAATCCCATAATAGCAAAGCTTATCAGACCACAGGTAATTCTGTTGAATAAGCTGTTCATTTGCGTGACAAACCGCATTCTTTGAAAGCAGAAAAAGGGCATCTCCGGGAGAAAGTGCCGCGATTTTGGCAATCAGCAACGGCAGCTCATATCCGGGGGAAATACGGATGAGCGGGGCAGAAAGGGCATTCTGCCCGCGTGAGCGCAGGGCGCTGACCAGGGCTTCACCGGCCGGTGAGGGACGGGTGACCAGGATGGTCATGCAGGCGTGTGCCCCTGATAGACTTCCGTCAGGATACCCCGGGCGCCGTTATCCAGCAGTTCCTCTGCGAGAGAAACCCCGGCGGCGGCGGCGTCCTGCGGGTCGCACAGGCGTTCACCGCGGACAATTTCACTGCCGTCCGGTGCGCCGACCAGCGCGCGCAGCCAGATTTTATCCCCCTGCCAGATAGCATAACTGCCGATAGGCACCTGACACCCTCCTTCCAGCCGGGTATTCATGGCACGTTCGGCACGGACACAGATATCGGTCTGCGCATGATTCAGGACGCTGAGTAAAGAACGGGTACGTTCATCATCCAGGCGGCACTCAATCCCGACCGCACCCTGGCCGACAGCGGGAAGGGACTCTTCCGGCGGCAGTGCACAGCGGATGCGTTCATCCAGTTTCAGGCGTTTCAGCCCGGCGACCGCCAGGATAATCGCGTCATAGTCGCCGTTATCCAGTTTGCCCAGCCGGGTGCCGACATTACCGCGCAGGTCGCGGATCACCAGATCAGGGCGGCGTTCGCGCAGCTGACACTGACGACGCAGACTGGAAGTGCCGACGATACTGCCGGGCGGCAGGGCATCCACACTGTCATAGTGGTTGGAAACAAAGGCATCGCGCGGGTCTTCCCGCTCACAGATAGTGACTAATCCCAGTCCGTCAGGGAAATCGACCGGGACATCCTTCATGGAGTGCACGGCGATATCCGCCCGGTTTTCCAGTAATGCCAGTTCCAGTTCTTTGACGAACAGCCCTTTGCCGCCGACTTTCGCCAGCGGTGTGTCGAGAATAATGTCACCTTTGGTGACCATCGGGACGAGCTCGACGTGCAGCCCGGGGTGGCGCAGTTCCAGTTCCTGTCTGACAAATTCGGCCTGCCACAGTGCAAGCGGGCTTTGACGGGTGGCAATACGCAGAGATTGAGTGGTCATGATAATTATCAGGGATCCTTGTCTTTTTATCCGGTGTTTTTTTATGTGAAACATAGCCGGAAAAATAAGAAAAACTGCCTTTGTTTTATCATTTTGCTGATAATTTTTCCAGTTACGTGACGAGACCTGCCCGGCAGATAACAACGAAAAAAGACGATCAGTGAATAAATAGTCTCAGGCGGGTGGCAGGAGTCTGTCAGTAAATAATTAAAACATATTTTAAATAATAAAAATATTTTGCAATTATAAAATTGTATTAATTAAATCGATTCAATTTAAATAACTATTTCATAGCATTATTAAAATAAATAAAAACGCCCTGAGTGAGTAAGCAGTATTATTTTTTCGGTTAAAAAATGTACAAAAACAGAAACACACCGGTTTTCCCGAATATTTCCTTAGATTTTTTGTGTGTATCCCGGTGATTTTCAACGAAAATATATATTTTACAATTAGTTATCCGGCTAATAACAACTTTGAGTAATCGTGCCTTTTTTAGTGCGAAGCTTTACCCTTTGGCCCGAAGGTGTTAAATTGATCACGTTTCCGGCAATTTAACTTTGGTTCGATTCTTATCATTTTTCAGTATTACCTTATCAGTCTGTATTCATACACGTATAAAGCCGGGCATCAGGTCGTTTCCAGTTACATGAAATAACATCAGGCGAATCCTTTGTATCTTTATATTGAAACACTCAAGCAGCGTTTGGATGCAATAAATCAGCTCAGATCTGAGCGCGCGACCATCGGGATGAGTCGTGCGTTTAAAGACGTGTACAGTCTGCTGCCGGTACTGCTGCATCATCACCATCCGGATATGCCGGGCTATGTGCCGGGTAATGTGCCGCACGGTGTCTGTTTCTGGGCGTCCGATGATTACCAGTCACACTGGCTGGCGGAGTTTTCCCGTCAGCACGGAGAGTGTCTGCCGTGCAATGCCGGCGGCGAACTGCCGATTACCGGTATCTATTCCATGGGCAGCACCTCGTCTGTCGGCCAGAGCCACTCTTCTGATCTCGATATCTGGGTCTGTCATCAGTCCTGGCTTGATCACGATGAAAAACAGAACCTGCGCCGCAAATGCACACTGATTGAAGAGTGGGCAGCCGCAAAAGGTATCGATGTCACTTTCTTCCTGATCGATGAAAACCGTTTCCGCCACAATGCCAGCGGCAGCCTCAACGGTGAGGACTGCGGCTCGACCCAGCATATTTTACTGCTCGATGAATTTTACCGGACCGCCGTGCGGATGGCCGGTAAGCGTCTGCTGTGGGCCATGGTTCCGGCAGAAGAAGAACATCACTATGATGAATATGTTCTCTCCCTTTATGCGCAGGGTGTATTAACCCCGAACGAATGGCTGGATCTGGGCGGTCTGGGCGAATTGTCTGCGGAAGAGTACTTCGGTGCCAGTCTGTGGCAGCTCTATAAGAGTGTGGATTCCCCGTATAAAGCCGTGATCAAAAGTTTACTGCTGGAAGCTTACTCGTGGGATTACCCGAACGGGCAGCTTCTGGCAACTGAGTTTAAAAAGCATCTGCATGCCGGTGAGATTGTTCACCACGGCCTGGATGCTTACACGATGATGCTCGACCGCGTCACCCGTTATCTGAAAGCTATCAATGATGAAACCCGCCTTGATCTGATCCGCCGCTGTTTCTACCTGAAAGTGTGTGAGAAACCGCCTGCAGATGTCAGCGAACGCGCATCCTGCGGCTGCTGCGGCTGGCGCTGTCAGGTGCTGTCTGAGATGGTGAAAGGCTGGGGCTGGTCCCCGGAGCGGCTGGCTGTGCTGGATCGCCGTAATGCCTGGAAAATTGAGCAGGTGCGGGATGCGCACAATGAGCTGCTCGATACCATGATGCAGAGCTACCGCAACCTTATCCGCTTTGCGCGCCGCAATAATCTGAGTGTCAGTGCCAGCCCGCAGGATATCGGCGTGCTGACACGGAAACTGTATGCCGCTTTCGAGGCGCTGCCGGGGAAAGTCACCCTGGTCAACCCGCAGATTTCGCCGGACTTGTCAGAAGAGAATCTGACCTTTATTTATGTTCCGCCGGGCCGCGCCAACCGCAGCGGCTGGTATCTGTATAATCAGGCGCCGACAATCCATACCATCATCGGCCATCAGCCGCTGGAATATAACCGCTATCTGAATAAGCTGGTCTCCTGGACTTACTTCAACGGCCTTCTGACAGACAGAACCCGCGTCTATATTCATAACGGTGAGTCACACTGCGATGAGCAGAAACTGCACGAGCTGGTGCATGATGTATCACAGAATTTCCCTATCCGTCTGCCTGCCCCGACACCGCGTGCGCTGTACAGCCCGTGTGAAATCCGCCATCTGGCGATTATTGTCAATCTGGAGCAGGATCCGACCGCAGATTTCGCCGAGCAGGTCGTGCATTTTGATATGAGCAAGCTGGATGTGTTCAGTTTCGGTCAGGAGCAGAAATGCCTGGTCGGCAGTATTGATCTGCTGTACCGCAACTCCTGGAATGAAGTGCGCACACTGCATTTCAGCGGTGAACAGTCGGTGCTGGAAGCCCTGAAAACTATTCTCGGCAAGATGCACCAGGATGCTGCTCCGCCGTCCGGCGTGGAAGTGTTCTGCTACAGCCGCCATCTGCGCGGGTTGATCAGTACCCGCATCCGCCAGCTGGTTTCCGAATGTATTGAGCTGCGCCTGACCACCAACCGTCAGGATCCGGGCCGCTTTAAGGCACTGCGCCTGGCCGGTCAGACCTGGGGGCTGTTCTTTGAGCGCCTTAACGTCTCGGTGCAGAAACTGGAAAATGCCGTGGAATTCTACGGTGCGATTTCCAACAACAAACTGCGCGGGTTTCCGGTGAAAATCAGCACGGAAACCGGTCATCTGCCGGATGTGGTGGACGGTTATGCCAGTGAGGGGATTATTCAGTTCTTCTTTGAAAACCGTGATGATAACGGCTTCAATATTTATGTGCTGGATGAATCAAACCGGGTGGAAATCTATTCCGGCTGTGAAGGCAGCAAAGAAGACCTGATCCGGGATGTCAGCCGGTTCTATTCCTCTTCCCATGACCGCTTCACTTATGGTTCAAGCTTTATCAATTTCAATCTGCCGCAGTTTTATCAGATCCTGAAAACGGACGGTAAAACACAGGTTACACCGTTCCACAGCACGATGTTCTCCCAGCCTGTGACGGAAGAGCCGCGTGATGCCCCGTATCCGGATTTTCATGCGGATGTCCGGCCGTTACAGTATCAGGCCGCCGGGCAGCGCGGCTGACACACGACGGCACAGGTTCTGTGCCGTCAGTCTGACTCTCAGAAGCTGAACGGTTCGCCGCTCTGCTCGCTGATGGCCTGTGCCAGCATGGCAAACAGCTCGCCGCCGCTGCGGTCACAAATCCATTTATCTGATTTCAGATCAAAATGATAGCCGCCATTACGTGCCGCCAGCCAGATCTGATGAAATGCTTCCTGCTTGTTGATGATAATTTTTGAGCCGTTTTCAAAGCTCAGGGTCATCACACCGCCGTTGGTTTCACAGTCAATATCCGCATCACCGTCGTAATCATCTAATTTTGCTTCAATATCCTGCAACAGCGCATCGGCTGTCCGGTGAAATTCTGTATCGTTCATCGTCATTTCCTATTTGCTTTTCGACATCTAACTGCGATTATAGAGGGTATTGACCGATGATTAACAGGCATGACTGTAAATGAAGAAAAAAATGATCTGTGCGGTATCCGCCGTGATGCTGCTGACCCTGTCCGGCTGCGGACTCAAAGGCCCGCTTTACTTCCCGCCGGAAGAGCCTGCCGCCGCGAAAAGCGCGCCTGCAGCCAAGCCTGCGGCAGAGCAGTCTGCTGTGCAGACTGACAACGCTGAGACCGGCAAAACGCAAAAATGACCACCGGATAACCCCGGTTACTGAGGCGTAAACAGGATCTGAACATGCAGTTCACCAAAATGCACGGCCTGGGTAATGATTTTATGGTGGTGGACGCCGTCACCCAGAATATCTATTTTTCTCCGGAGCTTATCTGCCGTCTGGCAGACCGGCACACCGGTGTCGGCTTTGATCAGCTGCTGGTGGTGGAAGCACCCTATGACCCGGAGCTGGATTTTCACTACCGCATCTTTAACGCCGACGGCAGTGAAGTGGCGCAGTGCGGCAACGGCGCGCGCTGTTTTGCCCGTTTTGTCCGCCTCAAAGGGCTGACCAACAAACGGGATATCCGTGTCAGCACACAGTCCGGACGTATGGTGCTCACGATTGCCGATGATGACAATGTCCGCGTGAATATGGGCGTGCCGGAGTTTGAACCGGCTCTGGTACCGTTCCGCGCGGTTAAAGAAGAGAAAACCTATATTATCCGCGCCGCCGAACGCACGGTTCTGTGCGGTGTGGTGTCAATGGGGAATCCGCACTGTGTTATCCAGGTGGAGAGCACGGAAACGGCGGAAGTTGAGGTTATCGGCCCGGTTCTGGAAAGTCACGAGCGCTTCCCTGAGCGGGCAAATATCGGCTTTATGCAGATCCTGTCGCGTGACCACATCCGTCTGCGCGTATACGAGCGCGGTGTCGGTGAAACACAGGCCTGCGGCAGCGGCGCCTGTGCGGCGGTCTCTGTCGGGATCCGCCAGGGTCTGCTGGCAGAAAATGTGCAGGTGGATTTACCCGGCGGTACCTTGTTTATCAGCTGGGAAGGGGAGGGAAAACCCCTGTTTATGACCGGCCCGGCCACGCATGTATATGATGGTGTTATCCATCTTTAATCATCATAAAGAGGATAAATAGCAATGGACAGTCAACAGGATACCGCCGTATTCGCCCCTTCCGGAGAGCCGGATGAGACGGCGGTGCTGGCGTATCTGAAAGCGCATCCGGATTTTTTCATCCGCAATGCCGCGCAGATCACTGACATGACTATCCCGCACCCGGTAAAAGGTGCGGTTTCTCTGGTGGAATGGCAGCTCGGACGCCAGCGTGAGCGGATAGGCACGCTGACGGATGATCTGATGCAGCTGATGATACAGGCCCGTGAAAACGAACACCTGTTCTCGCGCCTGCTGAAACTGCTGGCATCGCTGTCCGCCGCGACTTCTCTTGATGATTTTTCCGAACGTCTGAATCAGTGGGCGAAGGGGCTGAAACTCAGCCATGCCAAAATTCGTCTGTTTACTGACAGCTGGCGGCTGGGCGCGCCGTTCCGTCATCAGGATCTGTCCTTATCCCGCGCACACTTTGAAGCTATCCGCCTCTCCCGTTTCGGGGACCGCAATCATTATCTCGGACAACTGACCGCCCCTGAAATTCAGCTGCTGCTGCCGGACAGTGCATTTGTCGGCTCAGCGTCTGTATCGCTGCTGGGCGGGCAGCATGACCTCGGCGTAGTGATATTTGTCAGCCGTGACAAGCAGCACTATCAGAAGGACATGGGTACCGCGATGCTGGAACAGGTGGCATATTTCCTGCCGCAACTATTGCAGCGCTGGGTGGAACTGGCATGACGGACAGCGCGGCAGATGACCTGCTGGTCACGGCAGAACAGTTTCTGCAGTATCTGCGGGTGGAGCGCCGGTTAAGTCCGGTCACGATTACCAATTACCGCCGTCAGCTCACCGCGCTGGCGGAAATGATGGTCAGCAGTAAACTCCGCAGCTGGGCGCAGCTGGAACCGGCAACGGTGCGGATGCTGGCCGCAAAAAGCCGCCGTAACGGGTTACAGCCCGCCAGCCTGGCGCTGCGTCTTTCCGCGCTGCGCTCATTTCTCGACTGGCAGGTCAGTAACGGCCTGCTGCCCGCCAATCCGGCCAAAGCTGTCAGTGCCCCGAAACAGGGACGGCACCTGCCGAAAAATATGGATGTGGATGATATTACTCGGCTGATGGATATCAGCAGTAATGATCCGCTGACCGTGCGTGACCGTACCATGCTGGAAGTGATGTACGGCGCAGGGCTGCGTTTATCGGAGCTGGTCGGGCTGAATACCGGGGATTTTGACCTGGCCACCGGCGAAGTGCGGGTGCTGGGGAAGGGCAGCAAAGAACGCAAAGTGCCGCTCGGCAAAACGGCGGTTGCCTGTCTGGAACGCTGGCTGCCGCTGCGTGAGCTGTATGACCCGGAAGACCGGGCGGTGTTTATCTCCACCAAAAGCGGTAAGCGGATTTCAGCGCGTAATGTGCAGAAACGGTTTGAATACTGGGGCCTGCACCAGGGGCTGAACAGCCACCTGAATCCGCATAAGCTGCGCCACTCCTTTGCGACGCATATTCTGGAATCCAGCGGCGACCTGCGTGCCGTGCAGGAATTGCTGGGGCATGCTAATCTGTCCACCACGCAAATCTATACCCATCTGGATTTTCAGCATCTTGCCAATGTGTATGATGTTGCACATCCGCGGGCCAAACGAGGAAAACCGTAATGCGTTTTTACCGCCCCCTTTCACCTGTCCGCGCCATGACGTTCGATCTTGACGACACGCTGTATGATAATCGTCCGGTGATGGATAAAACCGAGGAGGAGGTCATTGCGTTTATCCGTCAGTATGATCCGCGTTTTAGTGAATTACCGGCTGACTATATTAATGTGTTCCGTGACCGGATCCGCCGTCAGCAGCCGGAGATTTTCCATGATGTCAGCCGCTGGCGTCTGCTCTCCTGGCGCACCTTTTTCCTGCATTACGGCTATACCGCCGCCCGTGCTCAGGCCGGGGCGGATGCAGTGATGGCGCATTTTGCGCAGTGGCGCAGCCGTATTGATGTGCCGCAGTCCACGCATGATACGCTGACTGCGCTGGCGGCCAAAATTCCGCTGGTGGCGATCACCAACGGCAATATGGAGCCGGAAAAATGCGGGCTGGCAGATTATTTTACTTTTATTCTCAAAGCCGGTCCTGACGGGCGCGCAAAGCCGTTCTGCGATATGTACCGCACGGCGGCGCAGCGGCTGGCTATCCCGGCAGAAAATATCCTGCATGTCGGCGATAACCTGAATACCGATGTGGAAGGTGCGCTGTGCAGCGGCATGCAGGCCTGCTGGATCAACCTCGACGGCCGTGATGTTTATCACGACCCGGAAACCCGCCTGCTGCCGCATATTGAAATTACACAGTTGGATTCTTTAACCGGACTGTTATAATTTTATCTGTATAAAAAACCAGTTCTTCCGGATCCGGCTGTCCGGAAGCCGCTTTTTCTTCCGCGGCGCTGCCGCACAAAACACTGATGGAAATTATGGACGTCTCTTATCTGCTTGAAAGCCTTAATGATAAACAGCGCGAAGCGGTGGCGGCTCCCCGCTCAAACATGCTGGTGCTGGCGGGTGCCGGTTCCGGAAAAACCCGGGTGCTGGTGCACCGTATCGCCTGGCTGCTGGCAGTGGAGAATGCTTCTCCGTTTTCGGTGATGTCAGTGACATTTACCAACAAAGCGGCGGCGGAAATGCGCCACCGTATTGAAGAACTGGTCGGCACCAGTGAGGGCGGGATGTGGATCGGGACGTTCCACGGCCTGGCACACCGTCTGTTGCGGGCGCATCACCTTGATGCCGGATTACCGCAGGATTTTCAGATCCTCGACAGTGAAGATCAGATCCGCCTGATCCGCCGCCTGATCAAAGCCATGAATCTCGATGAAAAACAGTGGCCGGCCAAACAGGGCTGCTGGTATATCAACGGCAAAAAAGATGAAGGATTGCGGCCTCAGCATGTTGAGAGCTACGGCAACCCGGTGGAAGCCACCTGGCTGCGGATCTACCAGGCGTATCAGGAAGCCTGCGACCGTGCGGGGCTGGTCGATTTTGCTGAACTGCTGCTGCGTGCACATGAATTGTGGCTTAATAAACCGGCGATTTTACAGCACTACCGCGACCGTTTTACCAATATCCTCGTGGACGAATTCCAGGACACCAACAGCATCCAGTATGCCTGGGTACGCATGCTGGCGGGAGATACCGGTAAAGTGATGATTGTCGGTGATGATGATCAGTCTATCTACGGCTGGCGCGGGGCGCAGGTGGAAAATATCCAGCGCTTCCTGAAAGACTTCCCGGGTGCTGTCACCATCCGCCTCGAGCAAAACTACCGTTCTACCAACAATATCCTGAAAGCGGCGAACGCCCTGATCTCCCATAACAGTGACCGGCTGGGGAAAAACCTCTGGACGGACGGCGAGGACGGCGAGCCTATCTCTCTGTATTGTGCCTTTAATGATCTGGATGAGGCGCGTTATGTGGTCGGGCGCATCAAACAGTGGCATGAGAACGGCGGTGCCCTGGCGGACTGCGCGATTCTCTACCGCAGCAACGCCCAGTCCCGTTTACAGGAAGAGGCGCTGTTGCAGGCCGCGCTGCCGTACCGTATTTACGGCGGCCAGCGCTTCTTCGAGCGCCAGGAAATCAAAGATGCGCTGGCGTATCTTCGCCTGATTTCAAACCGTCATGATGACGCGGCATTTGAGCGTGTGGTAAACACCCCGACCCGCGGGATCGGCGACCGCACCCTGGACGTGGTGCGTCAGACGGCCCGTGAGCGGGAACTGACCCTCTGGGAAAGCTGCGGTGTGCTGCTGGAAGAAAAAGCACTGGCGGGACGTGCTGCCTCCGCGCTGGGACGTTTCCTCGAACTGATCAATCTGCTGGCGCAGGAAACTGACGGCCTGCCGCTGCATGTGCAGACTGACCGCGTGATCCGCGATTCCGGACTGCGGGCACACTATGAGCAGGAAAAAGGTGAAAAAGCCCAGGCGCGGATCGAAAACTTAGAAGAACTGGTGACCGCAACCAACCAGTTCAGCTATCAGGATGCTGACGAAGGGCTGACGCCGTTACAGGCATTTCTGTCCCATGCCGCGCTGGAATCCGGCGAAGGTCAGGCGGACCGCTATCAGGATGCTGTCCAGCTGATGACACTGCACTCCGCCAAAGGGCTGGAGTTCCCGCAGGTCTTTATCGTCGGGGTGGAAGAGGGCATGTTCCCGGGCATGATGTCGATGGAGGAGAGCGGCCGTCTCGAAGAGGAGCGGAGGCTGGCCTATGTCGGTGTGACCCGTGCCATGCAGAAGCTGACTCTGACCTATGCCGAGACCCGCCGTCTGTACGGCAAAGAGGTGTATCACCGGCCATCCCGTTTTATCGGTGAACTGCCGCCGGAGTGTGTGGAGGAAGTGCGCCTGCGTGCTACCGTATCCCGCCCGGTTAATCATCAGCGGCTGGGTACACCGATCACCGCCAATGACAGCGGTTATACCCTCGGGCAGCGTGTCCGTCATCCGAAATTCGGCGAGGGCACTATCATCAATATGGAAGGTAACGGCGAGCATACCCGCTTACAGATAGCCTTCCAGGGTGAAGGGATCAAATGGCTGGTGGCCTCCTACGCCAAACTGGAAAAACCCTGATCTCCCGCAGAGTAAGGTGTTAATCGGATAATAACCGGTTGACACCCTTTTTCATCTGCGCATAACATGCGCACAATTTTTCTTTTCCTTTCGTTCCCGGAGGCCGCATACCATGCTGAGCGCATTCAGAGTTGACAATAAGCGTTTGCAACGTCTTGATTTAGAAGAGGGCGACGCCCTGACAGATGCGCTGTGGGTGGATATTTCGGAGCCGGAAGAGCATGAACGGCAGCTGATTCAGACGCAGTTCAACCAGGAGCTGGCAACCAGTCCGGAACTGGACGATATCGAAGCCTCCGCACGCTTCTTTGAGGACGATGACGGGCTTCACGTTCACTCCTTTTTCTATTACGAAGATGCGGACGACCACGCCGGAAACTCCACTGTGGCATTTACCCTGCGTGACGGGCGTTTATACACGCTGCGTGAGCGGGAACTGCCTGCTTTCCGCCTGTACCGTATGCGTGCCCGTAAACAGACTATGCAGGACGGCAACGGTTATGAAATCCTGCTGGATCTGTTTGAAACCAAAATCGAGCAGTTGGCGGATGAAATCGAAAACATCTACAGCAATCTGGAAACACTCAGCCGGGCGATTATGAAAGGCAAACAGGATGATGAGTTCGATAAAGCCCTGTCTGCCCTGGCCGAGCAGGAAGATATCGGCTGGAAAGTCCGTCTGTGTCTGATGGATACCCAGCGCGCGCTGAACTTCCTGGTCCGCCGTACCCGTCTGCCGGCGAATCAGCTGGAGCAGGCACGTGAAATCCTGCGCGATATCGAATCCCTGCT
Source organism: Morganella sp. B601 (assembly GCF_051172335.1). Lineage (NCBI taxonomy): Bacteria > Pseudomonadati > Pseudomonadota > Gammaproteobacteria > Enterobacterales > Morganellaceae > Morganella > Morganella sp. B601. The sequence goes on from NZ_JBPIZE010000004.1 coordinate 50,913, forward strand.
GCCGCATAATGAATCCCTGTTCCAGAAAGTGAACTTCCTGATGCAGGCGGCAATGGGCTTTATCAATATCGAACAAAGCCGCATTATCAAAATCTTCTCCGTTGTTTCTGTGGTATTCCTGCCGCCGACACTGGTGGCATCGAGTTACGGGATGAACTTCAAATTTATGCCGGAGCTGGACTGGTCGCTGGGGTATCCCGCTGCGATCGGGGTGATGGTTGCTGCTGCACTCGCGCCGTATCTTTACTTCAAACGCAAGAATTGGCTGTAACATCCAACCTCAGAAAAATGTGAATTCAATGCCCTTTGCAATCAGCATGTAAAGGGCGGTCCAGACCCCGGCAGAGAGCAGACAGGTTACCAGCACGCGGGTCTGTGTGAAACGCAGCAATCCGGCCGCCATCGGGATCAGATAGCGCAGCACCGCAATAAACCGTGAGGTAAACAGGATCAGCAGCCCGCTGGTCTGAAGCCGTGCCTGGGCTTTACCGAGGGCGGTTTTGTATTTCGCCATCAGCCCGGGAAAATAGTTGCGGGTGATAATCAGGCGGCCGAGATAATACGAAATCATCGAGCCACAGGCCGCGCCCAGCGTAATCACCAGCCAGATAATTACCACCGGAACGACCGGAAATGCCAGGGTCACCACCGTCATCAGCATGACAGAGGCGGGTGGCAGTACGGAGGAGAGAATAATCGTGGATTTGCTCAGGGCGATAACAAACAGAATGGCCAGCAGCCAGAGCGGGTGGTCGTGCAGTACCGCCAGATGATGCGTGATCCAGTCCATATTTATCCTCCCGGTGACAGCACCGGCAGATCCGGCGCTGTCTCACAGAATATCACGCTTTTTTGTAACGGTGGCGCTGGGTGTACAGTGCATCCAGGGTAAAGACAATCAGTCCCGCCCAGATAAAGGCGAAGGTGATCAGCCGCTCAGCGGAAATGGCCTCGCCATACGCGGTGGTCGCCAGCACAAACATCAGGGTCGGACCGATGTACTGGAAGAAGCCGAGCGTGGAGAGACGCAGATGGTTAGCTGCCTCAGTAAACAGCAGCAGCGGCACGGTGGTGATAATCCCGGCGGCAATCAGCAGCAGATTCAGCGTCAGGCTGTTCATGGTCATATTGCTGGTGGCGCTGTTGGCAAAGAAAAGCAGATAAATACCCGCAACCGGCAGCAGCCACAAGGTTTCCACCAGCATCCCGCCCTGGGCATCCACCCCCAGTTTTTTGCGCAGCAGACCATACAGGCCGAATGTCATGGCCAGACTCAGCCCGATCACCGGTACAGTACCGAACTGCCAGAGCTGGATCAGCACGCCGGTAAAGGCGAGACACACCGCAAACCATTGCAGGCGGCGGAAACGCTCACCGAGAAAGAGCATCCCGAACAGTACGTTGACCAGCGGGTTAATAAAGTACCCGAGGCTCGCTTCCAGCATATGGTTGTGGTTTACCGCCCAGATATAGATCAGCCAGTTTGAGGCAATAATGCAGGCGGTCAGCGCTAGGATCATGATTTTCTTCGGCTGGCGGATAATCTGGCGGATACGCGGCCACTGGCGTGACACAGTGATCAGCAGGATCATAAAAAAGAATGACCAGATAATCCGGTGTGTCAGGATCTCATCCGCAGGCACCTGTTGGATCAGTTTGAAATACACAGGGGCAATACCCCAGATAAAGTAAGCGCCGAGAGCACAAAGGACGCCTTTTACGGTCTGTTGCTGGCTCATGATAGTCCAAGTCTGAAAGAAAGAAGAAAAGAAGATGCCTGCCGGCGCGGTCACTCTCGCATTGATACCACATAGTTACAACGTGAATAATCACGTCATTAATTAATTATTCGTAAAATGTGATCGCCTGCGATACGCCGGATGGCGGTAAAGACGTTAAAAAGATGTGAAAGTGTAACGTGCATCACAAAATTACACCAGCAGGCGTGCGCAAAAAAACTCAGCACCGATCGAATATTATCACCGTCCGTGCGGATAGTCTGTTATCTGATGGCAAACTGAGCTAGCATAGAAGCATCTTTTCACCGGCAGAATGCACTGCCCGGATTTCTGTTTCACCTGAGGAGCTGCGTGTCTACCGCTGAAGTCATCAATACCCTGCCCGACGCTGACGCTATCCTGCGCCAGGTCTTTGGTTATCAGCAATTCCGTGCCGGACAGTCCGATATTATCAATACCGTGACCGGCGGACGCGATTGTCTGGTGGTCATGCCGACGGGCGGCGGGAAATCACTGTGTTACCAGATTCCGGCACTGATGCTGCCGGGGCTGACAGTGGTGGTGTCACCGCTGATTTCCCTGATGAAAGATCAGGTCGATCAGTTGCGCCTGCTCGGGGTGGAAGCCGGTTATCTGAACTCGGCACAGACCGCGCAGGAACAGCAGAAGGTACTGGAAGGGTGTCACAATAACCGCATCAAACTGCTGTATGTGGCACCGGAACGCCTGCTGATGAGCAGTTTTATCCGCCAGTTACAGCAGTGGCAGCCGTCGCTGCTGGCGGTGGATGAAGCGCACTGTATCTCTCAGTGGGGACACGATTTCCGGCCGGAATACTGCGCGATAGGCGAGCTTCGCCAGCATCTGCCGGGTGTGCCGGTCATTGCCCTGACGGCTACCGCCGATAACACCACGCGCTCTGATATTTGTTCGCGGCTGCGCCTCAGTGATCCGCTGATCCACATCAGCAGCTTTGACCGCCCGAATATCCGCTACACACTGGTGGAAAAATATAAAGCGTTTGATCAGCTGTGGATGTTTGTCCGTGGTCAGAAAGGCCAGTGCGGCATCATTTACTGTAACAGCCGTAATAAAGTGGAAGATGTTGCCGCCCGTCTGCAAAAGCGCGGACTGAGTGTCGCGGCGTATCATGCCGGCCTGGATAATTCGCAGCGTGAATGGGTCCAGGATGCCTTCCTCAAGGATAACTTACAGGTCGTGGTTGCCACGGTGGCGTTCGGAATGGGGATTAACAAATCCAACGTCCGTTTTGTCGCGCACTTTGATATCCCGCGCAATATCGAATCCTATTACCAGGAAACCGGTCGTGCCGGACGTGACGGGGTCAGTGCGGAAGCGGTTCTGTTTTATGACCCGGCGGATATGGCGTGGCTGCGCCGCTGCCTGGATGAAAAACCGGCCGGGCCGCAGAAAGATATCGAGCAGCACAAGCTGAATGCTATGGGCGCGTTTGCCCAGGCGCAGACCTGCCGCCGCTTGGTATTGCTCAATTACTTCGGCGAGAACCGCCAGACACCGTGCGGCAACTGCGATATCTGCCTGGATCCGCCGAAGCAGTATGACGGGCTGGTTGAGGCGCAGCAGGCGCTGTCCTGCATCTACCGCGCCGGGCAGCGTTTTGGTCTGGGGTATATTGTGGATGTGCTGCGCGGCTCGAATAACCAGCGGATCCGTGAATACGGACACGACAAACTCGCGGTTTACGGCATCGGCAAAGACAAAAGCCAGGAACACTGGGTGAGTGTGCTGCGCCAGTTGATCCACTTAGGGCTGATAACGCAAAACATTGCTAATTATTCTGCGTTACAATTAACCGAATCCGCCCGCCCGGTTCTGCGCGGCGAAGTGCCGCTGCAACTCGCGGTACCGAGGATCCAGAATATCAAGCCGCGTCAGACTGCCCGCAGTTACGGCGGTAATTACGACAAAAAACTGTTCGCAAAACTGCGCAAATTGCGCAAATCCATTGCGGATGAGGAAAATATCCCGCCGTTTGTGGTATTTAACGATGCCACTCTTATTGAAATGGCGGAACAATGCCCGGTCAGGGCAAATGATTTACTCTTGATAAATGGCGTCGGAGAGCGGAAACTGGAACGATTCGGCGATGCATTTATGGCCCTTATCCGCGAGCATCTCACCGGATTTGATGACTAAAGGAGCACCCTATGCTGCCACCGGAAACCCTGAAAGCAAGCTGGCTGGAACGCGAAGCGGAGTATTCTGCCTTTGTGAACGGCCCGTTACTTGATTTCTGGAACCGGCGGGATGAGCGGACATTTCAGGGCGCGGATGATGTCACTATCCGCTATGTGCAGTTTACCGATCCTGACCATGATAAAGTGCTGGTGATCAGCTCCGGACGCAGCGAAAGCTACGTCAAATATCCGGAAGTTCTGTACGATTTTTTCCACCTCGGTTTTGATGTCTTTATTATGGATCACCGGGGTCAGGGGCTTTCCGGGCGGATGCTGGATGATCCGCAAAAAGGCCATGTCGAGCGTTTTGACGACTATATTGATGATTTTTCTCAGTTCACCAATATCGCACTGGCGGAGAAAAATTACGCTTACCGTTATGCACTGGCTCACTCGATGGGCGGTGCGATACTGGGCGGTTATCTGTTACGCGAGCCGGACACCTTCCGTGCCGTGGTATTATGTGCCCCGATGTTCGGCATCAATTTACCGATGCCGATGTGGCTGGCGAATATGATTGTGAACCGGGCCGATAAACGGCCGTCGGAACGCAATGAGTATGCGGTATCAACCGGGAAGTGGCAGCCGTTGCCGTTTTTAATCAACATGCTGACCCACAGTTACCCGCGGTACCGGCGTTACCTGCGCTGTTATGCTGACTATCCTGCTTTACGTCTCGGCGGACCCACGTATCACTGGTTACGCGAAAGCATTGATATCGGACAGAAAATAATTGCGCAGGCGGGAGAGATAAACACCCCGCTGATGGTGCTGATGGCATCAGAGGATAAGGTGGTGGACAATCGGGAGTTGCTGGCTTTCTGCGAAAATCGCCGTAAAGCCCGGACAGGACAAGAAGAAGAACATATGCCTCTGACGTTTGAGGGAGCTTATCACGAGATCCTGTTCGAAGAAGACGCGTTGCGCGCTGTCGCGCTCAATGCGATTTGTCATTTTTTCGGACTCCACTAATCAATTTTCAGGAATTTGCATATGTATCATGTGGTTGCTTCAGATTTAGACGGAACGTTATTATCACCTGCCCACAGTTTGACCCCCTACACCAAGGAAACCCTCCGCCTGCTGACCATCAATAAAGGCGTGCATTTTGTTTTTGCCACCGGCCGCCACCATGTGGATGTGGCGCAGATCCGTGATGCGCTGGGGATTGATGCGTTTATGATCACCTCCAATGGCGCGCGGGTACACAACACCAAAGGCGAGCTGGTATTCAGTCATGATGTGGATCCGGATGTGGTCCGCGAGCTGTGCCTGATGGAGTTTGATAACCCGGATATCCTCACCAACTATTACCGGGGTGACGGCTGGATGATCAACCGGGAAAGCCCGGAACAGAAAGAGTTTTTCCGGGAATCTGTTTTTATGTATGAGCTGTTCGACCGCAATGATTTTCCGGTTGATCAGGTCTGCAAAGTCTACTTCACCTGTGATGACCACGAGAAGCTTGTCGCGCTGGAAGCCAAAATCCGCGTGCGTTTCGGTAATAAAGTGAATGTCAGTTTCTCTCTGCGCAGCTGTCTGGAAGTGATGGCCGGAGGTGTCTCAAAAGGTGAGGCGCTGCAACAGGTCGCAGAATCACTGGGCTACCGCCTGAATGACTGCATTGCTTTCGGTGACGGCATGAATGACCGTGAAATGCTGGAAATGGCCGGAAAAGGCTGCATTATGGCGGGTGCGCATCAGCGCCTGAAAGATATTCTGCCGGAAATGGAAGTGATTGGCTCCAATGCGGATGACGCGGTTGCTCATTATCTGCGCCGGTTATATCAGCAGTAATTTTTATATTCAGACAGACTGAAAGCCGCCGGAAAATAAATCCGGCGGCTTTTTTATTTCTGAGGGTATTATCAGGAAAATGCCAGGAACGGCGACACACAGAGCAGCAACCCGGTAAATATAATCAGATACAGGGAGATGCCTTTATATTTATGCAGCATCGGGACTTTATAAACCAGATAAGCCGGAATCAGACAACCGACCATCCCGAAAATCGGACTGCATATTGAGGTGAAACTCAGCACCGGTGCGTTGAGAATAATGGCGCCCCAGGCCAGCAGTACCGCAAATACCATAATGCCGTATTTCACCAGGGTTTCATTAATCCGCTCCGCAGGCATCATGCGCTGCAGAATATTCATCACAATCCCCTGCGTGGCTTCGCGGAACCCGAGATATACCCCAAAGAACGCCGTCATAACCGCAAAAATATTCAGCATCACACTGACTACTGTCACCCATCCGCCGGGGAAGAATTTAGCGGCGATTGCCAGTGCGGAAATATTCTGCTGATAAGCTTTAACCGCCTCGTCATGACCCATTGCCAGAGTAAAGGAAACGGCATAGAAAAAGACAGTACAGAACAGGATAATAAAAGCGATATTCATCGCCCGCAGTGCTTTAAAGCGGGCCACTTCCCGGTTCAGATTCTGATTACGGAATGAAATGACCATCGGGCTGAGCGTCTGAATAAACAGAATGGATGTCAGAGTAAACGGCAGTGTAATAACCGCTTCTTTAATTAAACGGCCAGCCGGCGGCAGTGAACCGATATTATACAGGTGCCACATACCCACCATCGATATACCGAGTGCGGCGACAATAAACAGCTTGGTCAGCACCATAAAACCGGATAATTTAAATAACAGCTTTTCGCCGCGTGAAGAGATGGCGACCAGCAGACAAATCAGAATTAATCCGTACCACGGGCTGTCAGATAATAATCCTTCTGTCACACCGAAAGTCTGGAAATAAGACGCACTGTCATTTGTGATGGCGGTGGAATAAACAAACATCCAGATCACCAGCATAATAAAATACAGCGCTCCGAGTAAAATCCCCCAGTTTTTACCGAGATAACCGGTAATCACACTCGGATAGTCTTTACATTCCGGGGATTCCGCGAGGGTGTTAATAAATAACCGCTGGAACAGATACATGGCCGGATAGCCGATAACGGAGGACAGCAGGAAAACCCATAACCCCATCAGACCGACCTGAACCGGTAAGAAAACAATACCGGCGCCGATTGCCATCCCGATACTCATAATAACCCAGCCTGCGTCGGTACCATCAAATTTAGTCGCTGCACGCCACTGCTCTTCACTCATCCCGGCATTTTCCGCTGCGGAACGTGTCGTATTTATCGCCATAAATAACATCCTTAATGTTTAAATCTTAAACAATGTTGTTCTTAACGGGTGCGATTTAAACAACGTATTATGTAATAACGTTTTGTTATCAGCAGGCTTATTTTTTAATATCTTTATCATAAAGGATATAAATCAGAAAAAATAATGCTTTTTAGAGAGGAATAAGGTGATATCAGGAGAAAAATTTTCTCCCGGGCGGCAGTAATCATGATTAAACGTGGTATGAAGCAAACGGGGTAATCATTAATATTGCTTATCAGGTATAAATTTACGTGAAGAAGTGATTTTATAAAAAATGAGAGCTCTGTGGCATACGTGATATTGACCCCGGAAATGAACAAAGCGTGAGTTGTTCCTGTAGTATCCGGGGAGCGCTTCTGTTATATAAAAGCGATTACGGATAAACAAGGGTGTAATATGATGAAGATGTTCCGGATGATCTGAATCAGAAGTATGGCCAATAATAAATACTGATAATCAGGAAATGTCAGGTGAAAAAAATAGTATTGCTTGTGTGCTTTACCTTTTCGGTCAGTGCATTCGGTTATATTACTTATGACCCGAACGATCCGAATATAAAAGCCGTGTGCAGAGACGGCTCTTATTCTACCTCGAAAGGACGCGGCACCTGTTCACATCACGGCGGAGTGGATCACTATCTGTGATATCACAACCCGCCGGATTTCCGCATCGGGTTACGGCCCGACAGATTTTTTGTGCCGCTGCGCAGAATATTTCCCACCATATCCACACGCGCTTCAAACGGCGGGAACGGCAGAATAATGTTGTTTTCCGCGAAGCTGCGCAGGATATTCTGATGGATCTCATGACGCGCCGGCAGGCGGTGTCCCATTTCAGCGGCGTAGGCGCGCAGTTCGAAAATCTGAATACCCTGTTGCAAATCAACCAGATAAGCTTCCGGATTTGGTGTGTCCAGAATCATTGCCGAGTCCTGTGCCGCCATCAGCAGCAGAATGGTGACCTGCTCCGGATTGGCTTCCGCCGGGACCGGGATGGTCAGGACGATACGGGTGACTGTATCCGAGAGCGACCAGTTGATAAACTGCTCGGTAATAAAGGCTTTGTTCGGGACGATGATCTCTTTGCGGTCCCAGTCTGTCAGCGTGGTGGCGCGGGTATTGATACGCGTGATGCTGCCGGTCAGGTCACGGATGGTGACGGTATCGCCGATACGGATCGGTTTTTCGAACAGGATCATCAGGCCGGAAACAATGTTGGCGAAAATCTCCTGTAAACCAAAGCCCAGCCCGACACCCATTGCGGTGACAAACCACTGCATTTTCGACCATTCAATGCCGATCAGCGAGAAGCCGACAATCCCGCCGACCAGGGTAATACTGTATTTGGTCAGCGTGGTAATCGCGTAACCGGTGCCCGGAGTCAGATCCAGATGCTGTAACAGCGCCAGTTCCAGCAATGCGGGGAGGTTCCGCACCAACTGCGTGGTGATGATAATCACCAGAATGGCGACAAAGACAGAGCCAAGCGTAATCGGCTGGAGGGTATCCACGCCATTGATACTGCTGCTGACATCCCACAGCCGGATATTTTCCAGGAAGGAGAAGGCGGTGTGCAGTTCAGACCAGAGCAGAATACAGGATACCAGGGCAATCATGGTCAGAATCGAACGGACCAGCCCGACTGACTGCGCACTGATGGTATCGAGATCAATGACCTGCTCTTCAATATCAATCACGCCTTCAGCACTGTTGGCATTGCTGTTCACACTGCTGTCGTCATCACTTTTTGCCCGCTGCGCCAGAATTTCAGCACGGCGCTGTTTGGCGCGTTCAAAGGCGATACGGCGGCGCTGGATCAGCATCCAGCGGGTAATAATGTTGTAGACCACCAGCAGCATAAACCAGATGGCGACCGAGGTTTCCAGGCGGCCGAGCAGTGCCTGTGAGGTTGCGAGATAGCCGAGCAGAGCGGCAATCGCTGCCACGACCGGTGCCAGCAGGAGCAGCCACCACATTCCTTTGCTGACGGCATTGTCGCCGCTGCCGTGGCGGTCAAGATAGAGCGGAACCCCCGCGCGGCGCAGGCTGCTGGTAATGATAAACAGTGCCGCACACAGCAGAAGGAAGCAGAGGCGGCCGAGTGTCGGGGCGAACTCTCTGTCATTGAAATATTCAAAAGTGGTCATTGCCATCATCAGCGGCACAATGACAAAAATAGAGAGCTGATAGAAACGCATTGCCCGTTTGACACGGGCTTCCGGCCAGCGGAACTGTGCGATAAACAGCCCGTTAGGCCGGGCAAAGGTCGCGCAGAACATAAACAGCCACAGCACCGGTGTGGTGGCGCTGACACCGTCACCGATCGCTTTTGCCATCGGGTACTGCCAGGCATTCTGTAACCCGTAGCCGATGGCGGACCACAGTACCGGCAGCGGCAGAGAGACAAGTACAGACCAGAACAGGGTGCGCAGCGTGATGGAGAAGCGATCGAGTGTTACTTTACCGATGCGCTGACTGGTTCTGTCCAGAAATGCCTGATAATGGCGGCGGTAGTTCAGGCCGAAAATCGCCAGCATCAGGGTGCTGATAATATAGAGTGAAATCTCTTTGTTCTGCCACGAGAACATGGTTTTAAATGCGCCGCCGAGCTGCGCCAGGGTATCCAGGGACAGCAGTTTGGTCAGGCTGCTCAGTACCTCAATCGGGTAATTGAGGTAAACCGGTGTGGCATCCGCCACCCAGAACAGATAGCGGTGGGTGTCGTCGCGGACTTCGATCAGTACGTCACTGAGCTGACTGGTGGTCACTTTGAGCTTGGTCAGCTCCAGAATTTCGGTATCATAACCGGAGAGCAGGGAGCTGAGCAGCTCTTTGCGGTTCTGAATCAGCTGCTGATAGAGGGAAGCCTGATCCGGCGGGAGAGAGGCTGTCTGTGACGTATCCGGTTCATTATTATTACCGGACAGGGCGTCGAGCATATTTTCATATTTCAGACGCTCAACACGCAGGTCGGTAATCTCTTTATCCAGTTGCTGCGGTTTCGGCATATCCGGCAGACGGCTGAGCTGTGCCCGCAGGGCTTCTCCCAGTGCGGTTGAGCCGTTCAGCCACTGCGCCTGTTCCTGAATGGTACCGAGTACCTGACGCGCTTTCTGGATATCGGTTGCCGCCTGGCGCTGCATTTCTCCGATATCACTCATGTGCGCAGCCTGATCATTCAGCACCTGCGACAGCTCGCGGTTAATATCAATCTGTTCTTTCAGGTACGGCGGTAAATCACCGGCCTGTTCGGCCAGCAGTTCGGTGCGTTCCAGCGCCAGTTCCGCTTTCTGCTGACGTTTGCCGTTGAGCACACTGCGCAGCTGCTGAAGTTCGAGATCCAGCCGCTGATAGCGTTTACGCAGCAGTTCAAGGCGGATGCGGGTCAGTTCCTGGCGGTTGTTGGCAGAAAGCTGAGCCAGTTCCAGCTCATTGACCGTTGCTTTGCGCGCCTGCACTTCTGCGGCGGCCAGCGTGGCCTGAGCCTCGGCAAGCGGGGTCAGCGGGGTTGCGAGTCCCTGCTGGCGGGAGGTGGCTTCATTCAGCAGGCGGCGTGCTTCAGACTGCTGCTGGGGCAGGAGGGTCAGGGAATCGCTGATTTCGCGGTTTTTGTCCTGCTCCTGCTGTAACAGCCGTCCCTGCTCCAGTAACTGTCCGCTGAGCTGGATAGCCTGCTGCTCAAGGTCGCTGATAGGGCGGGTGGTCAGAATTTTGGCCGGGGAATCACTCTCTTCCAGCAGTTGCTGGCGTAATGCCCTGACCAGCTTCGGGAAGTTATCGATGGTGTCCTGATAGCTTTGTGCGCGTTCATCCGCGGCTTTGCTGTCTGTCAGCCAGTTCAGGGTCGCCTGTAACGCCTGAGCCATCTCAATATCTTTCGGATCTTTGCTGCTCTCAATCCGCTTAAGTTCCTGGCGGATCTGCGGCTCGTTAATATCCGATGCCGCATATACCGCTGTCAGCGGGGAGAAAAGAAAAACCGCCAGTAAAAATGAGATAATCAGGCGCACAGGGGAGAGTCCTCAGTTAGTGGCAGCGGCGTCCGGTTGTGACGGGCATGCAGGGCTTTCTTCCGCGCAGGCGGCATCATCCGCTGTGATGCGGGTGGCCAGCAGTTCACCCATACGGGTGGAAACGCCGTTTGCCAGTGCACTGTTCAGTGCCACTGTATCCGCCGGGAACAGGTTGATCACCGTGGAGCCGAGCTTAAAGCGACCCATCTCTTCGCCTTTTTTCAGGTTTACCGCACAGACGCTGTCGTGTGCAGGGTAAGTCCAGCGGCGGACAATCCCTTCACGCGGCGGGGTAACCATACCGCACCAGACGGTTTCCATACTGCCGACAATCGTGGCGCCTACCAGAATCTGCACCATCGGGCCGAAATCCGTGTCAAACACGCAGATCAGACGCTCGTTACGGGCGAAGAGGTTCGGGACATTGGCGGCGGTCAGCGGGTTGACGGAGAACAGGTCGCCCGGGACATAGATCATTTCACGCAGATGGCCGTCACACGGCATATGCACGCGGTGGTAATCACGCGGAGATAAGTAAGTGGTTACAAACTGCCCGTTGCGGAACAGATCCGCCAGCTGCCAGTTTCCGGCGAGCAGGGCTTCCAGGGTGTAGTTATGCCCTTTGGCCTGTAAAATCTGATCGTCACGGATAAGCCCCAACTGACTGATGGTGCCGTCAGCCGGCAGTGCCAGGGTTTCGCTGCCCTGTACGATCGGGCGGACTTCTTCTTTCAGTGCGCGGATAAAAAACTCATTGAAGGTACTGTAAGCGATAAACTCGCTCTCTTTCGCTTCCTGCATATCCACTTTGTAGGCTTTGGCGAATGCTTTGATCACCAGCTGTGTCAGCCAGCCAAGTTTTTTGTTGGCAAAGCGGCCCGCCAGCTGAGTAAGACACTGTTTAGGCAGCAAATATTGTAATTTTATTTTAAGAGTATCCAGCACATCGACCTCTGGTATTGTTTGTTATCTGCCGGTTTTTCCGGCGAATTCTGAACAAAAGGGGGCTATTGTACCTGTGCTTATTGCGCTTGTCAGTCTTCACCGGCCGTAAAATTACGGCGTGGCTTGACCTGTGCCATACTTTCCAGAATGCGGTGATAATTTTCAAAGCGTTCCGCACTGATTTCGCCGTTCTCCACAGCTTCGCGCAGCGCACAGCCCGGGTCATCCCCGTGTTTGCAGTCACGGAATTTACAGCCGCCGAGATAATCGCGGAATTCTGTATATCCCTGAGTGACCTGCTCCGGTGTCAGGTGCCACAACCCGAATTCACGCACTCCCGGTGAGTCGATCACATCCCCGCCGTGCGGGAAATGATACAGCCGTGAGGCGGTGGTGGTGTGCTGACCCAGCCCGGAAACATCAGAAACGTTATTGACCAGGATATCCGCGTTTTCCGGCAGCAATGTATTAAGCAGGCTGGATTTTCCGACACCGGATTGTCCGGCGAAGATGGAAATCCGTCCGGCAAGTGCTGCCGTCAGTGCATCAATCCCCTCATTGGTGTGGCCGGACACTTCCAGCACACGGTATCCGATATTACGATAGATATTCATTAAATCATTGACCTGGTCGCGGCTTTCGTCATTCAGCAGGTCAATTTTGTTGAGTACAATCAGTGGTTCCACGCCGAGTGTTTCGCAGGCGACCAGATAGCGATCAATAATATTGAGTGATAATTCCGGTAAAATCGCGGAAACAATCACGATCTGGTTGATATTGGCGGCGATCGGTTTGATACCGTCATAAAAATCAGGACGGGTCAGTACTGATTCACGTTCATGCACTGCCTCAACAATCCCGTTAACACGGCCTTCTTCGTTATTCTGCAATGCAGCACGCCAGACCACGCGGTCACCGGTGACCAGTGATTTGATGGTACGGCGCAGGTTGCAGCGCTGTACCGAGCCGTCTGCGGCTTCAATATCCGCATGCTGCCCGAAACGGCTGATTACCTGTCCTTCCTGAGCCTCACCGAACAGGCTGTCCTCAGGCTCCGGGCGGTTCTCTTTGCGCAGTTTGCGCTGCTGGTTTGCCTGAACACGCCGTACCTGACCTTTGGAAAGTTTTTGTTTAGCCAACGAAACCTCGTCTGTTTTGACACCACGTAAAGAAGAAAGTGCCCGCCGGGGTGACTCGCGGCAGGGCGGATTACGCGCTATGATACACCATTCATTTTACCCGTCATCATTCAATCCGTGTGAACAAAAAACAGGCGGATACTCAGGTAACTATAGGATACAACATGGCAAAAAGTGAACAGAACCTTATCTGGATCGATCTGGAAATGACCGGACTTGACCCGGAACGTGACCGGATTATCGAAATCGCCACCATTGTGACGGATGCAAACCTGAATATTCTGGCGGAAGGCCCGGTTCTGGCGGTACACCAGTCTGATGAACAGTTAGGTCTGATGGATGACTGGAATGTCCGCACACACGGCGCCAGCGGGTTAACTGAACGTGTCCGCGCCAGCACGTATTCCGACGCACAGGCCGAGCAGGCCACTATCGCGTTCCTGGAACAGTGGGTGCCGCAGGGCGCTTCTCCTATCTGCGGTAACAGTGTCGGCCAGGATCGCCGTTTTCTGTTCCGTTATATGCCGGCGCTCGAGCAATATTTTCACTACCGTTACCTGGATGTCAGCACCCTGAAAGAGCTGGCCCGCCGCTGGAAACCGGAAGTGCTGGACGGCTTCACCAAGAAAAACACCCACCAGGCGCTGGATGATATCCGTGAGTCAATTGCGGAACTGGCTTACTATCGCGAAACCTTTATCCGTCTGTGATAAAAAACGGTGGCTGATTTTCAGCCGCCGGTCGGTTAATATTAGTTCAGGTTGCGTGTTTTATAGCATATTTGCCGGTTTTATCGGCATCTGAACAAAAAAATTCATTTTTTCGTGCCGGAGGGCTTGCCAGAAAATGAATTTTTCGTATAATGCGCTCCCCGTACCGAGATAGATTTTCAATCAAAAGCGGTGCGGGCAAATTGCAAAATATGCGGGAATAGCTCAGTTGGTAGAGCACGACCTTGCCAAGGTCGGGGTCGCGAGTTCGAGTCTCGTTTCCCGCTCCAGTTTTGCAGATTGTCAGGTAATATACCGGTTGTGACGCGGGAATAGCTCAGTTGGTAGAGCACGACCTTGCCAAGGTCGGGGTCGCGAGTTCGAGTCTCGTTTCCCGCTCCAATTTTCAGATAGTCAGGTATATACCGTTGTGATGCGGGAATAGCTCAGTTGGTAGAGCACGACCTTGCCAAGGTCGGGGTCGCGAGTTCGAGTCTCGTTTCCCGCTCCAGTCTTTTCTTCTCTTCAGTCCCCCCAAACATTATTTTCTGAATAAAATTCTTTGCGTGATTTCTGTTACCGGTTCTGCCGGGAAAACTGCTGTGCGGTGTAAATAATCATCAGTCGCGGTTATCCGCAGCACAAAACCGTCCACACCGAATTTTTGCTGATAATTTAATCTGTTAGATGCTTTTTTTTCGTAAATACGGGGAAAAGGCTTGCTAATCCCGGCGTGGTGAAATAGAATTTGCGCCCTCTCTGACGAAGGGCAGATGAACGATCACCAGCGGTGATTATTCAGACAGTGAAAGATTACCACCGGCACTTTCTGCACTATCTTTATGTCAGTTTCTGCTTTTCATCACCTTTCATGGGGTGATTAAGTCAAACAGGGGCAATTTTTTTGTCCGGATGTCATTTTTTATCCACAGCGCTGCGGGGCATGTTATTCACATCCCGGGGGTTCTGACACACTTTTCTGCACAGAGTTATCCACAGGCCGGTTTTGTCGGCTGAATCACAGAATTCCGCGAAATACTGAACGACAGTATATTTAATATATTGATATTTATATGTTAATTTAATTTATGTGAATTGTGTGACGGCTCTCTTGTATTTTTTCTTCACATTGATAGGCAAGGTATTTTTATATTATTCACAACACTGAATATTGTGGATAACTTAACGGGATTATGAGGCGGGATCAGGCGTCGCGCGGCAAACCTTTGGAAATGGCGCGGATAAGACGTTTTTGCTGTGAAGTCTGTATTTCGATACGTGATTCATCTCTTTTGGCATACTGACGGGCAACCGCCCAGCGGATATGCTCATCAAGCCAGTCAGCCAGTCCGGTTTTTTCTGTCAGTGCAATAACAATTTTATCTTCATACGGCGCGTTGCCGAGAGCGACACTGATATTTCTCAGCCAGCGCAGATACCCGATGCGCCGGATAGCCGAGCCCTCTGTCACCCGAAGGAAGGTGGCTTCATCCCAGGCAAATAAATCCAGCAGCTCCGGCGTGTGCAGACGCTTGCGCGGTGAGAAATCCGCCTCGTCTGTCAGTTGTGAAAAACGGTTCCACGGGCAGATAAGCTGGCAGTCATCACAGCCGTAAATGCGGTTTCCCATCAGCGGGCGGAATTCTTCGGGGATAGCGCCCTCCAGCTCAATGGTGAGGTAGGAGATACAGCGGCGCGCATCGACAGTATAAGGCGCGACAATCGCCTGAGTCGGGCAGGTGGTCATGCAGGCGACACAGCGGCCGCATTGTTCTTCAACCGGGATATCAACCGGTAGCGGCAGGTTGATCAGCAGCTCGCCGAGGAAAAACCAGGAACCGGCTTCACGGTTTAAAATAAGTGAGTGCTTACCAACCCAACCAAGGCCCGCTTTGGCTGCCAGCGGGCGTTCCAGTACCGGTGCTGAGTCAACAAACGGGCGGTAGCTGAGGGTATTTCCCAGAGCCAGCTCATCACACTCAGCCTGAATCCGCTCTCCCAGCTGCTTCAGGCGCTGGCGCAGAAGCTTGTGGTAATCACGCCCCAGCGCATAACGGCTGATATAACCCTGCTCCGGGTTTTGCAGTACGGCAGCAAAGGACGCTTTGGCGGGAAGGTAGTTCATCCGCACACTGATCACCCGCAGTGTGCCCGGCAGCAGTTCATGAGGGCGCGCGCGCATCATGCCGTGGCGCGCCATCCAGTCCATTTCTCCCTGATAGCCTGCATCCAGCCACGCCTGCAGCTTCGGCTCTTCCGCGCTGAGATCTGTATCGCAGATACCGACCTGCTGAAAGCCGAGTTCGCGTCCCCATTGTTTGATCCGGGCGGCAAGCTGGTGTAAATCAGGGTGAGTGCTCATTAGTGAGTGTTTACTTACATTGCAGGTGTGATGGTGAATGGTGCGGAGTTTATCACAGACCGTCCGGCACAAAAACTGCGCATTATTGTCGTTTTTTCGCACGCCGTTATGCAGGTATGTCACCGGAATGTGGTATGTTTAACGGATTACACGCTCAATTATTTCAATAAAATAACCTGTGACGACAACGAGAATGAAAGAACGTCTGTTTACGCTGGCAGATGAAGCTGCCACTGTCGCGCTCGGCCGTGCACTGGCACAGCAGAGTCAGCGCGGATTTGTCCTGCATCTTTTCGGCGATCTGGGGGCCGGAAAAACCACCTTCAGCCGCGGCTTTCTTCAGGCACTGGGGCATCCCGGCCATGTGAAAAGCCCGACTTACACCCTGGTCGAGCCCTATGAGCTCTCACCACGCCCGGTCTATCACTTTGACCTGTACCGCCTGGCAGATCCGGAAGAACTGGAATTTATGGGGATCCGCGATTATTTCGGGGAAAACACCGTCTGTCTGGTCGAATGGCCGCAAAAAGGGGCCGGTTTCCTGCCGGATGCAGATTTGGAATTGCACTTACGGTATGATGGTGAAGGACGGGAAGCCCGTTTTGCCGCCCGTTCCCCTTATGGTGAAGAACTCCTGGATAAGTTAGCGGAGATGTGAGGAATTACCGATAATGAATGCATATCTGACACGGAAATCTGATGTGGCTGCCGTTTCATGGCTGACGGCGCTGTTTTTCTGCGTGAGCCTGCTGTTCAGTGCAGCCGGGCACGCCGCGTCCCTGACGGGCATCAATGTGAACAACAACGGTTCGCAGGGCACATTACAGCTCAGTTTTGACGGCAAACCGCAATATAAACTGTTTCCGCTGCATGACCCGGAGCGTCTGGTGATCGACATCCGTCAGCCGCAGAAAATTACCGGTCTGCCGATTAATCTGAATAACGGGCTGATTAAAGTGGTCAGAGAGAGCCGCGCGCCGGATGCTCAGCATCAGCGCATCGTGCTGGAGCTGGCTGATAAAAACAGTTTCCGCGATTCTGCGGATAACAGCGGTCTGACCATCACGCTGACCGGCAAAAACAGTTATAGCGCAGCCCCGGTGGCTGCCGCACAACCGGTCACCACCACAAGCGGCAAACCGCTGCGCATGAACAGCGGCAGTGCTGCTCCGGCGGCCGCGGCTCCGGCAGCAACCACTCCGGCCGCTGCACCGGCACAGGCGAAAATCCCGGTGGTACCGACAGGTAAACTGCCGAAAAACAGCCGTCAGGTCGTGGTGGCGATTGATGCCGGACACGGCGGGAAAGACCCGGGCGCTATCGGCCAGAACGGCCTGAAAGAAAAAAACGTCACTATCAGTATCGCCCGCAAGCTGGAAAAACGTCTGAAAGATGACCCGATGTTCAAACCGGTACTGACCCGTGACGGCGATTATTTTATCTCGGTGGCCGGGCGCTCTGAAGTGGCGCGTAAATTCGGCTCCAATATGCTGGTGTCCATCCATGCGGATTCCGCACCAAACCGTACCGCGACCGGTTCGTCAGTCTGGGTGCTCTCCAACCGGCGGGCAAACAACGAATTAGGTAACTGGCTGGAACAGAGCGAGAAACAATCCGAATTGCTCGGCGGTGCCGGTGATGCACTGGCAAACGGTGCGGATCCGTATCTCAGCCAGGCGGTACTGGATTTGCAGTTCGGTAACTCCCAGCGTGTCGGTTATGCCGTGGCGCAGGACGTGATCCGTCAGCTGCGCCAGATAGGCAAAGTCCACAAAGGCACGCCGGAGCACGCGAGCCTCGGGGTGCTGCGTTCACCGGATATTCCGTCCATTCTGGTGGAAACAGGCTTTATCAGTAACAGCACTGAAGAACAGCTGTTAGGATCTGACACTTACCAGGAGCAGGTCGCTGCCGCGATCCACGGCGGGTTACGCGCATACTTTACCGCGAACCCGTTACAGGCAGCGCCGTCCAAATAACAGGAGAACGGGGGCAATTATGGCGATCCGGATTTTACCGCCGCAGCTGGCAAACCAGATAGCCGCAGGCGAAGTGGTTGAGCGCCCGGCATCGGTGGTGAAAGAGCTGGTGGAAAACAGCCTGGACGCCGGTGCCACCCGTATCGATATTGATATTGAGCGCGGCGGCGAAAAGCTTATCCGTATCCGTGACAACGGCTGCGGTATTGCCAAAGACGAGCTGGCGCTGGCGCTGGCCCGTCACGCCACCAGTAAAATCGCCACACTCGATGATCTCGAAGCCATCATGAGCATGGGGTTCCGGGGGGAGGCGCTCGCCAGTATCAGCTCCGTATCACGCCTGACCTTTACCTCCCGCACCCGCGACCAGAACGAAGCCTGGCAGGCATATGCCGAAGGGCGCGAAATGGCGGTGATGCTGAAACCGGCGGCACATCCGGCGGGCAGTACCGTGGAAGTACTGGATCTCTTTTTCAATACACCCGCGCGGCGCAAATTCCTGCGCACTGAAAAAACGGAATTCGGTCATATTGATGAAGTGGTGCGGCGTATCGCGCTGTCCCGTTTTGATGTGGCCATTAATCTCACCCACAACGGTAAACTGATGCGTCAGTATCGCCCGGTTAAAGCGGAAGATCAGCAGGAGCGCCGTCTCGGGGCTATCTGTGGTACTGCGTTTATGCAGCAGGCTCTGGCAGTGACCTGGTCTCACGAAGAGCTGGAGATCCGCGGTTGGGTGGCCTCACCGGCAGATTACAACGGCCCGGCGGATTTACAGTATTGCTATGTTAACGGACGGATGATGCGCGACCGCCTGATCAACCACGCTATCCGCCAGGCCTATGAAGACCGCCTGAGCGGCGATCAGCAGCCTGCCTATGTCCTTTACCTGACTATTGACCCGCGTCAGGTGGATGTGAATGTCCATCCGGCCAAGCACGAAGTGCGTTTTCATCAGGCGCGGCTGGTGCATGACTTTATTTATCAGGCGGTGCTCAGTGTGCTGAAACAGCATGAGCAGCCGGTCTCTCTGTTTCAACCTGATCCGTCTGCACCACAGACACAGCATGTGCCGGAAAACCGTGCGGCAGCCGGTAAAAATATCTTTGAGCGTGAGGAAGTACTCACACCGCCGCCCCGCCGGGAAACCACCGGGGGCGGCGCGTCTCACAGCGGCCACAACAGCGGAAAACCGGCATATTCTGCGGATAAACCCGTTTACAGCCCGAAAGAAGCCGGAATATATCAGTCACTGATACAGACACCGGCAGAAACCCGGCCGCAGCTGTTCCCGGAAAAAAGCACTTTTCTGTCAGAAAACCGGATCAGCGCCGCAAGTGAGCCGGTGACGGAAAAAAGTGAGCGTGTAAGTTTTGGTAAAATCCTTACGCTTTATCCGCCGTGTTATGCGTTAATTGAGACAGATGCAGGTATTGCGCTGTTTTCCCTCAGCAAAGCATCACATTATCTGCGTTGTCAGCAACTGATCCCGGGAGAGCAGGGACTGAAATCCCAGCCGCTGATGATCCCGCTTCAGATGGCATTAAACGCACAGGAGTGTGAGACATTTACGCAGTTTGCCGGGTTATTGCGTACTTTCGGTATAGAAGGCTCAGTTTCCCGTGGAAAAGCGACGATTCGTACGGTATCGTTACCGCTTCGTCAGCAAAATTTACCGCATCTTATCCCTGAATTACTGCGTTTCCTGGCTGATAACCCGGAGGCGGATGAGAAAGCCATTGCGTCGCGGCTGGCAGAGATGCTGGTCAGTGAACCGGCGACTCAGAGCAAAGCCCAGGCAGTGCAGCTGCTGGCCGATGTGGAGCGGCTGTGCCCGCAACTGGTGCGCAGGCCGCCGGCAGATTTATTGCAATTAATTGATTTAACTGAGGTCGTTGCAGCATTACGTCATGAGTGAACAGAATCATCATAAACCCGCAGCCCTGTTTCTGATGGGGCCGACGGCTTCAGGAAAAACCGCGCTGGCGATTGAACTGCGTCAGCACCTGCCGGTGGAAATCATCAGTGTGGATTCCGCACTGATTTATAAGGGGATGGATATCGGGACCGCAAAACCCGATGCTGCCGAACTGGCACTCGCCCCGCACCGGCTGATTGATATTCTCGACCCGTCAGTGGCCTATTCCGCCGCCGATTTCCGCCGTGATGCGCTGGCGGCAATGCATGAGATAACCGCGCAGGGAAAAATTCCGCTGCTGGTCGGCGGAACCATGATGTATTTCAAAGCGTTGCTGGAAGGATTATCGCCGCTGCCGTCCGCTGACCCGGAAATCCGGGCACAGATTGAGGCGCGGGCGGCACAGGAAGGCTGGCAGGTTCTTCATGATGAACTGAGCCGGATTGACCCGGTCGCCGGGGCGCGGATCCACCCGAATGATCCGCAGCGGCTCAGCCGGGCACTGGAGGTATACTATATCTCCGGGAAAACAATGACAGAACTGACGGAAACGGCCGGGGAAAATTTGCCCTTTAATGCTTATCAGTTTGCCATTGCACCGGCAGATCGTAAAATATTGCATCAGCGAATTGAAATGCGTTTTCAGATGATGCTGAAGGCCGGTTTTGAGGACGAAGTCCGTGCGCTGTATCAGCGCGGGGATCTTCATCCGGATTTGCCGTCGATCCGTTGTGTCGGCTACCGCCAGATGTGGTCATATCTGGCCGGAGAAATCAGTTATGATGACATGGTGTATCGGGGCATTTGCGCCACCCGTCAGCTTGCCAAGCGGCAGATGACGTGGTTGCGGGGTTGGGAAGGTGTTCAGTGGCTCGACAGTGAACAGCCTGAACAATCTCTTAAAGCCGTTATGCAGGTTCTTCGTGCATAGCGCCGTTGATTGTGTACAATTAACGGGTTACGAAAGTTTTTGAGTAGTTATTTTTCGAACCCAGCTTGGGTTTCATTTAAAAAACAACAAAATAAGGAAAATACAGAATGGCTAAGGGGCAATCTTTGCAAGATCCGTTCCTGAACGCATTACGTCGCGAAAGGGTTCCGGTTTCTATTTATCTGGTCAACGGTATTAAATTACAGGGTCAGATCGAATCATTCGACCAGTTTGTTATTCTGCTGAAAAACACGGTCAGCCAAATGGTTTACAAACACGCGATCTCTACCGTCGTACCTTCCCGTCCGGTTTCTCACCACAGCGGTGGCGCAAACCCGGGGACCGGCGGCAGCAATTACCACCAGTCAGCCGGTAACGGTGGTGCGCAACAGGATACTGATGGCGCTGAATAAGTCAGTGTGCAGTTATCAATCGCGGAAAAACATAGGTAGGGAGACTTTACCTGTGTTTTTTCCTGCGTGTTTTTCACTCAGCCTGAGAGGTTCTGCCGTTGTTTGACAGGTATGAAGGCGGTGAACGGGCCGTACTGGTCCATATATTTTTCTCACAGGATAAGAACACTGATGATCTCAGTGAATTTGAATCCCTTGTGACATCCGCGGGTGTGACACCAGTTCAGATAGTCACCGGCAGCCGCAGCGCCCCGCACCCGAAATATTTTGCGGGTGAAGGTAAAGCGGAAGAGATTGCCGATGCTGTTATCGACAGTGAAGCCGATGTGGTGCTCTTTAACCATGCCTTAAGTCCGGCGCAGGAACGCAACCTCGAGCGTTTGTGCCAGTGCAGGGTGGTTGACAGAACCGGGGTTATCCTCGATATCTTCGCCCAGCGGGCACGGACACATGAAGGTAAATTACAGGTGGAACTGGCGCAGTTACGCCATCTTTCCACGCGTCTGGTCCGCGGCTGGACGCACCTTGAACGTCAGAAAGGCGGGATTGGTCTGCGGGGGCCGGGTGAGACTCAGCTTGAGTCCGACCGCCGGATGCTGCGGGATAAAATCAAACAGATTTCAGGGCGTCTCGAAAAAGTGGAACGCCAGCGCGGACAAGGCCGTCAGGCGCGCAGTAAAGCGGATATTCCGACGGTGTCTCTGGTCGGTTACACCAACGCCGGGAAATCCAGTCTGTTTAATCACATAACTGATGCGAAAGTCTATGCTGCGGATCAGTTATTTGCGACACTCGATCCGACCCTGCGGCGGATTGATGTCGGTGATGTCGGTACGGTGGTGCTGGCGGATACGGTCGGGTTTATCCGCCATCTGCCGCATGACCTGGTGGCGGCATTTAAAGCCACGCTGCAGGAAACCCGCGAAGCGACACTGCTGCTTCATGTGGTCGATGCGGCGGATAACCGGGTGGATGAAAATATTCATGCAGTTAATGCAGTGCTGGAAGAGATTGATGCACATGAAATTCCGGTTCTGATAGTGATGAATAAAATCGATATGCTGGACGATTTCGAACCGCGTATCGACAGAAATGAGGATAACCTGCCGGTCAGGGTCTGGCTTTCAGCACAGACCGGAGCAGGGATCCCGTTGTTGTTCCGGGCGCTGACGGAACGCCTTTCCGGTGAGATCGCACACCTGGAATTGTGTCTGCCTCCGTCGGAGGGTCGTCTGCGCAGCCGTTTTTATCAGCTTCAGGCGATTGAACGCGAGTGGCTTGATGATGACGGCCGGATTTGCCTTGAAATCAGGCTGCCCATTGTTGACTGGCGCCGCCTCTGCAAGCAGGAACAACAGTTAGCCGATTACGTTATCTGATTATCAGCGGCGTAATATATTAATTGAGAGCGCGTTTTTGTGCTCTTAGCCCTGAAAAACCGATCATAAAAGAGTGGAGCGAAGGCATGGCGTGGAATCAGCCCGGTAATAACGGACAGGACCGCGACCCGTGGGGGAGCAGCAATAAAGGCGGCAACTCCGACGGTAACAAAGGCGGCCGGAACCGTGGGGCATCTGATCTCGACGATCTGTTCCGGAAAATGAGCAGAAAACTCGGTGGTCTGGGTGGCGGTAAAGGCGGAAACAATAACGGGCAGTCCGGCGGGAACAATCGTCCTCCGGTACAGTTCGCGGGCGGACGTATTATCAGTCTCGCTATTGCCGCCGTTGTTGTTGTCTGGGCCGCAACCGGCTTCTATACGATTAAAGAAACGGAGCGCGGCGTGGTTACGCGTTTCGGTAAATTCAGTCATGTGGTTCAGCCGGGTCTGAACTGGAGACCGACCTTTATTGATCGCGTTACTGCGGTCGATGTGGCGACGGTCCAGGATCTGGCCACCAACGGCATGATGCTGACCGCTGACGAGAACGTGGTCCGCGTTAACATGAACGTGCAGTTCCAGGTAGTGAACCCGGAAGATTACCTCTTCAGCGTCACCAACCCGAACAACAGTCTGCGTCAGGCGATGGACAGCGCGGTGCGCGGGGTTATCGGTAAGTTCACCATGGAGAAAATCCTGACGGCGAACCGTACCGTGGTCCGTAACGAAACCCAGAAAGTCCTCGAAGAGACAATCAAACCTTATAAAATGGGAATAGCGATTGTCGACGTCAACTTCCAGGAAGCGCGTCCGCCGGCTGAAGTTCAGGCTTCATTCGATGACGTGATTGCCGCGCGTGAAAACGAACAGCAATCCATCCGTGAAGCGGAAGCTTACTCGAACGAAGTTCTGCCGCTGGCAAAAGGTAATGCGCAAAGTATGATCGAAAGCGCACAGGCGTATAAAGCCAGTATCGTGCTGAAAGCGCGCGGTGAAGTGGCAAGCTTCTCGAAAATGCTGCCGGAATACCGTGCGGCACCGGATATCACCCGTGAACGTCTGTACATAGAGACAATGGAACGTGTGCTGAGCAATACCCGTAAAGTGATTGCCAATGATAAAAGCAACAGCATGATGGTGCTGCCGCTGGATCAGATTATGCGTGAGCAGAGAGCCGCCTCTCAGGCTGCACCGGCGAAAGCTGCTGCCACACCATCATCCGCACCGGCAACACAGGCACCGGCAGGCCGTCAGGCACAAAACAGCAGCCAGAATCCGAATGTACCCGCTGAATACAACAACACGTATGATCTCAGCAGTTCGGGTATCCGTGGCAACACTGAACGCACAGGGAGACAATAATCATGCGTAAGTATTTAGCCGTTATTGTTATTCTGGTTTTAGGCGTTCTGTATGCGTCTGTCTTTACCGTTCAGCAGACCGAGCGCGGTATTGTGCTGCGCTTTGGCAAAGTTCTGCGTGATGCGGATAACAAACCGATTGTGTATGAGCCGGGTCTGCATCTGAAAGTGCCGTTTATTGAAACAGTGAAAATGCTGCCTGCCCGTATCCAGACACTGGATATCCAGGCTGACCGTTTCCTGACAAACGAAAACAAAGACCTGATCGTCGATTCCTACCTTAAATGGCGGATTAGTGATTTCAGCCTGTATTATCTCGCAACAAACAGCGGTAATATTAATCAGGCTGAAAACCTGCTGAAGCGTAAATTCAGTGACCGTCTGCGTTCTGAGTTCGGTCGTCTGAGCGTGAAAGAGATTGTGACGGATTCCCGCGGTACATTAACGACGGAAGTCAAAAATGCACTGAACGAAGGGAGCTCCGGTAACGATCCGCAGGCAACTGATGCTGATAACGCTATTGCCGATGCGGCAGCGCGTGTTCAGGAAGAAACCAAAGGCGCACAGCCGCAGGTGAATCCGAACAGTATGGCGGCGTTAGGTATCGAAGTGGTGGACGTCCGTATCAAGCAGATCAACCTGCCGGCGGAAGTCTCCGAAGCTATCTTCCAGCGTATGCGTGCAGAACGTGAAGCAGTGGCGCGTCGTCACCGCTCACAGGGTCTGGAAGAAGCCATGAAGATTCGTGCGGTGGCAGATAAAACCCGTACTGAAATCCTGGCCGAAGCGGAGCGCCAGTCACTCTCCCTGCGTGGTGCGGGTGATGCGGAAGCCGCTAAACTGTTTGCGGATGCATTCAGTCAGGATCCGGATTTCTATGCGTTTATCCGAAGCCTGCGTGCTTATGAGCAAAGCTTCAAACCCGATGGCAACGACATTATGGTGTTAAGCCCGGATACGGATTTCTTCCGTTACATGAAGGCACCGACATCATTGCGTCCGGCTTCAGGCCAGTAAGTCCGGTAACCGCATAACCGGTACTGAAAAATCGTCAGCATGCTGATGGTCGCACTCTGATGAAGAAAGCCCGCTTAGGCGGGCTTTATTATGGACATTGATCAGGTGACTTTCATAAAGTGGATAAAAAGTGCTGAAAGGGCGGTCATGAGATGCTAGAATCCTTTTTTAAGCAACCAGGTAAAAACGAAATGGGTAAGAACGTTGTCGTATTGGGCACCCAATGGGGTGACGAGGGCAAGGGCAAAATCGTCGACTTGCTGACTGAACGGGCTAAGTATGTTGTTCGTTATCAAGGTGGCCACAACGCGGGTCACACTCTGGTTATCAACGGTGAGAAAACCGTCCTGCATTTAATTCCGTCAGGTATTCTCCGCGAAAACGTCGTCAGCATCATTGCTAACGGTGTTGTACTCGCACCCGATGCACTGCTGAAAGAAATGACTGCACTGGAAGAGCGTGGTGTTCCGGTGCGCGAACGTCTGCTGATTTCTGAAGCATGTCCGCTGATCCTCCCTTATCATGTTGCGCTGGATAATGCCCGTGAGAAAGCACGCGGCGCGAAAGCTATCGGCACAACAGGGCGCGGTATCGGGCCTGCATACGAAGATAAAGTTGCCCGTCGCGGTCTGCGCGTGGGTGATCTCTTCGATAAAGAGACCTTCGCTCAGAAACTGAAAGAAATCCTTGAGTATCACAACTTCCAGTTAGTGAACTACTACAAAGAGCCTGCGGTTGACTATCAGAAAACCCTGGACGAAATCATGGCAGTTGCGGATATCCTGACCGGTATGGTTGTGGATGTCTCTGATCTGCTGTACAAAGCCACCGTTAACGGTGAGCTGGTGATGTTTGAAGGCGCGCAGGGTACACTGCTGGATATCGACCACGGTACCTATCCGTATGTGACTTCCTCAAACACCACTGCCGGCGGTGTTGCCACCGGTTCCGGTTTAGGTCCGCGTTATGTGGATTATGTCCTGGGTATCATCAAAGCTTACTCCACCCGTGTGGGTGCCGGTCCGTTCCCGACCGAACTGTTTGATGAAACCGGTGAATACCTGCGTACCAAAGGCCAGGAGTTCGGTGCGACCACCGGACGCAGCCGCCGTTGCGGCTGGCTGGACATCATTGCTATCCGCCGCGCTGTGCAGATCAACTCCCTGTCAGGGTTCTGCATGACCAAGCTGGATGTGCTGGATGGTCTGAAAGAAGTGAAAGTGTGTGTCGGTTACCGTTTACCGAATGGTGAAATCATCGAAACCACACCACTGGCTGCGGATAACTGGGAAGGCATTGAGCCTATTTATGAAGTCATGCCGGGCTGGACTGAAACCACATTCGGGGCGAAGAGCCGCGAAGAACTGCCTCAGGCAGCACTGGATTACATCCGCCGCATTGAAGAACTGACAGGCGTTCCTGTTGATATTATTTCAACCGGTCCGGATCGTTCTGAAACGATGATCCTGCGCGACCCGTTCGACGCATAAGATCGTTCAGGTGATACCAGTCAGGGCCGGGCATGTTTGTCCGGCCTTTTGTTTTCTGACGCCGGGGTTTCTGGCTATGTGATGACAGGAAATCCGGCGTTTTTAACGACAAATTTTGCTTAATAAGCAAAAGACACACATAATGATTATCCATTACTTATCATGTGATCCCCCGCGCGGGATGACAGAATTCCCGGGGTAAAATGTGCAGTTAACCAGTTTTACAGATTATGGCTTGCGGGCGCTGATTTATATGGCGTCACTTCCTGATGGTAAAATGACCAGTATTACGGAAGTGACGGACGTTTACGGCGTATCACGTAACCATATGGTCAAGATAATTAACCAATTGAGCCATTTGGGTTATGTCGAGGCGATTCGCGGCAAAAATGGCGGGATCCGCCTGGGAAAACCTGCTAATACTATAGGTATCGGTGAGGTTGTCCGCGCGCTCGAGCCGTTAACACTGGTGAACTGCAGCGGTGAATTCTGTCACATTACTCCGGCATGCAGGCTGAAATCGGTACTGAATAAAGCCATACGGGAGTTCTTACAGGAACTGGATAAACACACGCTCGCTGATATGGTGCAGGACAATCAGCATCTTTATAAATTGTTACTGACGGACGAATAACGCCGTTCAGAAACCACGGAGGATACAATGTCAGTGGAAAAACAATCAAACGACCCTTATCGTGAGCGCGAAGCGGAAAAATATGATTCCCCGATCGCGAGCCGTGAATTTATTCTTGAAACTGTCCGCCGCCACACCAAACCGGTGAGCCGCGAAGATATCGCACAGGAACTGGGGATCACCGGTGAAGAGGCTCAGGAAGCCCTGCGCCGCCGTCTGCGCGCTATGGAGCGTGACGGGCAACTGGTCTTTACCCGCCGTCAGTGTTACGCACTGCCGGAGCGTCTTGATTTAATTAAAGGAACCGTGATCGGCCATCGTGATGGCTTCGGGTTCCTGCGTGTCGAAGGACAAAAAGACGATCTCTACATCCCGCAGGATCAGATGAAATTATGCATCCACGGGGATGTGATCCTGGCCCAGGTGATGGGGGCTGATCGCAAAGGCCGCCGCGAAGCGCGCGTTGTACGTGTGACCGAGCCGAAAACCGGCCAGATTGTCGGCCGTTACTTTACCGAAGAAGGCATGGGATTTGTCGTGCCGGATGACAGCCGTTTGTGCTTCGATATTCTGATCCCGAAAGAGTCAATTAACGGCGCACGGATGGGGAATATCGTGGTGGCGGAACTGACCCGCCGTCCGGGCAAACGGGTGCAGGCGCTCGGCGTTATCACCGAAGTGCTGGGCGAGAAAATGGGTACCAGCATTGCGGTGGATATTGCCCTGCGCAAACATGAAATTCCGTTCACCTGGCCTGCTCAGGTGGAACGTCAGGTCGCGGATATCCGCGAGGAAGTACCGGAATCCGCCAAAAAAGGCCGTGTTGATTTACGCGATCTGCCGCTGGTCACTATCGACGGCGAAGATGCCCGTGACTTTGATGACGCGGTACACTGTGAAGCCAAACGCGGCGGTGGCTGGCGTCTGTGGGTGGCGATTGCTGACGTCAGTTATTATGTGCGTCCGCAGACGGCACTGGATGATGAAGCCCGCAGCCGGGGAACCTCGGTTTACTTCCCGTCACAGGTTGTGCCGATGCTGCCGGAAGTGCTGTCGAATGGTGTCTGTTCACTGAACCCGCAGGTTGATCGCCTGTGTATGGTGTGTGAAATGACCATTTCGGCGAAAGGTAAGCTTTCCGGTTACCGTTTCTATGAAGCGGTAATGAGCTCCCACGCCCGTCTGACCTATACCAAAGTGTGGAAAATCCTCGAAGGGGATGAAGAGCTGCGTGAACACTATGCGCCGCTGGTAAAACACCTGGAAGAACTGCACAAACTCTATAAAGCGCTGGCGGAAGCCCGTGATGAGCGCGGTGCGATTGCCTTTGAATCCGAAGAAGCGAAATTTATTTTCAATGCGGAAAAACGCATTGAGCGCATCGAACCGGTACTGCGCAACGATGCACACAAACTGATCGAAGAATGCATGATCATGGCGAACGTTGCGGCGGCACGCTTTGTTGAGAAAAACAACGAACCGGCACTGTACCGTGTGCATGATCGTCCGAAAGAGGACAGCGTCATCAATCTGCGCACCGTCTTTAATGAGCTGGGTCTGACCCTGCCGGGCGGCCTGACACCGGAACCGAAAGATTACGCCCGTGTCATGCTGGAAGTGGCGGAGCGTCCTGACCACGAGCTGTTACAGACCATGCTGCTGCGCTCGATGAAACAGGCAATTTATGATCCGGACAACCGTGGTCACTTCGGCCTGGCGTTACCGGCGTATGCCCACTTTACTTCACCAATCCGCCGTTATCCGGATCTGAGTCTGCACCGTGCGATTAAGTACCTGCTGGCAAAAGAGCGCGGCGAAGCGAAATCGCAGACCGGTGCGTGGCATTACGATATGCAGAGCATGCTTCAGCTCGGTGAACATACTTCCATGACGGAGCGCCGTGCCGATGAAGCCACCCGTGACGTGGCAGACTGGCTGAAGTGCGACTTTATGCAGGATCAGGTGGGGAATGTCTTTACCGGGCTTATCACCAGCGTGACCGGCTTCGGTTTCTTTGTCCGTCTGAACGACCTGTTTATCGATGGTCTGGTACACGTATCAACACTTGATAACGATTACTACCGCTACGATAATGTCGGCCAGCGTCTGATTGGTGAATCCTCCTCCAATGTGTACCGCCTGGGTGATGAAGTTGAAATCCGGGTGGAAGCGGTGCATATGGATGAGCGCACCATTGATTTCGCGCTGATTTCCACCACCCGCCGTGCCCGTAATGAAGGCAAAACCGCAAGAACCCGGGCCAAAGCCGGGGAGAAAGGGGATAAACGCCGGGACGGTAAGAAGGGGGATCCCCGCCGTGACAAAAACTTCGAGCCGGACAGTGCGTTCCGTAAGAAGAAAAAAGACGACGGCCCGAAAGCCCCGAAAGGTAAAAAATCAGCCCGGACCAAAAAAATCGAGGCAAATATAAAGGCGAAACGCGCGAAGAAAAAAGCCGAAAAGTAACCGCCTTTGATTTGAATTTTCCCACAATGAGGCATTGCGCCTCATTGTGTTTTATTGTCCCGCAACAAACGGAACGTTATGAGTGAAATTATTTATGGTATCCACGCCGTGGATGCCCTGCTGGCGCGTGATCCCAGCCGTTTTCTTGAAGTCTTTATCTTAAAAGGGCGTGAAGACCGCCGCCTGACCCCGGTTGTGCATGCTCTGGAAGCGGCAGGTGTCCGTGTGCAGATGGCCAGCCGTCAGTGGATGGACAGCCAGACCGAAGGTGCCGTCCATCAGGGGATTATCGCCAAAGTCAGAGGCGGCCGTCAGTATCAGGAGCAGGATCTGCCTGATCTGCTGGCTGAGCATGAGACTCCGTTCCTGCTGGTTCTCGACGGCGTGACTGACCCGCACAACCTGGGGGCCTGTCTGCGTACCGCTGATGCCGCCGGTGTACATGCGGTGATCATCCCGAAAGACCGTTCCGCGCAACTGAATGCCACGGCGAAAAAAGTCGCCTGTGGTGCGGCGGAAAGCGTACCGCTTATCCGTGTCACCAACCTGGCCCGCACACTGCGCCAGCTGAAAGACGAAAATATCTGGGTTGTCGGCACTGCCGGTGAAGCCACCCATGATCTGTATCAGAGTAAAATGACCGGCCCGGTGGCGCTGGTGATGGGTGCGGAAGGGGAAGGCATGCGCCGTCTGACCCGTGACCTGTGCGATGAACTGATCAGCATTCCGATGGCCGGGTCAGTCTCTTCCCTGAACGTCTCGGTGGCAACGGGTGTCTGCCTGTTTGAGGCCGTGCGTCAGCGCGCAAAATAATCCCGCATCACACACTTATTACCTTGTCTTTTGGGGCGGGTATGAGTATAGTTATGCGTCAAATTTTTCAGCCGCACTTAAACAAGTTCCTTGCCTCTCAGGGTTGCGGTTGCCCGGACAGGAGGCTAATAATCCGTAAGGAGCACTACTAATGCGTCATTACGAAATCGTCTTCATGGTTCATCCGGACCAGAGCGAACAAGTACCGGCAATGATCGAGCGTTATAAAACTGCTATTACTAACGCAGAAGGTCAGATCCACCGTCTCGAAGACTGGGGTCGTCGCCAACTGGCTTACCCAATCAACAAACTGCACAAAGCGCACTACGTTCTGCTGAACGTTGAAGCTCCGCAGGAAGTGATTGACGAGCTGGAAACTATTTTCCGCTTCAATGATGCCGTTATCCGCAGCATGGTTATGCGCGTTAAGCACGCGGTGACTGAACCTTCTCCAATGGTTAAAGCGAAAGACGAACGTCGCCCGCGCGACATGTCTGACGACATTGAAGAAAATGATGAAGCTGAGGAAACTGAAGAGTAATAACGGTGTCCGCTAACCGTCTGGTGTTATCCGGCACAGTGTGCAGGGAACCCATCCGGAAAGTCAGCCCGGCCGGAATTCCGCATTGTCAGTTTGTGCTTGAGCACCGCTCACAACAGCAGGAAGCCGGACTCACCCGGCAGGCATGGTGCAGAATGCCCGTGGTTGCCAGCGGACAGACGATCCAAACCATTACTCGCAGTATAACGGTCGGCAGTCAGATAACCGTTCAGGGATTCATCAGCACCCATCAGGGGCGAAATGGATTATCAAAACTGGTTCTTCATGCCGAACATATTGAATTGATAGATTCTGGAGACTAGCCATATGGCACGTTATTTCCGTCGTCGTAAATTCTGCCGTTTCACCGCAGAAGGCGTTCAAGAGATTGATTATAAAGACATCGCTACGCTGAAAAACTACATCACTGAAAGTGGTAAAATCGTACCAAGCCGTATCACCGGTACCAGTGCGAAATATCAGCGTCAGCTCGCTCGTGCTATCAAGCGTGCACGCTACCTGTCTTTACTGCCTTACACTGATCGTCATCAGTAATCGGCACAGTCCATTAATGACTTTAAGAGGATAAGGTAATGCAAGTTATTCTGCTTGATAAAGTAGCAAACCTGGGCAGCCTGGGCGACCAGGTAAATGTTAAATCTGGTTATGCACGTAACTACTTAGTACCGCAAGGTAAAGCAGTTCCTGCAACCAAGAAAAACATCGAATTCTTCGAAGCACGCCGCGCAGAACTGGAAGCTAAATTAGCTGACGTTCTGGCAGCAGCACACGCTCGTGCAGAAAAAATCAATGCCCTGGGCGTTGTGACTCTGTCTTCCAAAGCGGGTGACGAAGGTAAACTGTTCGGTTCTGTCGGTACCCGTGACATCGCTGATGCTGTAACTGCAGCAGGCGTTGAAGTGGCGAAAAGCGAAGTTCGTCTGCCAAACGGCGTTCTGCGTACTCTGGGTGATCACGAAGTTCACTTCCAGGTTCACAGCGACGTGTTTGCAGAACTGAATGTGAAGATTGTTGCTGAGTAATCTCTGATTACACGGTAAACATCTTTGAAAGACGCTGGCTCAGGCCAGCGTTTTTTTTGCAGTAAAAACCGGTGTTAAGAGCGGCGGTAGCTGCCGTCTTTCTGTCGCTTAAAGGTGGCGGACTGCCCGTTAGCCTTATCAATTCTCAGCACTGAGACCGTATTTCCCTTTCCTTTGGTCACACTGATTTTATCCCCTGCCTCCACCTGATTAAGCGGCTTCTGCGGCCCCTCAACGGCTGTCATGCGAAATAAGTCATCCACCGGTAACCCGTTGCTGCGAAAGACCTGGGCGATGGTCTGACCCTTTTTGAGGGTGAAACGCAGTGCATCTGCCTGTGCAGGCACCGCAGCAGGAGCAGACTCTGCACTAACCGGCGGTGGTGTGGTCGCCGGTTGCGGAGCCGGTTCGGTATTCAGTGCACCAGGCGGCAGATTATCCGGCAGCGGCAAATCCGGGATATCGGATGGTGCCTCCGGTAGTGTGCCGGTCTGTTCAGCTATCAGGTCACCTAACGGATCTGCCGGTGGCGTCAGTGTGATATTCTGAGGCGGAACGGTCACCGGCGGTTTCTGCGCGGCAGGCCAGAAAAACAGGATCAGCATGATAATCAGCGCAATGGCGGCGATAGCGTAAAGATGGCGCTTTGGCAGTAGTCTCATCATAATCTCCCGCTGTTCAGCATGAATAATTATCATCCGGTATTATTCCAGTGTAGCAGCAGACTTACTGAAATTATTCGGAATTAGTCCTGTTTTATAAATTGATTGCGTTGTTTTCCGGGAATCACCGTGTTGCATCAGCTTTCACTGATTATCGGGTTTACCGGGGTACATCCTGCTGTTATGCTTGTCCGTCTTACTTATTACTCAGGTATCTCTCATGACACAACCGACTTTTGACACGATGGAAGCACAGGCAAGCTACGGAATCGGCTTACAAATCGGCCAGCAATTACAGGAATCCGGACTGAGCGGATTAGTACCGGAAGCTATTCTGGCCGGTATCACCGACGCACTGGAAAATAACCAGCCGGCTGTGGCGGTGGATGTTCTGCATCGTGCCCTGCGTGAAATGCATGAGCGTGCTGATGCTGTCCGCAATGAAAAACAGGCTGAGCTGGTCAAAGACGGCATGCGTTTCCTGGAAGAAAACGCGAAGAAAGAAGGCGTTTCCACCACTGAAAGCGGCCTGCAGTTCTCTGTCATTAATCAGGGTGACGGTGCTATCCCGGCCCGTACTGACCGTGTCCGTGTTCACTACACCGGCCGCCTGATTGACGGTACCGTGTTTGACAGCTCTGTACAGCGCGGCCAGCCGGCAGAATTCCCGGTAAACGGTGTGATCGCAGGCTGGATTGAAGCACTGACCCTGATGCCGGTCGGCTCCAAATGGGAACTGTATATCCCGAGCAACCTGGCTTACGGCGAGCGCGGTGCCGGTGCGGCAATCCCGCCGTACAGCACACTGGTATTCGAAGTGGAGCTGCTGGAGATCCTGTAATCTCTCTTTGTCAGCAAAAACAGAATATGCGAAATGGCCGGTTTTCACCGGCCATTTTTATTTCTATACTCAGGTCTCCGGAGACGTGAACAGGATTACGCGACTCACTAACCGTTCTGTGAAAGAGGTGAAGGATGCTCAATCAAATTTGTCTGCTGGCCCGGCGGGCGGGCGATGCAATCATGGATATCTACCATCATCCCGACACACTGACCATCTCCGCCAAAGCGGATAACTCCCCCTTAACCGCTGCGGATTTAGCCGCACACCACATCATCGTGCAGGAACTGAAAGCCCTGACACCGGACATTCCGGTGCTGTCAGAGGAAGATCCGCAGCCGTGGTCTGAGCGGCAGCACTGGACACAATACTGGCTGGTGGATCCGCTCGACGGCACCAAAGAATTTATCAGCCGCAACGGTGAATTTACGGTTAATATCGCCCTGATTTCTGACGGCGTACCGGTGATGGGCGTGGTGTATGCCCCGGTACCGGACGTGCTCTATCTGGCAGAAGGCAAACATGCCTGGCGTGAACGGGGCGGGCAGCGGATGGCGATCAAAGTGGTGAATACAGATCTGCCGATGGTAGTAATCAGCCGTTCACATCAGGATGCGGAACTGGCGGATTATCTGGAGCAGCTGGGACCGCATGAAACCCGCGCCATCGGCTCATCCCTCAAATTCTGCCTGGTGGCGGAAGGTAAAGCGCAGCTCTATCCCCGTTTTAACCCGACCCACATCTGGGACACGGCAGCCGGACACGCTGTTGCACTCGCGGCGGGAGCGCATATCACGGACTGGAGCGGAAAAACGCTCGACTATACACCGCGTGAATCGCTGATAAACCCGGGGTTCCGCGTCAGCAGTTTCTGACTGCCATTTTATTCCCGGATAACAGTGTAATTTGCATGGTTATGCAAATTACACTGATTTTTCCCCGCCTGTTAAATTCTGTATCTGCTGACATTGATCCCGATATTTCAGCCTCACATTATTTATAAAACTTATAGTAATTATGAGGTTATTATTTCATTGTTATAGTGTGACGGTGATCGATTTTCACTCTGATTTGTGAAGTAAATCGTAGTGAAGTGTCATTTTATGTAAAAATAGTGATTAAATCATTTGATTAATGAACCCGGGTGGTAGAATTGAGTCATACCTTAGGCATGAAAGAAAAGGTAAAGGGGAGGACATAAGTACGATGAAAATTTTCGCCCGTTACAACCCGGCTCAGATCGCCCGCTACGTGAAAACTTTATTCCGTGGCCGCCTGTATATACAGGGGATGGGCGCGTTTGAATTTGATTACGGCAAGATTTTACCGCCGAAAATCAGAGACAAACGCCACCTGAGTGCAATGAGTGAAATTAATCAGCAGGTATCGTTGCTGCAGGCGCAGCTGGCGTAATCACAATACCTGTCTGATGAAGAAGGGTTAGTTTTACGGTTTCTGGTGCTGTTCGTTGTGTGCCACGTCAGACTGACCCTCTTTGCCGCTTTCCGCCGCTGACGGACGCGGGACAACCGGGACAACCGGGGCATCCGGGATCCGTGTAACCAGCAGCTGGTCAATCTTGTAGTTGTCGATATCCACCACTTCAAACTTAAAGCCTGAGAATTTCACGGAATCGGTCCGTTTCGGAATACGGCGCAGCTTATACATCAGGAACCCGGCGATGGTTTCGTAGTTGCTGTCATCCGGGAACTCATCAATATCCAGCACCCGCTGCACATCCTCAATCGGTGTACCGCCTTCAATCAGCCAGGAATTTTCATCACGGGCGACAATCTGCTCTTCCTGCCCCTGACCGACCAGATCTCCCATCAGGGTAATCATCACGTCATTGATAGTGATAACACCCATCACCATGGCGTATTCATTCAGAATGATTGCGAAGTCTTCCCCGGCATTTTTAAAGCTCTCCAGGGTGTCTGACAGGCTCAGGGTATCCGGGATCATCAGTGCCGGGCGGATTTGCACACCTTCATGCAGATTCAGGCTCTGGCCGTTCAGCACGCGGTTGAGCAGATCTTTGGAATCGACATAACCGAGCACATGATCCAGACCGCCGTCGCACACCAGGAATTTTGAGTGCGGCTGTGTGGAGATCTTCTCTTTGATGCTCTCTTCGTTTTCCTGCTTGTCGAAATAGACCACGCTCTCACGGGAGGTCATAGCAGACGGCACAGTACGGGATTCCAGCTCAAACACGTTTTCGATCAGTTCGTGCTCCTGCTTGCGCAGTACTCCGGCGACCGCACCTGCTTCCACCACCGCGTAAATATCATCTGAGGTGATATCTTCATTTCGTGCCAGCGGGATTTTGAATAATTTAAAGAACAGGTTGGATAACCCGTTAAACAGCCAGGCCAGCGGGCGCAGTACTGTCAGGCAAAAACGCATCGGCTGGACAATCCGGATGGCGACCGCTTCCGGTTTGATCATCCCGAGACGTTTCGGGGTCAGATCCGCCAGCAGGATAAACATGGAGGTCACGATAATAAATGACAATACGGAGCCGAGCTGCTGTGCGGCGGCATCGGCCATAAAATTGCCGAACAGGGTGCGCAGCGCCGGTGAAAAGGCGGATTCACCGACAATACCGGCGAGGATCGCCACGGCGTTCAGGCCGATTTGCACCACGGTGAAGAACATTCCCGGTGCTTCCTGTAAACGGAGCACATGGGCGGCATTGGTATTGCCTTCGTCAATCATGACTTTGAGTTTGATACGCCGCGAGGCGGCCAGTGATATTTCAGATAACGAAAAGAATGCGCTGATCGCGCAGAGTAACAGGACGATTAATAAACTATTTAACATATAAGTTCCGAATGGCCGGCACGATTGCCTCTGGGCGCGCTGTTGTTGATTATGCGTGGCGACCGGTTATTTTAGATATATAGAGCATAAGTATCGGATATTAAAAAAGAAAGGCGCACAGAACATCCAATTTGTCTGTGCGCGGATGTGCAGTATAGCACCGGAACGGGAAAAGCGGCTAGTTTCTCAGCGAAGGCGGCAGACAAACACCGATCCCGCCGAGTCCGCAGTAGCCTTCCGGGTTCTTATCCAGGTATTGCTGGTGGTAATCCTCCGCCACATAAAACGGGCCGAGCGGGCGGATAGCCGTGGTGATACTGCGGCTGTCATTGTTCTCATTCATCGCCTGCTGATACTGCTCACGGGAGGCAAGTGCCTGCACGCGCTGGCTGTCAGACTGGGTATAGATAGCAGAACGGTACTGTGAGCCGATATCGCCGCCCTGTTTCATGCCCTGTGCCGGATCATGGTTTTCCCAGAACAGACGCAGCAGATCGGCATAGCTGATAACGGACGGGTCATACACAATGCGGACGGCTTCAGCATGACCGGTGTTGCCGGTGCAGACGCCTTCATAGGTCGGGTTTTTTGTCGTACCACCGGTGTAACCGGCGGTGGTGCTGTACACGCCCGGCTGCTGCCAGAACAGGCGCTCCACGCCCCAGAAGCATCCCATGGCAAAATACGCGGTATCAAAGCCGTCAGGCACATGGTTCACATCATGGCCGGTTACGGTATGGCGCGGGCTGATGGTCAGCGCCACGGCGCTGTCCGGCAGTGCATCAGCGGCGGAAACAGGAGATACAATAGTGTCCTGCGGGTATTGAGTGGTGTTTTGTGTCATTTGCGGTGGCTCCTGTTTTAAGAATAATCGGTGCATTATCAGTATATTTCAGGTTATTTATCTTATGTATCTATAGTAAACTTCAAATTATTTTCATTTATACCCTTATTCATTCACATTACCGGTTCGTTGGCTGTATTCTGAATGAATAAAGGTATATCTCAGTCAAATCGCAGAAATTCAGGAGTTGATGTGATCCGGTACCCTCTTGTTTGTGTTGTCGCTGTGTCTCTCACATCCCCTCTGGCATATAGTGCAAATCTTCGCTTAAAAGTGGAAGGGCTCAGCGGGCAACTTGAAAAAAATGCAAGAGTCCAGCTTTCCACTATCACGACCGATGAGGTCGTGGCTGACGGCCGTTTTCGTGCCCGGGTGGAAAAAGCCATCAAAGAGGGGCTTCGTCCGCTGGGGTATTATGAGCCGGTGATCACCTTTGATTATCAGGACAACGCGCCGCCTGCGCGTCCTGTGCTGTATGCCCGTGTCGTTCCGGGGGAGCCGGTTAAAATTGCCGGGGTTACCGTGGATATCGAAGGTGCGGCAAAAACCGATCCCGCATTCAAAAAATTCATTACCAAAAATACACCTGAAACCGGGACTGTCGTCAATCACGGCGAGTACGAAAGTTTTAAAAGCGGATTATCCGGGCTTGCCTTAAAACGCGGCTATTTTGATGCCGAAATGGAAAAAAGCCAGCTCGGCATTGCGCTTTCCCGTCATGCGGCCTACTGGGATTTTGTGTTCAACAGCGGCAAACGATACCGTTTCGGGAAAGTGAATTACCAGGGCTCGCAAATCAGCGATGCGTATCTGGAAGGTTTGGTGCCGTTTAAAGAAGGCGATTACTACACCTCTGATCAACTGGCAGAATTTAACCGTCTGCTGGCGGAAACCGGCTGGTTCCAGTCCGCGATCGTCACCCCGGATATTGCAAAGGCCCGGGCGGATAACAGTGATTATCTGACCATGGATGCCTCATTCACCCCGCGCGCACAAAACTTTGTCGAGCTGGGCGGCGGCTTTGCCACCGATGTGGGGCCGCGTGTTCAGGCGAAATGGAATAAGCCGTGGGTGAATTCCAGCGGCCACAGCCTGACCTCCAGTATCAGCCTGTCCGCGCCGGAACAGATTATTGATACCTCTTACCGCATCCCGCTGAAGGTCAACCCGATTGAGCAGTATTACGCCGTCTCCGGCGGGTATAAGCGTACCGACCTGAATGATACCAAAGCCGATACCGCGACAGTCAGTGTTTCCCGTAACTGGGATTTATCCACCGGCTGGCAGTACGGTATCAATATGCGCTGGAGTCTCAGCCACTTTACCCAGGCGGATATCACCAACACCACCATGCTGCTCTATCCGGGGGTGAATGTCAGCCGTGTCCGTTCGCGGGGCGGGATGATGCCGTCCTGGGGGGATAGTCAGCGCTACTCAGTGGATGTTTCCAATGAAATGTGGGGCTCGGATGTGGATTTTTCCATTTTCCGCGCCCGTAACGTCTGGGTGAGAACGCCGTGGGATGGTCACCGCTTTGTGATGCGCGGCAACCTCGGCTGGATTGAAACCAATAATTTCGACAAGGTTCCGCCGGATCTGCGTTTCTTCGCCGGTGGCGATGGCAGTATCCGGGGTTACCGTTACAACAAAATCTCACCGGAAGATTCTGACGGCAAACTGACCGGGGGCTCGCGGCTGGTGGTCGGCTCGCTGGAATACCAGTACAACGTAACCGGAAACTGGTGGGGCGCGGTGTTTGTGGACAGCGGTGAAGTGGTGAACGATATCAAACGGAGTAATTTCAAAACCGGTGCCGGTGTCGGGGTGCGCTGGGCATCGCCGGTCGGACCGATCAAATTTGACCTTGCCGCGCCGGTCGGTGATGACCAGACGAAAAATATCCAGTTTTATATCGGATTGGGGGCAGAACTCTGATGAAATGGCTGAAGTATCTGAAATGGCCGGCAATCATTCTGCTGGTCCTCATTCTGCTGATTGGCGGCACACTCGGCTGGATCCTGGGCACACAGTCCGGCCTGCATTTTGCACTGAATCTTGCACCGCGTGTGGTTTCCGGCCTGGCTATCGGTCAGGTTGAGGGCGATCTGCGTAATCTGACCCTGAAGCAGGTGAAATACACCATGCCGGGTATTGATGTCAGCGTGGATAAGGTGAATCTGGCGCTGCGCCTGGGCTGCCTGAAAGACATGACACTCTGTATTGAAAATCTCAGCACGGACGGCACTCGGGTTGCTGTCGATACAGCAAAACTGCCGCCGTCAGAAGAAACTCCGCCGTCAGAGCCGCTGACAGAGCTGAATGCACCGCTGACCATTTTCCTGGATTCTCTCTCCGTGACCAACGCTCAGGTCACCGTGGATGATATGGCGGTAAATCTGGATACCTTCCGCACCGCCATGACCTGGCAGGGTGACCAGCTGACCCTGAAACCAACGGTGATTAATGCGCTTTCTGTTGTGCTGCCGAAAAGTGACCCGGCTGCGGCAGAAGAACCGGCGCCGGCAGCGGATGCACCGGAAAAGCCGTTAGGTGAAACCATCAGTGAGATTTTTGCTCAGCCGATGCTGGCAGAATTGCCGGAGGTTATTCTGCCGCTGAATATCTCAGTGGAAGGTATTTCCGGTGAAAACTGGCAGGTGAGCGGTGATGCACCGGTAACCATTAATTCCCTGCATCTGGCACTGTTTAACAAAGGGCAGGTGCTGACTCTCAGTGATCTGTCTGCGGATGCGCCACAGGGCAATATCGCGGTCAGCGGGGAAGTGGCGCTTAGTGAAAAATGGCCGGTGGCGTTGTCGGTGAAAGGCCATGTCCGTGATTTTGAGGAATTCAGCGGGCAGGATCTCGATCTCACCCTGAACGGCGGGCTGCTCGATGAGCTGAAACTGGCGCTGGCACTGAAAGGGCCGGTCAATGCCACGCTGGATGCACAGACTAACCTGACACAGGCCGATCTGCCGCTGCTGCTGACCCTGGAGAGTCAGAAAGTCAGCTGGCCGCTGACCGGTGAGGCTGATTATCAGCTTGATGGCGTGAAGCTGCGCCTTAACGGAAAAGTGAGCGGTTACGACCTCTCTCTGCGTTCGGATATCAAAGGAAAGGACATCCCGCCTGCGCTGCTGACGCTGGATGCGAAAGGGAATACCGAACAGCTGAATCTTACCCGGCTGCGTCTGAATGCGTTACAGGGCTTTGCGGAAGTGACCGGGGTGGCGGACTGGCAGAAAGCCATCAGCTGGCAGGCGGTTCTGACGCTTTCCGGGCTGAATACCGCAAAAGCCTATCCGGAGTGGCCGGCCAAAGTGGACGGCAAAATCAGTACCCGGGGCAGCCTGTACGGCGGTAACTGGGAGCTTGAAATCCCGGATATCACCCTCGATGGCAAAGTGAAAACCTATCCGCTGAAAGCGCGCGGTAATGTGAAAGGTAACGCAGGCGGTCAGTGGACGATCCCGGAGCTGAAACTGGCGCTGGGTAACAATAAACTGGATGTGCGGGGCGAGCTGGCGGATGCCTGGAAGCTGGATGCGGATATCAATGCTCCGGCGCTCGGCGGTCTGGTTCCGGGGCTGGCGGGTACGATCAAAGGGAAGCTCAATGTTCGCGGCAATATGGAAAAACCACAG
This sequence comes from Morganella sp. B601, assembly GCF_051172335.1. Classification (NCBI taxonomy): domain Bacteria; kingdom Pseudomonadati; phylum Pseudomonadota; class Gammaproteobacteria; order Enterobacterales; family Morganellaceae; genus Morganella; species Morganella sp. B601. The sequence continues at coordinate 92,037 of NZ_JBPIZE010000004.1, forward strand.
ATTCTCGCCGATCTGGCTGTTAACAGCCTGAAATGGCAGAACGACCTGTCGGTGGCGGATGCGAAAATCAAAGGGGATATCACCTCTGCAGAGCAGATCAAAGGCCAGCTGGATGTAACAGTGAATCAGCTGAAACAGGCTGATCTGGTGATCAGCAATCTGACCCTGAATGCCAAAGGTACAGAAGCACAGCACCAGCTGAAACTGGTCATGAAAGGCGAGCCGGTCTCGGCACAGCTGATGCTGAACGGCGGGTTTGACCGTAAAACCGAAACCTGGAAAGGTACGCTGAATAACACCCGCTTTGACACACCGGTGGGTGAGTGGTCACTCAGTAAAGCAATGGCGCTGACCTATCTGAATGAAAAACAGGAAGTGACCATCGGTACCCATTGCTGGGTGAATCCGGATGCCCGTATCTGTGTACCGAAACCGATCACCGCAGGGGCTTCCGGTAATGCGTCTGTTGCCCTTGAACGGTTTGATCTGGCGATGATTAAACCATTCCTCGGGCCGGATACCCGGCTGAACGGTGTATTCAGCGGTAATGCCAATGTCCGCTGGTTTGCGGACGGCTCACAGCCGGTGGTGGATGCATCCCTGAAAGGCAACGGTGTGAAGGTGGTGCAGAACCTCGACGGCACGAATCTGCCGGTCGCGTTTGATACCCTGACCATGACCGCCGCCATGAAGAACGGCAAACTCAATCTTCAGTGGCTGATTGCTATCGCCGGTAACGGGAAGATTAACGGTAATGTCCAGATCTCTGATCTGGAGAAACGCCGCCAGCTGAGCGGGAATGTCGGGATCGATAATATCTCGCTGGATCTGCTGAAACCATTGCTCGGCAAAGGGGATAAAGCCACCGGGCGGCTGAATGCCGGATTACGTCTGGGCGGTAATGCCGCATCACCACTGCTGTTTGGTCAGCTGGGATTATCGGATCTCGCCGTCAGCGGCCGTCTGCTGCCGTTTGATATCACGACCGGCGGACTGACTGTGAACTTTGATGGTGCCCGTTCTGATCTCAGCGGAAACATCAAAACGCCGGAAGGTTATCTTAACCTCAGCGGTAACGCGGACTGGCGCAGAATGGATGCCTGGAGTGCACGGATCTTCGCACAGGGTGACAAACTGCGCGTTTCCCTGCCGCCGATGATCCGGATTGATGTCAGCCCGGATCTGGTCTTTGAAGCCACACCGTCGATGCTGAAGCTGGACGGAACGGTCAATATTCCGTGGGCGCGGATCACAGTGCATGAAGTACCGGAGTCCGCCGTCAGCGCCACATCCGACGAAGTGATGCTGGATGACAACTTACAGCCAATCCGTGAGAAACAGACCAGTATTCCGATCCTGAGTAATCTGCGGATCCATATCGGTGATGATGTGCTGCTCGATGCCTTTGGTCTGAAAGCAAAACTGACCGGGGATCTGAAAGTCGCCCAGGATAAACAGGGTCTGGGGCTCAACGGCCAGGTGGATATTCCGCGCGGGCGTTTCCATGCTTACGGGCAGGATCTGCTGGTGCGCAAAGGACAGATCCTGTTCTCCGGTCCGGCTGATCAGCCGTTCCTTAATCTGGAAGCTATCCGTAACCCGGATAACACTGCTAACGGCGTGATCGCGGGTGTCCGGGTGACCGGGCTTGCCGACAGACCGAAAGTGGAAATATTTTCTGACCCGGCGATGTCCCAGGAAAATGCGCTCTCTTATCTGCTGCGCGGTGAGGGGCTGGATTCCGGTGACGCAGACAGTTCACAGATGACATCCATGCTTATCAGCCTCGGGGTGGCACAAAGCGGGCAGTTAGTCGGAAAAATTGGTGAAACATTCGGTATTTCGGATCTGGCGCTGGATACCCAGGGTGTGGGCGATAAATCGCAGGTTGTGGTCAGCGGTAAGATAACCAACGACCTGCAGGTAAAATATGGTGTCGGTATATTTGACTCCCTGGCGACCTTAACGTTACGCTATAGGTTAATGCCCAGGTTATATCTGGAAGCGGTGTCTGGTGTTAACCAGGCGATCGATCTGCTTTATCAGTTTGAGTTTTAATATATGCGAGTGATCGTTTATGGCAGTTTGCGGCAGAAACAGGGCAACCATCATTGGATGACCTATGCCGCCCTGCTGGGAGAATATACGCTTGAAGGCTATGACCTGTATGATTTGGGACACTATCCTGCGGTGGTACCGGGAACCGGTTCGATCGAATGTGAAGTGTACCGGATCTCCTCGTCGATCCTGACTGAGCTGGATGAATTAAAAAAAGATGGTCAGGATTACCGGCGTGAATTGGTTTCAACGCCGTACGGCAGTGCCTGGATTTACTTATATCAGCGTCCGGTGGACGGACTGGTGAAGATAAACAGCGGGGACTGGCTGAAACGGCACGAGGCAGAAGGCCCGGAAAGCGAATGATTTCCCTGTGAATAAAAAAACCGCTGTGAAAACAGCGGTTTTTTTTGTCTCTGAAACGGACTGCGGATTATTTTTTCGCAGCGCGTTCGAAAGAAGCAATGATTTCAGCTTTGGCGGCAGCAGCATCTTCCCAGCCGTCAACTTTCACCCATTTGCCTTTTTCGAGATCTTTGTAGTGCTCGAAGAAGTGAGTGATCTGAGCTTTCAGCAGCTCAGGCAGATCGTTCACATCTTTAATGTGATCGTATTCTTTGCTCAGTTTGGTGTGCGGAACCGCAACCAGTTTGGCATCTTCACCGGATTCGTCGGTCATTTTCAGTACGCCGACAGGACGGCAGCGGATCACTGAACCCGGCTGTAACGGATACGGAGTCGGAACCAGCACGTCTACCGGATCACCATCCAGAGATAAGGTGTGGTTGATGTAACCGTAGTTGCACGGGTAGAACATGGCGGTTGACATGAAACGGTCAACAAACAGTGCACCGGATTCTTTATCAACTTCGTATTTAATCGGATCTGCGTTAGCAGGGATTTCGATAACAACATAGATATCTTCCGGCAGATCTTTACCTGCAGGAACATTATTCAGGCTCATGAACGGATTCCTTAATCTTCAGAACAAATAGCGTGGCGGATATTATAACGAAAAAAAGGCGGTGGTATACCGCCTTTTCCTTCGCTTACTGTTGGTTACTTCCCGTTTTCGTCCGGGAATTCCGCCATAAAGCTTTCGGCTTTCTCTACCATTGAGCGGGTACCGACAAAGTACGGTGAACGCTGGTGGAGTTTTTCCGGAATGATATCGAGGATACGGTTCTTACCGTCACTCGCTTTACCGCCGGCCTGTTCCGCGAGGAATGACATCGGGTTGCACTCATACAGCAGACGCAGTTTGCCGTTCGGGTGGCTTGCGGTGCTCGGGTAGATGTAAATTCCGCCCTTGAGCAGGTTGCGGTGGAAATCCGCCACCAGAGAGCCGATATAACGGGTGGTGTACGGGCGGTCAGTTGCCGGATCTTCTTCCTGGCAGTATTTGATGTATTTTTTCACGCCGACAGGGAAACGGATGTAGTTCCCTTCGTTTATAGAATACATTTTGCCGTTTTCCGGGAATTTCATATCGGCCTGGCACAGGCAGAACACACCCAGAGACGGGTCATAGGTGAAGGCGTGAACACCGTTACCGGTGGTGTAAACCAGCATGGTGGAAGAGCCGTAAACCACATAACCGGCAGCAACCTGGCGGTTACCCGGCTGAAGGAAGTCAGCTTCGGTGACCGGCTGGCCCAGCGGGGTGATACGGTGGTAAATAGAGAAAATAGTACCGACTGACACATTCACATCAATGTTGGATGAGCCGTCGAGCGGATCCATCAGAACCACATATTTGGCGTTTTCCGCACGGCCGCCCTCAAAAACAACGATGTCGTCTTCTTCTTCGGAGGCAATACCGGCAACTTCACCACGGGCTTTCAGCGCGGCTTTCAGTTTCTCGTTGGCATAGAGATCCAGTTTCATCTGGACTTCGCCCTGCACGTTTGAGATACCATTAGTACCAAGGATATCAACCAGCCCGGCTTTGTTGATATCACGGTGAATAATCTTAGCGCCTAACTTAATCGCGGAGAGGAGTGCAGTCAGTTCTCCGGTGGCGTGAGAAAAGTCCTGCTGTTTTTCGACGATAAATTCGCCTAATGTTTTCATGACGTACGTCCTGAAGTGGGTGAAATAAAAGTATTACGAAAGCGGTTGCCCGTAAACGCGGGTGCAAGTTTAGCCAAAGAAAATCATAATTGATAGGCTAATCCGTTTCAGTTCTTTTGAGAGATGGTTAGAATAGTGACCAACGTCATGCTATTGGATAAAAAATAATGCATATTCATATTCTCGGTATCTGCGGCACCTTCATGGGCAGCCTGGCTATCCTGGCCCGTGCACAGGGGCACAAAGTGACCGGTTCGGATCAGAATGTCTACCCGCCGATGAGTGATTTACTGACAGAGCAGGGGATCGAACTGATTCAGGGTTATGACCCGGCTCAGCTGACGCCGCGCCCGGATATGGTGGTGATCGGCAATGCCATGAAGCGCGGAAACCCGTGTGTCGAGGCGGTGCTGAACCAGGGTATTCCCTACACTTCAGGGCCGCAGTGGCTGCATGACCATGTATTACCGGAGCGCTGGGTGCTGGCGGTTGCCGGGACTCACGGCAAAACCACCACCGCGGGTATGCTGGCGTGGATTCTGGAAGACTGCGGCTATCAGCCGGGCTTTCTGATCGGCGGTGTTCCGGGGAACTTTGATGTTTCCGCCACGCTGGGTAACAGCCCGTTCTTTGTTATCGAAGCAGATGAATATGACTGTGCATTCTTTGATAAACGCTCAAAGTTCGTGCATTACAGCCCGCGCACGCTGCTGCTCAACAACCTCGAGTTTGATCACGCGGATATCTTTGAAAACCTCGCTGCGATTGAAAAACAGTTCCATCATCTGGTACGTGTGGTGCCGGGTGACGGCAAAATTATCGCCCCGGCGCAGGATGCCAATCTGAAACAGGTGCTCAGTATGGGCTGCTGGAGTGAGGAAGAGTACACCGGCGACAATGCCCGCTGGCAGGCGGAGAAAGTCACCAATGACTGCGGTGAGTTCGATGTGCGTTATGACGGTGAAATCAGCGGCCGCGTAACCTGGGGACTGGTGGGTGAGCACAATATGCAGAACGCCCTGATGGCGGTGGCTGCCGCACATCACGTCGGTGTGCCGGTCGCGGAAGCCTGCCGTGCGCTGGGTAAATTTATCAACGCCCGCCGCCGCCTTGAGCTGCGCGGTGAGGTGAACGGTATCAGTGTCTATGATGACTTTGCGCATCACCCGACGGCGATTCTGGCCACATTACAGGCACTGCGCAGTAAAGTCGGCGGCACGGCCCGCATCCTCGTGGTTCTGGAGCCGCGTTCAAACACCATGAAAATGGGGATCAGCAAAGACGATATCGCGCCTGCGCTGGGTCGTGCGGATGAAGTCTTTATCTTCCAGCCGGCGAATATTCCGTGGCTGGTCAGTGAAATTACCGAACGCTGTGTACAACCGGCATACTGGAGCGGTGACCTGGATGCGCTGACCAATATGGTGGCCGAACATGCACAGCCGGGGGATCATATCCTGGTGATGAGTAACGGCAGCTTCGGTGGTATCCACGATAAACTGCTGGAAAAACTGAAGTAATCAGAGAAAAAATAAAAAACCGCGCGGTGCATCAGTACCACGCGGTTTTTTTATGATTAACGGCGGATTACAGTTCCTGCTCGAACAGGGCGAGAATCGCTTCGTAAAGCTGTTCTGTGGTGAAATCTTTGGCCGGTGTCGAGAAAATAGTGTCATCCCCGGCGATACTGCCGAGAATGCCCTCAGATTTGCCGATGGAATCCAGCAGACGGGCAATCAGCTGTGCTGCTCCCGGGCTGGTACGGATAACCACAACCGAGTCATTGTAATCAATATCCAGCACCAGGTTTTTTAACGGGCTGGTGGCTGTCGGAACACCCAGTTCCGCAGGCAGACAGTAAACCATTTCCATTTTCGCGTTACGGGTGCGGACAGCACCGAACTTGGTCAGCATCCTGGAAATCTTGGACTGGTTAATATTCTCAAAGCCCTCTTCCTGCAGGGCGGTGACGATCTCCCCCTGAGAGCTGAATTTCTCTTCTTTCAACAGCGCCTTAAACGCCTTGATCAGATCTTCCTGTTTAGAAGGTGCGCGCATAGTCTTTCCTGCAAATTTGGATACGAACCTTATTATTATGCGGAAAAATGCATTTTTATGCAAATTAAACCCTGTGGTCTGACCGGGGGAAACCGCATTAATGGTCAAAACTGGTGATCAGCTCACGTAATTGACATTGCTTATGACTCTGACCGGGTTATCACCGGAGGTAAATATATTGTTAATTAAATGAGGTTGTTATCAGTTACGCATCGGTATATTAACGTACATGACTATAAGTGCGCTTAAAGTAAAATAATTGTCAAAATAGTGTTCCTTATCTCATTAACAGATAAGCGATTTGTATAGAATGGATAACAATAGACAAACAGATTCAAATGCGTGAATATGCAACCAGTCTGTTAAAATATTGTATTCACAGCCCTCATGCACGGATTCGCGCCTGATGCGCAATCGTGCTAACCGTCCCAAGTTAAGGAGTCTCAGGATGAAAGTTGCAGTTCTCGGAGCAGCAGGTGGTATTGGTCAGGCTCTCGCCCTTCTTCTTAAAACCCAGCTTCCTTCAGGTTCAGATCTTACTTTATATGATATCGCACCGGTCACACCGGGTGTGGCAAAAGATCTCAGCCATATTCCGACCGATGTCCGGATCACCGGATTCGCGGGAGAGGATCCTACCCCTGCATTAGAAGGCGCGGATATTGTCCTGATTTCTGCCGGTGTGGCCCGTAAACCCGGCATGGATCGTTCTGATCTGTTTAATGTGAACGCGGGGATCGTCCGCAATCTGGTGGAAAAAATTGCCAAAACCTGTCCGAAAGCATTAATCGGCATCATCACCAACCCGGTGAACACCACAGTGGCGATCGCGGCAGAAGTGCTGAAAAAAGCCGGTGTGTATGACAAAAATCGCCTGTTCGGCGTGACCACGCTGGACATCATCCGTTCCAACACCTTTGTGGCGGAGCTGAAAGGCAAGAAACCACAAGAGCTGGAAGTACCGGTTATCGGCGGCCACTCCGGTGTGACCATTCTGCCGCTGCTGTCTCAGATCCCGGGTGTCAGCTTCAGCGACGCGGAAATCGACAGCCTGACCAAACGCATCCAGAATGCCGGTACTGAAGTGGTGGAAGCCAAAGCAGGCGGCGGGTCCGCAACACTCTCTATGGGCCAGGCAGCCGCGCGTTTCGGCCTGTCACTGGTTCGCGCGATGCAGGGCGAGAGCAATGTGGTGGAATGCACTTATACCGAAGGTGACGGCAAATACGCCCGTTTCTTCGCTCAGCCGGTCGTGTTAGGCAAGAACGGTGTTGAGAAGCGTCTGGACATCGGTTCACTCAGTGCATATGAAGAGAAAGCACTGAACGGCATGCTGGATGTGCTGAAGGCTGATATTGCGCTTGGTGAGAAATTTATTAACAGCTGAATTATTAAATAGTTGTATTTATTTTTTTTGAGCCGTAAATAAAACCGCTAATTACGATTAGCGGTTTTATTGTTTTTATAAGTATATATTGAAATTAATTAGTTACCTTCACTCTTATTTTCCTATCTAATAATTCACCTGTGATAGAATTAAAATAACGGCTGGGCCAAATCTCTGACGGATGGACGGCGAGAAAGTCTGCGATGAGCCATTCACCCTTCGGCCACGGCCGGGAAAGCGCGTTAGCAAGCGTTGAGGAGCTGAGTCCCGCACTGCGCGACAAGGCAGCCAGGGTTGTCCCCCGTTTCTTCAGCGATGCAATTATATCAGCAGGGTGCCAGTCAGATTTACCGGAATCCATATATTGAGTCCTTTTTATTTTAGATTAATGTTGTGTTAGTGGTATAAATAACGGGTTGCCATCACATTAAAGATGAACCCAATTCGTTATTAAGAAAATAAAATACCATTATTTTTCTAAATATTTTCTTAAATTTTTTCTTAAAAATATCTTTTTTGAACTCTGTTACAGAATTAAGAAACAGAATGAAAATGGGCAGGTAACACAAAGGAATGAATGAAGTAAGCATATTTACTTACTTAACATAAGGAGTTTGTTGATGAAACAAAAGCGGTTTTTACCTGTTATCAGGCGTGATACGCCAGCAGCAGCACTGAGCCGGATCTCATTTTCTGCCCGGTGGTCATTGTAGTCAGTGTTTACCGTTGTTGTAATAAAATATGCCGATTATTCACAAAAAGATGATGCTTTATCCTTGTGTTTGTAAAATATTCTCGTGAAAATCGGTGCAAATCCGGAAGCTGTTAAAAAATTCAGTGTAGCTAAAGCATTTGTCATTTTTAGGAAAGTGCCCGGCAAATTCACGCAGTTTAAGCACAGAACTTGCCGATTTTTTGCTGAAAATGGGTTGCAGGAGAAAAGATGAAAAAAGAATGGTATTCCGCGAAGGAATTGGTTGGTTTGGCGGGCTTGCCATCATCTCCTCAAGGTGTCAACCTGATGGCGAGACGGGAAGGCTGGCACCAGCGGCGCAAGCGCGGCGTGCAGGGAAAAGCAGTCGAATACAGTATCGATAGTCTGCCGGATGAAGTTCAGGCGATCCTGCATGCATGTGATAACAGCGCAAGCTATCAGGCGAAACGGCAGGATGCGTTTCTGATCTGGGTGGAAGCCTATTATCAGCTGACCAGAGAAGAACGGGAGAAAATCGTCACGTTCATTCTGCGGGAAGGGCTGGCTAAACTGATCCAGCATCTTGATGCACAGGAGCTTCCGGGCAGCCGGGAGCCGGACGAAAAACCGGAATAAAAAAACGGGATCTGTGAAGATCCCGTTTTCTCATGCAACGATCAGGCTGAGCGGCGGACTGCGATATGGGCCAGGCCGGCCAGTGCATCTTTGTACTGTGAGTCCGGCAGTGCGGACAGGGCTGCGATAGCTTTGTCTGCTTCTTCTTCGGCGCGGGCATAGGTGTAAGCCAGAGATCCGCAGCGCTTCATGGTCGCAAGAACCTGCTCCAGCAGGTGACGTCCGTTACCCTGTTCAATTGCCTGACGGATCAGTGAGGATTCTTCCGCATTGCCGTTGTGCATGGCGTGGAGCAGCGGGAGTGTCGGTTTGCCTTCGTCGAGATCATCCCCGGTATTTTTGCCGAGTGTCGCGTTATCCGCATCATAATCCAGAACATCATCGATCAGCTGAAACGCGGTACCGAGAAAGCGGCCGTAATCCTGAAGGGCTTTCTCCTGTTCCGGTGTGGCACCGGCCAGGATTGCCGCAGACTGTGAGGCAGCCTCAAACAGGCGGGCAGTTTTGCTGTAGATAACCTGCATGTAATCCGCTTCGCTGATATCCGGATCGTTGCAGTTCATCAGCTGTAGCACTTCCCCTTCCGCGATCACGTTTGTCGCTTCTGACATCAGTTTCAGCACACGCATGGAATCCAGATCCGTCATCATCTGAAAGGATCGTGTGTAGATAAAATCCCCGACCAGCACACTGGCGGCATTGCCGAACACTTCGTTGGCCGTCTGTTTGCCGCGGCGCATGTCGGATTCATCCACCACATCGTCGTGCAGCAGCGTGGCGGTATGAATAAATTCGATCAGGGCCGCCACCTGAATATGTTTGTCGCCGTCATAGCCCAGAGCCCGGCCGGTCAGCACAGCGATCATCGGGCGGATCCGTTTCCCGCCGCCGCTGATAATGTAGTAACCCAGCTGGTTGATAAGTGATACGTCCGAGGTCAGCTGTTTTTGAATCTTTTGATTGACTGCGGCCATATCATCCGCAGTCAGCGCGATTATTTGTTCTGAGTTCATATGACTTGCTTTAACCTTGTTTTTGACATCCCGATCAAAGGTAATGGTTTATGATAGCAGCGTTTTTTTATATTTTATGATTGTACTGTAAAAAAGCTGCAAATAAACGGCTATCTGTAAAGTGACGTTTTTTTACCATTAGATCGTTTTCAGCACTTGTCATTTGCAGCGTTTTTGCGTAAAATCCGCGCCCTATTGTGAATAATTTTATAGTGCACTCTGAGAATCAAATTTTATGGGGTGTGCGGAAAGCGGAGTTAATATGTACGCGGTTTTCCAAAGTGGTGGTAAACAACACCGGGTCAGCGAAGGTCAAATCGTTCGCTTGGAAAAGCTGGACATCGCAACAGGTGAAACTGTTGAGTTTGACCAGGTTCTGATGGTTGCAAATGGTGAAGACATCAAGATCGGCGCTCCAGTCGTTGAAGGTGTTAAAATTAAAGCTGAAGTGGTTACACACGGTCGCGGCGATAAAATTAAAATCGTTAAGTTCCGTCGTCGTAAACACAGCCGGAAACAGCAGGGCCACCGTCAGTGGTTCACTGATGTTAAAATTACCGGTATCGCTTAAGTTAATAGGAGAGCAGATCAATGGCACACAAAAAGGCTGGCGGCTCGACTCGAAACGGTCGCGATTCTGAAGCAAAACGTCTGGGTGTAAAACGTTTCGGTGGTGAAGCTGTATTAGCAGGCAGCATCATCGTTCGTCAGCGTGGTACTAAATTCCACGCAGGCAGCAACGTAGGTTGCGGTCGCGACCACACTCTGTTCGCGTTAGCTGACGGAAAAGTCAAATTCGAAGTTAAAGGCCCGAAAAACCGTAAATTCATCAGCATCGAAGCTGAATAAGTTTTTCACGTCTTAACCGAGTCCGAAAGCCCTGCAAACCTTTTGCAGGGCTTTTTATATGCGTAAAACGTCATCCCGGGTCATACTGAACCGGTAGTCCGGACACGGCAACGTTACGGAGAAAAGTAATGAAATTTGTAGATGAAGCTAAAATCCTGGTTGTGGCAGGAGATGGCGGCAACGGATGCGTGAGCTTCCGTCGCGAAAAATATATTCCGAAAGGCGGACCAGACGGCGGAGACGGCGGCGATGGCGGTGATGTATACCTCCAGGCCGATGAAAACCTCAATACCCTGATTGATTACCGTTTTGAAAAATCATTCCGCGCTGAGCGGGGTCAAAACGGTCAGAGTCGTGACTGTACCGGTAAACGGGGCAACGATATCACGATTAACGTGCCTGTAGGCACCCGTGTGCGCGATATGACCACCAATGAGGTACTGGCGGACATGTTGCAGCACGGACAGCGTCACATGGTTGCCAAGGGCGGATTTCACGGCCTGGGTAACGCACGTTTTAAATCATCCGTTAACCGTGCACCGCGTCAGCGCACCATGGGTACCCCGGGCGAAACCCGCGAACTCATGATGGAACTGATGCTGCTGGCTGACGTCGGGATGCTGGGGATGCCGAATGCCGGTAAATCCACCTTTATCCGTTCTGTCTCTGCGGCAAAACCAAAAGTGGCGGACTATCCGTTCACCACACTGGTACCGAGCCTGGGTGTGGTGCGGATGGATAACTCACAGAGCTTCGTGGTCGCGGATATCCCGGGACTGATCGAAGGTGCATCTGATGGTGCCGGTCTGGGGATACGTTTTCTGAAACACCTGGAACGCTGCCGCGTGCTGCTGCACCTGATCGACATCTGTCCGGTGGATGAAAGTGATCCGGTGGAAAATGCGAAGATCATTGTCGGTGAACTGGAAAAATACAGTGAGAAGCTGGCAGAGAAGCCGCGCTGGCTGGTCTTCAACAAAGTCGATCTGATTGATCCTGAAGAAGCGAAAGCCCGCTCTCAGGCGATCGCGGATGCGCTCGGCTGGGAAGATAAATTCTATATGATCTCTGCGGTCAATCACGAAGGCGTGAAAGCACTGTGCTGGGATCTGATGGAATTCCTCAACACCCATGCCCGCGAAGCCGTGGCTGAAGTGCCGGCTGCGGACGCAAAAGTGGACTTTATGTGGGATGATTACCACAAAGAGCAGCTTGAGCAGGCAGAAGACGATGATGACTGGGACGACGACTGGGATGAAGACGACGAAGAAGGTGTCGAGTTCATCTGGAAGAAATAATCGCCAGAATCCTGAGCAAAGAAAAACCCGGTGAATACGCCGGGTTTTTTATTGCCATTAGTTTTTCAGCAACTCAGTAATTCCGGTATAAATCCTTATACAAATGCCCTTCAAAGCGAACCAGTGGCACACGGCGGCTGCGCTGCTCGGCAGGCGGGACGGCATAAGCGGAAATAAACTGCACAAACGCAATGCGTTGTCCGCTGGCGGTGGTGAGGAATCCGGCCAGATTATACACGCCCTGCAATGAACCGGTTTTGGCGGAGAGCTTACCGTTAACGCCCGCTTCTGTCAGACCGCCGCGGTATTGCAGTGTGCCGTCATAGCCGGAGAGCGGCAGCATTTTGATAAATTGCAGCTGATCATCATGCTTGGCTATAAATTGCAGCACTTCCATCATGGTCGCCGGGGTGATCAGGTTGTGACGGGATAATCCGGAGCCATCCACCATCACGGTATTGCCCATATCAATACCGGCTTTCTCTTTCAGTACCTGACGGACGGCCTGCTGGCCGGAACGCCAGGTGCCCGGCACGCCGTAATAGCTGCGGCCGATGGTGCGGAAAACTTCATCGGCAATCATATTGTCGGATTTTTTCAGCATTTTGGTCAGCAGGGCATGCAGCGGGGCGGATTGGGTCTGTATCAGTACGGTGCCCGGCTGTTCCGGGTGCGTCTGACGGCGGACATTGCCGCTCAGGGTGATCCCGGCGTGGATCAGTTCATTTTTGACGATCGCCCCGGCGTAGCTTGCGCCGTTCTGGACACCGAATGCCAGCGGCAGCGGCTCGCTGCGCTGATTCATACAGCCGGTGATGGTATAGCGGTTAAGTTCACCCGGCACCACATCCAGCTCACAGAAGCGCCCTTCGGCAGAGCCGCGTTCGAGGGTTTTGACCTCACTGAACATATTGACCGGATAATACTCCGAGGTGCGGATATAGGCTGTATCGCCGGGTTTTTCCCCCGGGTACAGCGTCACTGAAAAGCAGTTACGGTCGATGATCGCGGCACCCGGCGGGGCACTGAAGCACTGGGTTAAATCATTCCATACCCAGCCCGGTGCTTTGTCATGACTGGCAAAGGCAGAGATATCGATCACCAGATCACCGTCGATGGCCTGTACCCCGGCTTTACGCAGTTCATTGACCATATTGCGGATCTGCTGGCGGGTGAGGGTCGGATCACCGGTAAAACGGGTGATTAAATCCCCTTTCAGGGTAGTGCCTTCAACGTGTCCTTTGGTTTCCAGACTGGTGGTAAAACGGAAATCCGGCCCCAGCTGCAACAGGGCGGCAAGTGCCGTCACCACTTTCTGGGTACTGGCGGGCAGTGCCATCTGCTGCCCCTGGTATTCCACGATTGGCTGAGAATCGCCCACCCGCTGCGCAATCATCGCCAGGTTTGTACCGGCGGGCAGATATTGGGTATATTGTTCGACCGGGGTGGCTGCTGCACCTGCAGCCAGTAATACTGACAATCCCATCGCATATGCGAGCCGGGTAAAAACATTCATTGAGCGACCTATCCATCACAATCGGGGGTGAGAGCCCGTTATACTAAAGCCACGGACCGGTAAAAGTAAACGATGACCCGCATTGCGCTCCGGGATAGAATACCGGGACAGGATCTCAGTTCAGCCCGCGCGGATAACGCGTCAACCGCGCTGACAGCATCCGCAGTGCGATGGCCGTATCAGCGCAGATTTACACGGTTTTACTTAATAGTAGTGTGCCACACATGGCGCATAAGGTACTGTTATCGTTTAATCAGGATGATATGACTATTACTTAGGAATGATTCAGAGGTAGAGAATGAAACAAATCCCTATGACGGTACGCGGCGCAGACCAACTGCGTGAAGAATTAGAATTTCTCAAAAATGAGCGCCGTCCGAAAATTATCGCTGATATCGCGGAAGCCCGCGAGCACGGCGATCTGAAAGAAAACGCAGAATATCACGCCGCCCGTGAGCAGCAGGGTTTCTGTGAAGGCCGTATTCAGGAGATCGAAGCCAAGCTCTCCAATGCGCAGGTGATTGATGTCACCAAAATGACCAACAATGGCCGGATTATTTTCGGTGCGACCGTTACCGTTTTTAACGTCGCAACGGATGAAGAGCAGACTTACCGCATCGTGGGTGATGATGAGGCTGATATCAAATCAAACCTGTTGTCAGTGAACTCCCCGATTGCACGCGGCCTTATCGGTAAAGAGGTTGACGACGTGGTTGTCATCCAGACACCGGGCGGTGAAGTTGAGTATGAAGTCATCAATGTGGAATACCTGTAAGCTGTGCCGTAAAAAAACAGCACAATACGGATATTTCATCAGAAAAATTCAGTGAAAGGCGTTTTTACTGAACTTTACATTCGGGTGGCAGAGTACAGAGGCGGCCCGGATATGAAGAAAATCTGAAAGGAATGCCACCGGCCGGACGATATCGTCAGAAATCATCTGCCGGTGGCATTTTTTTATAAATATGCAATTATCATTTAGGTAAAATGATCTTCCGGGCTTCCGACGGACGGTAGAGCACCAGAATTTTACCGATAATCTGCACATTGTAAGCACCGGTTTCACGCACAATCGCATCAGCAATCAAGGTTTTCATTTCACGGTCTTCGCCCGCGATTTTAACTTTGATAAGCTCATGATGTGTAAGAGCCACTTCAGTTTCTGCGAGTACGCCTTCAGTCAGTCCGTTGTTGCCAATCATGACAACCGGGTTCAGATGATGAGCGAGTGCTTTCAGGTGCTGGACTTGTTTTTTAGTGAGGTTCATCGTTTTTTTTGCTTAATAACTATTGAAAACGGTGTATTCTACCGCCATATCATGCTTATCACCATCATTAGGTGAGGAGTACTGTCTGCGGTAACGGGACTTTTCGTCCGGTTATGCGAAAAAACTGAGTCAGAAATAACAGGTTAGTCGGAAAACACAATGGCCAATAAAAAACGTTCAGCAAGCTCCGGGCGCTGGTTACAGGAACATTTTAGTGATAAATATGTTCAGATGGCGCAAAAAAAGGGGCTTCGCTCTCGTGCCTGGTTTAAGCTCGAAGAAATTCAGCAGGGCGATAATATTTTCAGACCGGGTATGACTATTGTGGATCTGGGTGCTGCACCCGGCGGCTGGTCACAATATGCTGTTAATCATATCGGTCAGTCCGGGCGTGTTATTGCCTGTGACCTGTTACCGATGGATCCCATCGTCGGCGTGGATTTCCTTCAGGGCGATTTCCGTGACGAAAACGTGCTGAAAGCTCTGCTGGGGCGCGTGGGGGATAAAAAAGTCCAGGTTGTTATGTCAGACATGGCACCAAATATGAGCGGAACTCCGGCTGTTGATATTCCGCGCGCGATGTATCTGGTTGAGCTGGCACTTGATATGTGCCGTTCTGTTCTGGCACCGGGGGGCAGTTTTATTGTTAAAGTCTTTCAGGGAGATGGCTTTGACGAGTACCTCCGGGAGGTTCGCTCCCTGTTCACGAAAGTGAAAATCCGTAAACCCGATGCTTCGCGGGCCCGATCGCGTGAAGTATACATTGTAGCGACAGGGTGGAAAGTGTAGTACCCTGTGCGTTATTTGTTAACACAGATGTAATAAGAGGTTAATCCCTTGAGTGACATGGCGAAAAACCTAATTCTCTGGCTGGTCATCGCGGTAGTGCTGATGTCGTTGTTCCAGAGTTTTGGCCCAGGCGATTCAAACAGTCGTAAGGTGGACTACTCTACCTTCATCACTGAGTTAGCACAGGATCAGGTGCGCGAAGTCCGTATTTCCAATCGTGATCTTAACGTCAGTAAAAAAGACGGCTCCAAATACACGACGTACCTGCCGATGCAGGACAATCAGCTGCTTAATACCATGCTGAACAAAAACGTCACTGTGGTCGGTGAACCACCGGAAGAGCCGGGTATCCTGACAACCATTTTCATTTCCTGGTTCCCGATGCTGCTGTTAATCGGCGTCTGGATCTTCTTCATGCGCCAGATGCAGGGCGGCGGCGGTAAAGGTGCGATGTCCTTCGGTAAAAGTAAGGCACGCATGCTGACCGAAGATCAGATCAAAACCACCTTTGCGGATGTGGCCGGTTGTGATGAGGCCAAAGAAGAAGTCGGCGAGCTGGTGGAATATCTGCGTGAGCCGAGCCGCTTCCAGAAACTCGGCGGTAAAATTCCGAAAGGTATTCTGATGGTGGGGCCTCCGGGTACCGGTAAAACGTTGCTGGCAAAAGCGATTGCCGGTGAGGCGAAAGTACCGTTCTTCACCATTTCCGGTTCTGACTTCGTCGAAATGTTCGTGGGTGTGGGTGCGTCCCGTGTCCGTGATATGTTCGAACAGGCGAAGAAAGCAGCCCCATGTATCATCTTTATCGATGAAATCGACGCCGTCGGCCGTCAGCGTGGTGCGGGTCTGGGCGGTGGTCACGATGAACGTGAGCAGACACTGAACCAGATGCTGGTTGAGATGGATGGTTTCGAAGGTAACGAAGGTATTATCGTTATCGCGGCAACCAACCGTCCGGATGTGCTTGACCCTGCGTTACTGCGTCCGGGTCGTTTCGACCGTCAGGTCGTGGTCGGTCTGCCGGATGTGCGCGGCCGTGAGCAAATCCTGAAAGTGCATATGCGCCGTGTGCCGTTATCGCCGGACGTTGAACCGTCTGTGCTGGCACGTGGTACACCGGGCTTCTCCGGTGCGGATCTCGCCAACCTGGTGAACGAAGCTGCGCTGTTTGCGGCACGTGGTAACAAACGCGTTGTGACCATGGTCGAGTTCGAAAAAGCAAAAGATAAAATCATGATGGGTGCGGAACGCCGCTCTATGGTGATGACAGAAGAGCAGAAAGCCTCGACTGCCTACCATGAAGCCGGTCACGCTATCATCGGTCGTCTGGTGCCGGAGCATGACCCGGTACACAAAGTGACCATTATTCCGCGCGGACGTGCACTGGGTGTGACCTTCTTCTTACCGGAAGGGGATCAGATCAGCGCCAGCCGTCAGAAACTTGAAAGTCAGATCTCCACCCTGTACGGCGGCCGTCTGGCGGAAGAGATTATCTACGGGCCGGAAAATGTGTCCACAGGCGCATCCAACGACATCAAAGTGGCAACTAACATTGCCCGTAACATGGTGACGCAGTGGGGCTTCTCTGAAAAACTGGGGCCGTTACTGTATGCGGATGAAGACGGTGAAGTGTTCTTAGGCCGTTCTGTGTCAAAAGCACAGCACATGTCTGATGAAACTGCCCGGACTATCGATGAGGAAATCCGCGGGATTATTGAGCGCAACTACAAACGTGCGCGTCAGATCCTGATGGATAACCTGGATATCCTGCACACCATGAAAGATGCATTAATGAAATATGAAACCATTGATGCACCACAGATTGATGATCTGATGAACCGTGTGCCGGTCCGCGAACCTGCGGGCTGGGAAGGTGACAAGCCGAAAGCGGATACCCGTCCGCCGGAAAGCAGTAACCAGGTTCCGGTTCAGGAAGCACCTGAATCATCAGATGACAACAATGCTGCGCCGTCTGAAGACGACAACAAGCAGTCATAATTCATCATTCAGTTGCATGAAGCAGTAATATGAAAAACCCGGCGGAAAATCTGCCGGGTTTTTTTATATCTTTATCCCGCCGGAGTCAGGCATTACAATCACGTCACGATTGAAATAATAAACAGTAAGAAGGCCGGATTATGAAACTTACCGCACGCGGTCAGACACTTTCGCTGTCAACGCCGCAGGTGATGGGGATCCTCAATGTGACCCCGGATTCATTCTCAGACGGCGGTACACACAACACCCCCGCCAAAGCACTGGAACACGCCCGGAAAATGATTGCGGAAGGTGCGGCGATCATTGATATCGGCGGTGAATCCACCCGTCCCGGGGCGGCGGAAGTCAGTCCGGAGCAGGAGGCGGAGCGGGTTATCCCGGTTGTGGCAGCGATTGCCCGTGAATCGGACGTCTGGATTTCAGTGGATACCTCAAAAGCACTGGTGATCCGCGAAGCCGCAAATGCAGGGGCTCATATTCTCAATGATATCCGCTCATTCAGTGAGCCGGGGGCATTACAGGCGGCGGCACAGAGCGGCCTGCCGGTTTGTGTGATGCATATGCAGGGAGAACCGCGTACCATGCAGCAGGCACCGCACTATCAGAATGTGGTGCGTGAGGTGTATACGTATCTTGAAGCGCAGGTGGCACGCTGTGTGGCGGCCGGAATTGAAAAAAATCACATAATTCTCGATCCGGGCTTCGGTTTCGGAAAAACACTGACGCATAATTATCAGTTATTGGATAAATTAGACCTGTTTCATAACCTGGGATTACCGGTTCTCGCCGGAATGTCACGAAAATCTATGATTGGCCAGCTGATGGATATTCCCCCGGATGAACGGGTTGCCGGCAGCGTGGCCTGTGCGGTGATTGCCGCGATGAAAGGTGCGCAGATTATCCGTGTTCATGATGTAAAAGAAACTGTCCAGGCCATGAAAGTGGTGGAAGCAACCCGTTTAGCGAAGGAAACAAACGACAATGAGTGATCGCAAATACTTTGGTACTGATGGCATCCGCGGAAAAGTGGGTGACAGCCCGATTACCCCTGATTTTGTGCTCAAACTGGGCTGGGCAGCAGGGAAAGTGCTGGCACGTCACGGCTCACGTAAAATTATTATCGGCAAGGATACCCGTATTTCCGGCTATATGCTGGAATCCGCACTGGAAGCCGGTCTTGCCGCCGCAGGGTTATCCGCTTCATTTACCGGCCCGATGCCGACACCGGCGGTCGCTTATCTGACCCGTACTTTCCGTGCTGAGGCCGGTATTGTTATCTCCGCCTCTCACAACCCGTATTATGACAACGGTATCAAATTCTTCTCCATCGACGGCACCAAGCTGCCGGATAACGTGGAAGAAGCGATTGAAGCCGAAATGGAAAAACCACTGACCTGTGTGGAATCCGCCGAGCTGGGCCGTGCAAACCGTATTGTGGATGCCGCCGGCCGTTACATTGAGTTCTGTAAAGGGACATTCCCGAACGAGCAGAGCCTGAACGGGCTGAAAATGGTGATCGACTGCGCACACGGCGCAACCTATCACATCGCACCGAACGTATTAAGTGAACTGGGTGCGGAAGTGATTGCTATCGGCTGTGATCCGAACGGTATCAACATTAACGAAAAATGCGGTGCAACGGATGTCCGTCAGTTACAGGAACGTGTTCTGGCTGAAGGCGCACATGTCGGCCTGGCATTTGACGGTGACGGCGACCGCCTGATCATGGTGGATCACCTGGGTGAAAAAGTGGACGGTGACCAGATCCTGTTTATCATTGCCCGTGAAGCACTGCGCCAGGGACAACTGCGCGGTGGTGCTGTCGGTACACTGATGAGTAATATGGGACTGGAGCTGGCGCTGAAACAGCTGGGTATTCCGTTTGAGCGCGCGAAAGTCGGCGACCGTTACGTGCTCGAAAAACTTCAGGAAAAAGGCTGGCGTCTGGGTGCGGAAAACTCCGGCCACATCATCCTGCTGGATAAAACCACTACCGGTGACGGCATTGTGGCGGGTCTTCAGGTACTGAGTGCCATGGTACGCAACAACATGAGCCTGCACGACCTGTGCAGTGGCATGAAACTGCTGCCGCAGGTGCTGGTGAATGTCCGCTTTGCCGGTCAGCACGACCCGCTGGCAAGCGAGGAAGTCACCCGCGTGGCACAGGAAGTGGAAAAAGAGCTGAACGGCAAAGGCCGTGTGCTGCTGCGTAAATCCGGTACTGAACCGCTGATCCGTGTGATGGTGGAAGGGGAAGATGAAGCGCAGGTCACTGCAATGGCAAACCACATTGCAGACGCGGTGAAACGCGTATAATTATTTATGATGTGAATGGCAGAGCCGGAAAAAATTATTGCGGTTTCTCCCCGGCTCTGTCAGAATCCGCCCCTTATTGTTGTTTTTTTCCGCAACCGGTGCGCCTGGCTTAAAATAGACTTGCGCGTGCGCGTTTGTTTGGTTAGTATTCTGACCCGCTCAGCAAGGTAATTAGGTTTATCTGTGAGTGTGCAGATTGATACCGAATCAGTCGGTATACCGTACGAGGAATAGGTACACGTTTATGTATACAGCTCTCTTAGTCGTTTTCTTACTTGTTGCGATTGCCTTAGTCGGCATGATCTTAATGCAGCAGGGGAAAGGTGCGGACATGGGTGCTTCGTTCGGTGCAGGCGCGTCTGCAACACTGTTTGGTTCTTCGGGTTCAGGTAACTTCATGACCCGTACCACAGGCATTTTAGCAACACTGTTTTTTGTACTGAGTTTGGTTCTGGGCAACATGACCAGCAATAAAACCGGTACAGGCAGCAAGTTTGATAATCTCGCTCAGCCGGTGCAGACAGAACAGAAAACAGATGTTCCCGCAGCACCAGCAGCTCCTAACAGCGATATTCCGCGCTGATTGTTGCAAGTCTGAAGTAAAAGTTTTAAACGGGGTTGATACACACCATCAGTCAGTCCCGTAAAAAAGAGCAGTTCAGTGCCGAGGTGGTGAAATTGGTATACACGCTACCTTGAGGTGGTAGTGCCTACAAAACGGGCGTACGGGTTCAAGTCCCGTCCTCGGCACCATTTAGTTTCACACTTGCGTTTTGCAGGTGATCAGCGTAGAATTTTTCACGTTTCGAACGCGGGATGGAGCAGCATGGTAGCTCGTCGGGCTCATAACCCGAAGGTCGTCGGTTCAAATCCGGCTCCCGCAACCACTTCTTATAACAAATCGTTTTTTCCAATGTTGATTGTATCAACAACTCTTACGTTATCCCTGATTTGGAAAAAAGATTAAGAAGTGTGATGTACACAGGGTCCAGTTGCATAAAGCCCCGAAATTTCGGGGTTTTTTGTTATCAGTCAACAGAGATACTGGGCGTTATGCCCTTTTTTTATGTCCCGGGGGTGGTCTTGTCCACATTAGAGCAGAAATTAACAGAGATGGTCACTGCACCTGTCGAAGCACTCGGTTTTGAGCTTGTCGGCGTGGAGTTTATCCGCGGCCGCGTGTCAACACTGCGTATTTTTATTGATAGTGAAGAGGGTATCACTGTTGATGATTGCGCGGACGTGAGCCACCAGGTCAGTGCCGTTCTTGATGTTGAAGATCCTATTACAACCGTTTATAACCTTGAGGTTTCGTCTCCGGGTATGGAGCGTCCGTTATTTACGGCTGAACATTATCAGCGGTTTACCGGTGAGGAAGTCTCACTGACTTTACGAATCGCAATGCAGAACCGTCGCAGATGGCAGGGTATTATCAAAGCCGTCGACGGTGAAATGATCACGGTTACAGTGGATGGCAAAGACGAAGTGTTCGCACTTGGCAACATCCAGAAAGCTAACCTGGTACCCCACTTTTAATATAAAGTTCAAAAGAGGCAACTAGGATGAATAAAGAAATTCTGGCTGTTGTTGAGGCAGTTTCTAACGAAAAATCGCTTCCTCGTGAGAAAATTTTTGAGGCTCTGGAAACTGCGCTGGCAACCGCCACCAAGAAAAAATACGAACAGGAAATTGATGTTCGTGTGGAAATCGACCGTAAATCCGGTGATTTTGATACCTTCCGCCGCTGGATGGTGGTAGAAGAAGTCACTCAGCCGACCCGTGAAATCACACTGGAAGCGGCTGATTATGAAACGCCGGGCATTCAGGTAGGCGAATATATCGAAGATCAGATTGAATCTGTCACCTTCGACCGTATCACCACTCAGACCGCAAAACAGGTTATCGTACAGAAAGTACGCGAAGCTGAGCGTGCGATGGTGGTTGATCAGTTCCGCGAGCAGCAGGGCGAAATCATCACCGGTGTGGTGAAAAAAGTGAACCGCGAAAACATTACCCTCGATCTGGGGAATAATGCGGAAGCGGTCATTATGCGCGAAGATATGCTGCCGCGTGAGAACTTCCGCCCGGGTGACCGTATCCGCGGAGTTCTGTATGATGTTCGTCCGGAAGCCCGTGGTGCGCAATTATTTGTGACCCGTTCCCGTCCGGAAATGCTGGTCGAATTATTTAAAATCGAAGTGCCGGAAATCGGCGAAGAGATTATTGAAATTAAAGCGGCTGCCCGTGATCCCGGTTCCCGTGCGAAAATCGCGGTGAAGACCAATGACAAACGCATCGACCCTGTCGGGGCATGTGTGGGAATGCGCGGCGCCCGCGTTCAGGCCGTTTCCGGTGAGCTGGGCGGCGAGCGGATTGATATCGTGTTGTGGGATGACAACCCGGCGCAATTCGTGATTAATGCAATGGCTCCGGCAGATGTTGCATCCATTGTTGTCGATGAAGACAAATGCACAATGGACGTTGCTGTGGAAAGCAGCAACCTTGCACAGGCCATTGGCCGTAACGGCCAGAATGTGCGTCTCGCTGCACAACTGCTGAAAAAACATCGTGGTGATGACAAATGGGAACTGAATGTCATGACTGCGGAGGAACTTAACGCGAAACACCAGGCGGAAGCACACGCTTCCATTGAAACTTTTGTTAAGCATCTCGACATCGATGAAGATTTCGCAACCTTATTAGTGGAAGAAGGTTTCTCCACACTGGAAGAACTGGCGTATGTGCCGGTCAGCGAACTTCTGGAAATCGACGGCCTCGAAGAGGAAACCGTTGAAGTCCTGCGCGAACGTGCAAAAGCCGCTTTAACAACGCTCGAACTGGCACAGAAAGAGAGCCAGTCAGGTACCACACCGGCGGATGATTTGTTAAACCTTGAAGGCATGGACCGCACACTGGCATTCACCCTGGCTTCCCGTGGTATTTGTACCCTTGAAGATCTCGCAGAGCAGGGTATCGATGACCTCACGGATATCGAAGGTCTGAATGATGAGAAAGCAGGTGAGCTCATCATGGCAGCGCGTAATATCTGTTGGTTTGGCGACGATGCATCTTAATTTGTAGCGGGAAGGAGCAGCATGACAGAATCGGTAAAATCACTGGCAGACGAAATTCAGACTTCCGTAGAGCGCCTGGTACAGCAGTTTGCTGATGCCGGCATCAAAAAAACGGCGTCTGATAACGTTTCCCAGCAAGAAAAAGAGGCCCTGCTGGCCCATCTGAACCGCGAACAGGGCGGGGCAAGTCAGCCGGGTAAATTAACACTTCAGCGCAAAACTCGCAGTACGCTGAGTGTTCCGGTAACCGGTGGCAAGAGCAAATCGGTTAATATTGAAGTCCGCAAAAAACGCACATATGTAAACCGCGATGCCGCTGAACAGGCAAAAGCCGCGGAAGAGCAGGCACAGCGTGAAGCGGAAGAGCAGGCAAGACGCGAAGCTGAAGAGCAGGCCCGTCGTGAAGCCGAAGAAAAAGCTAAACAAGAGGCGCAAGCCAAACGTGAGGCTGAAGAAAAGGCAAAACGCGAAGCGGCAGCAGCGAAAGTAACTGAACAAGCGGCAGAACCGGCTAAGCGTGAAGCAGCGGAAAAGAATAACGTGAAAGAAAATAAAGCGAAATCAGCCCCGGCTGATACCCGGGAAAACAGCGAAAAAGTGCGCCGCGAAGCCGAAGCCGCTGAAATCAAACGCAAAGCTGAAGAAGAACAGCAGCGCAAACTTGAAGCTGAAGTGAAACGTGCAGCTGAAGAAGCGCGCCGTCTGGCCGAAGAAAACGGCGAGAAATGGTCTGCTCCTGTCAGCGAAGAAACAGAAAGCGCGGACTATCACACCACCACCTCTGCTCACGCCCGTGAAGCGGAAGATGAAAGTGATGCGAAAGTTGAAGGCGATAACCGCGGCCGCGGCCGTGGCGCGAAAAACGTCCGCCAGAAGAAAAACAACCGTCATTCTGAGAAAGCCGATCGCGAAGAAGCCCGTGCGCAACTGCCGCGCGGTAAGAAACAGCGTAAAGGCAGCTCACTGCAGCAGAGCTTTAACAAGCCGGTTGCAGCGGTTAGCCGTGATGTGGTTATCGGTGAAACCATCACTGTCGGCGAATTAGCCAACAAGATGGCGGTGAAAGGTTCTCAGGTCATTAAAACCATGATGAAGATGGGCGCTATGGCGACTATCAACCAGGTGATTGACCAGGAAACCGCACAGCTGGTTGCCGAGGAAATGGGTCACAAAGTTATCCTGCGCCGTGAGAACGAGCTGGAAGAAGCGATCCTGAACGACCGTGACATGGGTGAAGCGCAGGCTGAACCACGTGCACCGGTTGTGACCATCATGGGTCACGTTGACCACGGTAAAACCTCATTACTGGACTATATCCGTTCCACCAAAGTCGCCTCCGGCGAAGCGGGCGGTATTACCCAGCACATCGGTGCTTACCATGTGACCACCGATAAAGGCGCTATCACGTTCCTGGATACTCCGGGACACGCCGCGTTTACCTCCATGCGTGCCCGTGGTGCGCAGGCAACGGATATCGTTGTTCTGGTTGTCGCAGCGGACGATGGCGTGATGCCGCAGACTATCGAAGCTATCCAGCATGCGAAAGCAGCGGGTGTGCCGGTTGTGGTTGCGGTGAACAAAATTGATAAACCGGAAGCTGACCCGGATCGCGTACGTAACGAACTGTCTCAGTACGGCATCCTCTCTGAAGAGTGGGGCGGTGAGACTCAGTTCATCAGCGTTTCCGCCAAGAAAGGTATCGGTATCGACGATCTGCTCGATGCTATCCTGCTGCAGGCTGAAGTTCTCGAACTGAAAGCAGTGCGTGCCGGTATGGCAAGCGGTGTTGTTATCGAATCTTACCTCGATAAAGGCCGTGGTCCGGTCGCCACTATCCTGGTACAGAGCGGTACACTGAACAAAGGCGATATCGTCCTGTGCGGCTTTGAATACGGCCGTATCCGTGCGATGCGTAACGAACTGGGTCAGGATATCACCGAAGCGGGTCCGTCCATTCCGGTGGAAATCCTGGGTCTGTCCAACGTACCGTCTGCCGGTGATGAAGCGACCGTTGTCCGTGACGAGAAGAAAGCCCGTGAAGTGGCACTCTATCGTCAGGGTAAATTCCGTGATGTGAAACTGGCACGCCAGCAGAAAGCCAAACTGGAAAACATGTTTGCTAACATGGAAAGCGGTAAGGTTTCTGAACTGAATATCGTTCTGAAGACAGATGTTCAGGGTACCTGTGAAGCTATCACCGATTCACTGATGAAACTGTCAACTGACGAAGTCAAAGTGAAAATCATCGGTTCCGGTGTGGGTGGTATCACTGAAACTGACGCCACGCTGGCTGCGGCATCCAACGCGATTATCCTCGGCTTTAACGTCCGTGCGGATGCATCAGCACGCCGCCTGATTGAAAGCGAAAGCGTTGACCTGCGTTACTATTCCGTCATCTACAGCCTGATTGACGAAATCAAACAGGCAATGAGCGGGATGCTGGCGCCGGAATTCAAACAGGAAATCATGGGTCTGGCAGAAGTCCGTGATGTGTTCCGTTCACCGAAATTCGGTGCAATCGCCGGTTGTATGGTGACTGAAGGAACTATCAAACGTAATAACCCTATCCGCGTTCTGCGTGACAACGTGGTTATCTATGAAGGTGAGCTGGAATCCCTGCGCCGCTTCAAAGATGACGTTGCTGAAGTCCGTAACGGGATGGAGTGTGGTATCGGTGTCAAGAACTACAATGATGTCCGCCCGGGCGACATGATTGAAGTCTTCCAGGTGATTGAAGTTCAGCGAACTATCTGATCACCTGACGGTATGACATAACATGATATAATTGGGGGGCTTATGGCCCCCCGAATTTTCAGGAGAGAAACTATGGCGAGAGAATTCAGCCGTACTCAGCGCGTTTCACAGGAAATTCAGAAAGAAATTGCGATTATCCTGCAGCGTGAAATTAAAGATCCCCGTGTGGGGATGGCAACGGTATCCGGTGTGGATTTATCCCGTGATATGGCCTATGCCACGGTATTTGTGACCTTTCTGAACTTTATGGATGAAGACCATAATTCAGAGCAGGTGAAAACAGGTATCAAAGTCTTAAATGATATTTCCGGCTATATCCGTTCCCTGCTGGGGAAAGAGATGCGTCTGCGCATTATTCCGGAACTCAAATTTGAATATGACAGTTCTCTGGTCGAAGGGATGCGTATGTCCAACCTGGTGTCTGATGTGATCAAACACGACCAGGATATGCGTAAATCTGCGGACGACAAAGAGGGTAACTGATGGCACGCCGTCGTCGGGGCCGTAATGTCAACGGCATTGTCCTGCTGGATAAACCGCAGGACATTTCATCCAATGATGCATTGCAGAAGGTCCGCCGTCTGTTTAATGCCGCCAAAGCCGGTCACACCGGCGCGCTGGATCCGCTGGCGACCGGTATGCTGCCGGTCTGCCTCGGTGAAGCAACCAAGTTTTCACAGTTCCTGCTGGATTCCGACAAGCGTTACCGCGTGATTGCCCGCCTGGGGCAGCGTACGGACACCTCAGACTCACAGGGTGAGGTGATCAGTGAGCGCCCGCTGTCATTCACGGCGGAACAGCTTGCGGCTGCCCTGGAGTCATTCAGGGGCGATACCTTACAGGTGCCGTCCATGTACTCCGCGCTCAAGCATCAGGGACGTCCGCTGTATGAGTATGCCCGCAAAGGCATCACCATAGAGCGGGAAGCCCGCCCGATCACGGTGTATGAACTGCTGTTTATCCGCCATGAAGGGGATGAACTGGAGCTGGAAATTCACTGCTCGAAAGGCACCTATATCCGCACTATCATTGATGATCTCGGTGAGAAACTCGGTTGCGGTGCTCACGTGACTATGCTGCGCCGGCTGCAGGTGGCCACGTATCCGGCAGAACGGATGGTGACACTGGAACAGCTTCAGGAAATGCGCCGTGTGGCGGATGAGTCTGAAGCTCCTCTTGAAACCGCACTGGATCCGCTGCTGCTGCCGATGGATACCGCCGTGTCACATTTTCCGCAGGTAAATCTGACGGACGTGACTGCCGGGTATTTTAAGCTGGGGCAGCCGGTACGGGCTCCGCACGACCTGGCACCGGAGACATTAACCCGTGTAACGCAGGGTGATGACGCGCAGTTTATCGGCCTTGCGGTGATCAGTGAGGACGGGCTGGTGGCACCGCGCCGTCTTGTTGTGGAATACACGGAATAAGCATTGCCGCATCTTGCGTTCAGGGCGCAGGCGGCGTAGAATAACGCGGCAATTTCCCTGAGATGCTGAATTAGAGATCGGCACTCATTTTTATTAATCAAAGTATATTTGGAGTTCTATTATGTCTCTAAGCACTGAAGCGAAAGCGAAAATTGTCGCTGATTTCGGTCGTGGCGAAAACGACACCGGTTCAAGCGAAGTTCAGATCGCGCTGCTGACTGCACAGATCAACCACCTGCAGGGTCACTTTGCAGAGCACAAAAAAGATCACCACAGCCGTCGTGGTCTGCTGCGTATGGTTGCTCAGCGTCGTAAGCTCCTGAACTATCTGAAAGGCAAAGACTTAGCAAGCTATACCTCAATTCTTGAGCGTCTGGGCCTGCGTCGCTAATTCAGACAAGTTTCAGTGGAAAGGGGCCGACGGCCCCTTTTCTTCTGAATGCGGCACACTGAGCTGTTGCCGCAATAATAACGATTCTTCGGTACAGCTATTCGCGCGGCTAATGAGAGCACTTTCCGGCAGCAGGAAAAGGTTGTCATTAGTCGCGAGGATGTATCTGAAGGAACCATTTCACTACTTACCCCTGCCGGGGTGAGAGACCCAGAAGGATATTATTTTGTTAAATCCGACAATCCGTAAATTCCAGTATGGTCAGCACACTGTCACTATCGAAACCGGCATGATGGCCCGTCAGGCGACAGCAGCTGTAATGGTTAACATGGACGACACCGCGGTATTCGTTACCGTTGTCGGCCAGAAAAAAATGAAACCGGGCCAGGACTTCTTCCCGCTGACCGTAAACTATCAGGAGCGTACTTACGCGGCCGGCCGTATTCCGGGGAGCTTCTTCCGCCGTGAAGGCCGTCCCGGCGAAGGCGAAACCCTGATCGCACGTCTGATTGACCGTCCGTTACGTCCGCTGTTTCCGGAAGGTTTCCTGAACGAAGTTCAGATCATCGCAACCGTGGTGTCTGTGAACCCGCAGGTTAACCCTGATATCGTGGCAATGATTGGTGCCTCAGCGGCGCTGGCACTGTCCGGTATTCCGTTCAACGGTCCGATTGGTGCGGCACGTGTTGGTTTCATCAATGACCAGTATGTTCTGAACCCGACCACTGACGAATTAGCGGTAAGCAAACTGGATCTGGTTGTTGCCGGTACCAAAGGTGCGGTTCTGATGGTTGAATCAGAAGCACAGCTGCTGACCGAAGAACAAATGCTGGGTGCGGTCGTGTTCGGTCACGAGCAGCAGCAGATTGTTATCGAAAACATCAATGCACTGGCCGCTGAAGCCGGTAAGCCGAAGTGGGACTGGCAGCCGGAGCCTGTTAACCAGACTCTGCGTGACCGCGTTGCTGAACTGTCTGAAAAAGCGCTGGGTGATGCTTACCGTATCACTGAAAAACAGGATCGTTACGCACAGGTTGATATCATTAAAGATGCAACCATCAGTGCTCTGGAAGCTGAATTTGCCGCACGCGGTGAAGAGCTGACCGGCGAACTGAAACACGAAATCAGCGACATCCTGGCTGCGGTTGAGAAATCTGTTGTCCGTACCCGTGTTCTGAACGGCGAGCCGCGTATCGACGGCCGTGAAAAAGACATGGTCCGCGCACTGGATGTCCGCACCGGTGTTCTGCCGCGTACTCACGGTTCTTCTCTGTTCACCCGTGGTGAAACTCAGGCGCTGGTAACAGCAACTCTGGGTACTGCCCGTGATGCACAGACTCTGGATCAGGTAATGGGTGAAATTACTGACACCTTCCTGTTCCACTATAACTTCCCTCCGTACTGCGTGGGTGAAACCGGTATGGTCGGTTCACCGAAGCGTCGTGAAATCGGCCACGGCCGTCTGGCGAAACGTGGTGTGCTGGCAGTGATGCCATCCCAGGAAGAATTCCCGTACACCGTGCGTGTGGTTTCAGAAATTACTGAATCCAACGGTTCTTCTTCTATGGCGTCAGTCTGTGGTGCATCTCTGGCACTGATGGATGCAGGTGTTCCTGTGAAATCAGCGGTTGCCGGTATCGCGATGGGTCTGGTGAAAGAAGGCGACAAATTCGTGGTTCTGTCTGATATCCTCGGTGATGAAGACCACCTCGGCGACATGGACTTTAAAGTTGCGGGCAGCCGTGACGGTATCAGCGCCCTGCAGATGGATATCAAAATCGAAGGTATCACCAGCGAAATTATGCAGGTGGCTCTGAACCAGGCCAAAGGTGCGCGTCTGCACATCCTGGGCGTGATGGAACAGGCTATCAACTCACCACGTGCTGATATCTCTGAGTTTGCACCGCGCATTCACACCATCCGCATCAACCCGGACAAAATCAAAGACGTTATCGGTAAAGGCGGTTCTGTGATCCGTGCCCTGACCGAAGAAACAGGCACCACTATCGAAATCGAAGATGACGGTACTGTGAAGATTGCTGCAACTGACGGCGATAAAGCGAAGATGGCTATCCGCCGTATCGAAGAAATCACCGCAGAAGTGGAAGTCGGCCGTATCTATAACGGTAAAGTTGTCCGTATCGTTGACTTCGGTGCCTTCGTGGCTATCGGCGGCGGTAAAGAAGGTCTGGTGCATATTTCTCAGATCGCTGACAAACGCGTTGAAAAAGTATCAGATTATCTGGAAATGGGTCAGGAAGTACCGGTCAAGGTACTGGAAATCGACCGTCAGGGTCGTATCCGCCTGAGCATGAAAGAAGCAGTCAGTCAGGATGCTGCACCGGCTTCGGATGCAAACCCTGATGCAAATAACGCTGAATAAAATTTGACGTAAGTCGTGGCGTCCTGTAAAAAGGGCGCCATTCGGCAAAAAAAGCAAAATGCACTCGGTTATTGTCAGTCAGAGGATTATCCTTTCAGGGATCTGACTTCGGGAGTAGGAAATGAATTTTTTTCTGCGTTGGTGGAGCATTGCGGCTATAATTTTTATCGCAGGATGCAGCAGCGGTAAAAACTGGCACTCCGGGGATTTACTTGCAGTACCCCTGCAACCATCATTACAGCAGGAAGTGATCCTCGCCCGAATGGAACAAATACTGGCAAGCCGGTCATTAACTGAGGACGAGTACGCCCAGCTGCTTTATCAGCGTGGTGTGTTGTACGACAGCCTCGGATTGCGTGCATTGGCACGTAACGATTTTACTGTTGCGTTATCAATGCGTCCGGATATTCCGGAGATATTTAATTACCTGGGCATTTATTTTACGCAGGCAGGCAACTTTGATGCTGCCTATGAAGCGTATGATTCTGTATTAGAGCTTGATCCAACTTATAACTACGCGCGTATGAACCGCGGTATTGCCCTGTATTACGGGGGCCGGTATCCGGTGGCGCGGGATGATTTGCTGGCGTTTTATCAGGATGATCCAAACGATCCGTTCCGCTCGCTGTGGCTTTATCTCGTCGATAAAGAGATAGATCCGAAGAAAGCACTGACCGATTTACGTCAGCGCTATCAGCAGGCGAAAGGCGGACAATGGGGCTGGAATATTGCTGAATTCTATCTCGGCGACATCAGTGAAAAGACACTGCTTGATCGGCTGAAGGAATTCTCAACGGATAACACTTCGCTCGCTGAACATCTCAGTGAAACCTACTTCTATTTAGGTAAATACTACCTGAGTCTGGGGGATACGGACAGCGCTGAAACGCTGTTCAAGCTGACGGTTGCCAACAACGCACACAATTTCGTTGAGCACCGCTACGCATTGTTGGAATTAGCTCTGTTAGGTGATGAAGAACAGGACCTGACGGATTCAGATCCACAATAGCTGACGAACACACTTCAACCCGTTAATTTTTCACCATCGCGAAAGTGATGGGGGGATGTTTTGTTCGTTTTATAATTTTATTTGAGCCAGTTCACACTTTTAAATGAAAACAACCGACATGCTTTCCGATGGGTTGTGTAGACTGGCCGCCATTTTGTATGAGGCACCTTTACATGACCACTGAGACTGAAATCTCTTTTGCTGACATTGGTTTATCAGCTGATATTTTGACTGCACTGGACGACCTGGGCTACGAAAAGCCGTCCCCGATC
Organism: Morganella sp. B601; assembly: GCF_051172335.1. Taxonomy (NCBI): domain Bacteria; kingdom Pseudomonadati; phylum Pseudomonadota; class Gammaproteobacteria; order Enterobacterales; family Morganellaceae; genus Morganella; species Morganella sp. B601. The sequence continues at coordinate 123,300 of NZ_JBPIZE010000004.1, forward strand.
CAGCAACAATGTATTCCGCACCTGCTTGCCGGACGTGATGTCCTGGGTATGGCACAGACAGGTAGTGGTAAAACGGCGGCATTCGGCCTGCCGTTACTGAACAATATTGATCCGAACCTGAGAGCGCCACAGATTCTGGTGCTGGCACCGACCCGCGAATTAGCGGTCCAGGTTGCGGAAGCCTGTACTGATTTCTCCAAACATATGCGTAACGTGAATGTGGTCGCCCTGTACGGCGGTCAGCGTTATGACGTCCAGTTACGTGCTCTGCGTCAGGGGCCACAGGTGGTTGTCGGGACTCCGGGCCGTCTGCTGGATCACTTAAAACGCGGCACCCTGGATTTATCCAACCTGAAAGGTCTGGTACTGGACGAAGCAGATGAAATGCTGCGCATGGGCTTCATCGAAGACGTTGAAACCATCATGAGCCAGATCCCGGCAGAGCATCAGACAGCACTGTTCTCTGCAACTATGCCGGAAGCTATCCGCCGCATTACCCGTCGTTTCATGAAAGATCCGCAGGAAGTGCGCATTCAGACCAGCGTTACCACCCGTCCGGACATCAGCCAGAGCTACTGGACTGCTTACGGTGCACGTAAGAGCGAAGCACTGGTCCGTTTCCTGGAAGCGGAAGATTTTGATGCGGCGATTATCTTCGTCCGTACCAAAAACGCGACCCTGGAAGTGGCTGAAACCCTGGAGCGTAACGGCTACAACAGCGCAGCACTGAACGGTGATATGAACCAGGCACTGCGTGAGCAGACGCTGGAGCGCCTGAAAGATGGTCGTCTGGATATCCTGATTGCAACAGACGTTGCAGCCCGTGGTCTGGACGTTGAGCGTATCAGCCTGGTTGTTAACTACGATATCCCGATGGATGCGGAATCTTATGTTCACCGTATCGGTCGTACCGGTCGTGCGGGCCGCGCGGGCCGTGCTCTGCTGTTCGTCGAAAACCGCGAACGCCGCCTGCTGCGCAACATTGAACGCACCATGAAATTGACTATCCCTGAGGTAGAATTACCGGATGCAGAGATGATCAGCCAGCGCCGCCAGGAAAAATTTGCTGCCACTATCCATGCAGAAATGGAAAGCAGCAACCTGGATCAGTATCGTGCACTGCTGAAAAAACTGGTTCCGGCAGACAGCGATGAGTCTGACGCAGATATCGATATGGAAACTCTGGCTGCTGTTCTGCTGAAAATGGCAGAAGGTGAGCGCAAACTGATCCTGCCGCCTGATGCACCGCGTCGTCCGCGCCGTGAGTTCAACGATCGTGATGATCGCCGCCGCAATGATCGCAACGACCGTTTCGGTGATCGTCCTGAGCGTGGTGATCGTCCGCGCCGTGAACGCCGTGACGTGGGTGATATGGAACTGTATCGCATTGAAGTGGGCCGTACCGATGGTGTTGAAGTCCGTCACATTGTGGGCGCGATTGCTAACGAAGGTGATATCAACAGCCGTTACATCGGTAACATCAAACTGTTTGATACTCACTCAACTATCGAATTACCGAAAGGTATGCCGGCGGATCTGTTACAGCACTTCACCCGTACCCGTGTTATGAACAAGCCAATGAACATGACATTAGTCGGTGATGCGAAGCCGTTCAACCGTGAACGCCGCAGCGGTGGTAATGACCGTGGTGGTAACGGTGGCCGCAGTTTCGGTGGTGGTAACCGTCGTGACGGTGAGCGTTCTGATCGTGGTAACAGCGATCGCCGTCCGCAGGGCGAGCGTCGCAGCTTCCGCCGCGAAGAAGGCGGAAACTCCGCACCGCGCCGTCGTACCAATAATGATGCATAATTGATTCTCTGAATCATAAAAAGCCCGGCCGGGGATATCCCTGCCGGGCTTTTTTTATGCGTCCGGACTTTGGTATTAAATCAGCCCCAGGGCTTCCTTCAGGGGTTTGAGGTAGCGGCGGCTGACCGGAATGGTTTCGTCGTTACTCAGGATCAGTTCCGCCTGGCCGTTATCGCCCAGCAGGATTTCCCGCAGGCGGGTCAGATTGACCAGATACTGCCGGTGGCAGCGCAGCAGCGGAGTGCGGGTTTCCAGAGTGCGGAGTGTCAGCTCGGTAAATCCTTCCTGGCCGTGTGCGCTCATCACAAACACACCGCTGATACGGGAATTGACATACACCACATCCTCAACCGGCATCAGCCAGATACGGTTGTGCCCGCTGCACGGGATGTAGCGCAGCTGTTCTGTCTGTTCCGGGGTTTCAGCAGGGCGGATCTGCCCCTGGCGCAGCCGGTTCAGGGTTTTGTCCAGGCGCTCTTTCTCCACCGGTTTGAGCAGATAATCAAACGCATCCTCCTCAAAAGCCTGTAAGGCGTACTCTTCAAAGGCGGTGAGAAAGACAATTGCAGGCCGGTGGCCGGGATCGAGCATACCAACCATTTCCAGCCCGGTGACACGGGGCATCTGAATATCCAGAAACACCACGTCCGGCTTCAGGCGGTGAATTTTTCCGATGGCATCAATGGCGTTGGTGCATTCACCCAGGATATGGATGTCAGGGTATGCATCGAGCAGTAATCGCAGGTTTTCCCGGGCCAGTGGCTCATCATCAACAATTAAAACATTCATGGTGTCATTATCATTTTTTTAGTTATCAGGCGGTGCTGATGCACCTGCCGGTGAGTCGAAGGGTAAGGTCAGAATAATGGTTGTTTTTACTTCCGGTTCGCAGTGAACACTGAGACCGTATTGTTTACCATAGCGGACTTTGATGCGTTTATCGACCAGCCCCATACCGAGCCCGTCACTCATCCCGGTCGGCTGATACAGCCCGGCGTTATCGGCAATCAGGATGACAAGCGTATTGCCCTCCGCCCGTGCGCTTATGGTAATTTTTCCCTGCTCAAATATCTGTGATGTACCATGTTTTATCGCATTTTCCACAATGGGCTGTAACGAAAAGACCGGCAGACTGGCTTGTTTCAGCGCATCCGGAATGGCGATATCCACACTGAGTTGTTCACGGAAGCGGGCTTTTTCAATCTGTAAGTAAGCATTCACATGCTCAATTTCGGCAGCGAGAGTGGCTATCTCCCCCGGCCGTTTTAAATTTTTACGGAAAAAGGTGGAGAGATTCTGCACCAGATGCCGTGCCTGTTCCGCATCGCGGCGGATCACTGCCTGTAAGGTATTGAGGGCATTAAACAGAAAATGCGGGTTTACCTGGGCATGCAGCAATTTTACCTCTGTTTCCAGTAGTGACTGCTTACTTCGCTCAAACTGCCCGGCCAGGATTTGTGCCGACAACAGGCTGGCAATCCCTTCTCCCAGCGTGCGGTTAATGGAGCTGAACAGGCGGTTCTTCACCTCATACAGTTTGATGGTACCGACCACCTGCTTATTCTCTCCGGTCAGCGGGATAACCAGCGTAGAGCCGAGTTTACAGTGCGGGTTGATCGAACAGCAGTACGGCGTTTCGTTACCGTCGGCATAGACCACCTCATTATGGGCAATAGCCTGCCGGGAGTAACGCGAGGCAATCGGCGTGCCCGGCAGATGGTGATCCGCCCCGACACCGATAAACGCCAGCAGTTTTTCTGTGTCCGTGATAGCCACGGCGGCGACATTCAGCTCATCATACAGTACCTGTGCCACCTGGCGGCTGTTGGTCTCGTTAAATCCCTGGCGCAGCACGCCGTCTGTACTGATCGCCAGTTTCAGAGCCTGGGCGGAAAAGGCACTGGTGTATTTTTCAAAGATGGCGCGTCTGTCCAGCAGGATACGGATAAACATAGCGGCACCGATGGTATTGGCGATAATCATCGGTGCGGCAATATCTTTCACCAGACTCAGCGCTTCATTAAACGGCCGTGCCAGTAACAGAATAATCGCCATCTGCGCCAGTTCGGCAACAAAGGTCACACCGGCTGCTGTCCAGGGATTAAACAGCTTATTGATTTGCCCGCGCTTCATATAGTAGCGGTGAACCAGGCCTCCGATAAGCCCCTCGACAATAGTGGACACCATACAGCTGAACGCCGTCATCCCGCCGAGAGAATAGCGGTGCAGTCCGCCGGTAAAACCGACCAGCAGCCCGACAGACGGCCCGCCGAGCAACCCGCCGAGTACGGAGCCGATAGCCCGTGTGTTGGCGATGGAATCATTGATATTCAGTCCGAAATAGGTGCCCATGACACAGAAAACGGAGAAAATCAGGTAGCACATCAGCTTGTGCGGCAGGCGGACAGTCACCTGTAAGACCGGCAGCACCAGCGGCGTTTTGCTGAGCACCCAGGCGATAACCAGGTACACACACATCTGCTGAAGCAGCAGGAAAATCAGGTTGTAGTCATACATTTTTCTGTCGGATCACTTGCCGGAGGAGAATTATTTGTAACTATCTGAGATTTTATATTAAAAATAGTTGTGTAACAGGTGTGTGAGGCTAAGATTGAAGGTATTATGCTGTGATCTGGCGCACAAATATCTTAACGGTTTCAGTTGAAATCAGTGATACTGAAACCTTCCCCTTTCTTCATCGTTTTATCCAGAACAATTTCATTCGAGATGATTTCATTTCGAATAGTTTCACAAGTGATAGTTAAGGCCGAAATCAAGAATGAAAAAAAGAACAATCTATCTGATCCTGCTGATGCTGGTCTTAATTGCGATGGCCGCACTTTTTCGTGCCCACAACCAGTATCTTTTATTACAGGGTGAAGTCGATGCACCGGAGGTAATTGTCTCCTCGAAAGCCAAAGGACGTGTTGTTGAGCGTCTGATTGAGCGCGGTGACGACGTTAAACAGGGACAGGCGCTGATTCGCCTGACCAGCCCGGAGCTGGAAGCACAGGTCGCCTCGCTGGTGGCTGCCCGCGATCAGGCTCAGGCGCAGTTAACCGAGTCCCTGAACGGCACGCGTGAAGAGAGCGTGCGTAACTATGCTGCACAGCTGGCGAAGTCTCAGGCTGAGCTGGCGAATGCACAGCGTGATTTTCAGCGCATGAGCAGCATGGCCGGAAAAGGTTATGTGTCAAAAACCGAGCTTGATCAGTCCCGCCGTGCCCGTGATGTGGCGCAGCAGGGCGTACTGGCTGCCAGAGCACAGCTCGACCAGGCGAAAAACGGCGACCGCACCGAGCAGCGTCAGCGTTACGAAGCAGCACTGCGCCAGGCAGAACAGAAACTGGCGGAATTAAAAGTCCAGCAGGATGAACTGACGGTTACCGCGCCGGTGACCGGGGAGATCGGGCCGGTTCCGGCTGAAATCGGGGAACTGTTTAATGCAGGCAGCCCGCTGGTGACGATTATCCGCCTGCCGGAAGCGTATTTTGTCTATAACCTGCGTGAGGATATTCTCGCGGATGTGAAAAAAGGCGATAAAATCACGCTGACGGTACCGGCACTGAAAAATCAGGAAATAGAGGCAGAAGTCCGCTATATCGCCCCGATGGGCGATTACGCCACCAAACGCGCCACCCGCGCCACCGGGGATTTTGACCTGAAAACCTTTGAGGTGCGTCTCTATCCGGCACAACCTGTGGACGGGTTAAGACCCGGCATGAGTGCACTGTGGCGCCGGGATAAGTAAGGTGTCACGATGAGAATACCGGTTATCTGGTACAGCTTTCGCCACGCCTTCACACAGGAAACCCGGATGGCCATCCGCAGCCCGGTGTTCCACTGGCTGAGCTGGTTATTTCCGCTGATCTTATTCACACTGATCAGCGCGAACTTTTCAGAGGGAACACTGCTGAATCTGCCGGTCTCTGCGGTGGATTATGACCACAGCCCGCTGTCACGGACGCTGGTGCGCAATCTGAATGCCGCTTCACACGCCAGTATCACGCCGCGGGATGATCCTTCGGCAGCACTGGAGCGGATGGGCAGTGCGGAAGATTACGCGATCCTGATGATCCCGAAACGTTTTGAAAGTGATGTACTGGCCGGAAAGCAGCCTACAGTCCGGATGTATTACAACGGGTTATTTTATGCCTCCGGCAGCTATGCGATTCAGGATTTCAGCGGGCTGATAGCGGAACTGAATGCACAGTACCGCACTGTCCTCGCATCAGAAACGGGCAAAACGCTGCCGAAACTGGCACAGGTCACTATGTCATACGACAGCCTGTTTAACGCCAGCGGCAGTTATATTTATTATCAGCAGTTTGCCGCCACCATCCATATGCTCCAGTTATTTGTTGTCACGCTGACTATTTACAGTATGTCGCGCGGTACCATGCTGCTGACGCTTAAACCGCTGTTCAGTGGTGTGCTGGGGAAACTGGCACCGTATACCCTGTTTTTTACCGCTCTGCTGATGGTGGAACTGGCTGCTCTGGTGACGTTTTCCGGCGCCAAAGTGGCGGGTAACCCGCTGTATATGCTGTTTATCGGCTTCTTTTATGTGATGGCGGCACAGAGTATCGGCCTGCTGCTCTACACCTTCACCAGCAATGCGCTGATGGCTTACAGTATGATTGGTATGCTGGTCAGTATCGCCATGGCGTTTTCCGGCATGGCGGTGCCGGAGCTGTCTATGATCCTGCCGGCCAGGATTATCTCTAACCTTGAGCCGCTGACTCACGCACTCAATGCGATGTTTGATATCTTCCTGCGCGAAGTGTCGCTGCTGCATATTCTGTATGTCTGTGCATTATTGCTGATTTATCCGGTAGCCAATGCCTTTTTTGTCCGTAACCGGTTACCGAAACGGCTGGCATTGCAGGGAGGTGCGGTATGAAACTCTATTTTCAGACGTTCCTGAAAGTCCTGCTGGGAATGCTGGCAAAACCGATGTGGATGCTGCTGGTGGTTTCATTGTGTGTGATGAGCCTGGTGTATGTCCGGCCGGTCTTGTGGGATCTGCCTGTCGCCGTGATTGACCAGGATCACTCCGCAGCCAGCCGCTCACTGATCCGGCAGCTGGATGCAACCGCCAAAGTGGAGCTGCACGGTTATGACAACCTGGAGACGGCACGGCGCGATATGATTATGCGCGAGTTATTCGCCATCATTATTATTCCGACTGATTTTGAGCGAAATATTCTCCGGGGTAAAAATATCACTGTCCCGGTATTCGGGGATGCGACGAACCGCCTCGCCAGCGGGCAGATCCAGCAGGAGCTGAGCAAGGCATATCAGGAATTGCTGGGGGGATATAACACCCGTATTCTGCAGGATGCAGGCTATACACCGGAACAGGCGTCACTGATTATTTCACCGATACAGTCAGAAACGGTGGCTATGTATAACCCGGGTGTCAGCTTTGCGGCGATTGTGTTCCCCGGTCTGCTGGTCATGTTATTACAGCACTCCCTGCTGATAGCCTGTGTCCGTGTCAGTATCGCGGTGCGCAGTACGCCGAAAGGTAAACCGCCGCTGGCGGTGTATCTGGGGGCACTGAGTGCGCTGCTGCCTATCTGGCTGTTTCTCTCGACGGTCTTCTTTGCCCTGTGGCCGTGGGTGCTGGGATACCGCCAGGAAGCGCCGATGTATGAACTATGGCTGCTGACATTCCCGTTCCTGCTGGGAGTACTGGGACTGGGCAAACTGGTTACTGAATGTCTGCGCAGTGTGGAGATGATTTACCTGACACTGGCCTTTGTCACCACACCGGTCTTTTATATGTCAGGCACCATCTGGCCGTTACAGGCTATGCCGGACTGGGTGCGGTTTATTGCTTCCGCACTGCCGTCCACCTGGGCGACCAAAGCGATTGCAGGTATCAACCAGATGGATTTACCGTTCAGCAGCGTGCAGAACGATATTATTATGATGCTGGTGCTCGGGATTATTTATACGCTTCTCGGGGTATTTATCGGTATGTTGCGTGACGGGGAATTACGGCGTATTACGCATTCCCTGCGACGGTTATTCCGGCGGAAAAACAGAGCCCGTTAAATAAAGGAAATCCCGTTCTCACGGTTTTTGTGGGAAAAGAGGATCAAGGTACGCAACGTGAGGCATAACGCCGGTAAAAACGGGCGCGCTAATATCGCGCCCGTTCTGTTTTGTTACTCAATACCCGCGATCAGGGATATTTCCATACAGGCGCCGAACGGCAGTTGTGCCACAGTGAGTGCATTGCGGCTGTGATAGCCTTTCTCACCGAAAACATCATGAAAAACCTGTGAACAGGCATTCGCCACCACATGGGGATCGGTAAAATCCTGTGTACCGTTAATCATACAGTTCAGGTTGATGATCTTTTTAATCTTATTCAGGTCACCAACGGCGCCCTGCAGTGTCCCGAGCAGGTTAACAGCCAGCTGACGGGCAATTTTCTCACCCTGCTCAATGGTCAGATCCGCCCCGAACTTACCGGTGTCTAACTGTTCCCCGGTTTTGGATAAATGGCCGGAGAGGGTAATGGTGTTATCAAAAATCACGTACGGCTGAAATTTTGCATCCGGTACAACGACCGGCGGCAGTTCAATATTCAGTGCTTTTAAACGGGCATAAACATCAGTCATGGTTATTTCCTTCCGTTATTCCACCAGTTCCAGGCCCGCCACTTTACGCCAGTAGCCGTTGCAGTTTTGTGCCTGTGCCAGATCGAGCGGCTGTGCGCCGGTTTCATTCTGACGGAAATGGTCAATGACCGCCAGATCGTCCGGTGTATCCGGGGAGATCCGCACGATATCCACCAGTCCATGCATGGAACGCAGATCATTGCCGAGGTTATAGCAGTAACCGCTCTGGGTCTGGATCCCGTTAAGGACAAAGACCTGCTGATTTTCCTGCGAGAGGACTTTGCGCCCCTGCGGATAGTTGATGCAGCAGGTTTCGCAGTCATCTTTGGCGCGGTTTTCCGAACGGGCAGTGAAGCAGCGGGCGGAATAGGCCAGCGGCAGATGGCCGTAACTCATCACTTCCACTTCAAATTTGTCGCGGATCCCCAGCTTTTCACATTGCTTCAGCAGGTTCACCAGCCAGTCACGGGACAGCTCCACCGGCATGCACCAGCGTGTCATCCCCTGTTTTTGCAGAATTTTCAGCGCCGGGGCGTTATAACAGTTCAGGCCGTGTCCGGCGACAAACGGCAGCCCGCGCTCGTGCAGCATATTAATCACACCGAAATCATGGGCTTCGATCATAAATTCGCCGTTATCCACCAGTTTGGCGATCTCTTTCAGCTCGGACGGGGCCTGTAACAGTGCCAGCGTGGAGATAACCACCTGCTTGCCGCTTCCGGCAACTGTTTTAGCGAGATTTATCCAGTCATCCGGTTTCATTTCCCGGCGCTTGCTGCACACGGTTTCGCCGAGATAAATAATATCCGCACTGCTTTGCATTGCCTGCTGATAAAACTGTTCCAGTGTTGCTTTCGGCCAGTAATAGAGGACTGAACCTAATGAAAATTGCATCGTTTTTCTCTCCGTTACTGCCATTTGCGGTGATAGGCACCGAGTGTGGTCTGGCGTCCTTCTGACATGCCGCCGAGGGTCTGCATCCACGCGGCATCCGGCGTATAGTTGTCCGGATCGGCTTTGCAGCGGTCAATCGCCTGACGCCATACTTTCGCCACATCAGTCACATAGGCCGGGCTGCGCTGGCGGCCTTCAATTTTCACTGAGGCGATATTCGCCGCCATCAGTTCCGGCAGCAATTCCAGGGTGTTGAGGCTGGTCGGCTCTTCCAGGGCATGGTAAGGCTTGCTGTCCACGCAGTAACGGCCTTTGCAGAGTGTCGGGTAACCGGCGTTCTCATCCGCGCCGTAGCGGTCAATCAGCACATCATTCAGGCGTGATTCCAGCCCCTGCGGGGTCTCCTGCCAGCGGACAAACCGTGCCGGAGAGCAGGCACCGACGGTATTCGGGGATTCCCCGGTCAGGTAGGAGGAGAGGTAGCAGCGGCCTTCCGCCATAATGCACAGGCTGCCGAAAGCAAAGACTTCCAGCGGCACCGGGCTGGTGCGTGCCAGCTGTTTTACCTGATGGATAGAGAGCACACGCGGCAGCACAATACGGTGCACATCAAAGTTGCGCTGATAGAAACGGATAGCTTCGGTATTGGTAGCGGATGCCTGTACAGAGACATGACGCTCAATGTGCGGATAACGCTCCGCAGCATATTCCAGCATGGCGATATCCGCGAGGATCAGGGCGTCCGCCCCCAGTTGGGCGGCCATATCCACCGCCCGCTGCCAGCGGCTGAAACCGTCCGGATGGGCAAAAGTGTTAATCGCGATATGCAGGTGACGCCGGTGGCTGTGAACATAATCCACCGCCTCGGCGAGTTTCTTTTCAGTAAAATTCAGACCGGCGAAGTGACGGGCATTAGTATCATCTTTCAGGCCGATATAAACCGCATCTGCGCCATTATCAATGGCGGCTTTCAGTGCGGGTAAATTACCGGCAGGACACAATAGTTCCATGGTGAGACTCTCAGACTGAATAATAAAAATGATCGGAAATTGTAAATGGCAGGCTAAAAAAGGTATTGACCTGAGGCAGGTTAGTGAACATTTACCGCAAAAAATCACCCGGTTTGCGGATATAAAAGCGGGATGTTCTCTGCGGCAGGAAGAAAATCGGGTATATAATAGAAACAATGACACGAAAAATTGACCGGAATCCTGAGTTATTTCTGCAGATTCTGGCACAATGGCGCAGTAATTCAGATTAAGGAGTCAGTACGGTGTTTGCCAAAATTCGTTCCTCGCTCGTACACAACGGGCCGGCGTTATTGCGGTTCCCGCTGAAATTAACGCCGTTTACCCTGCAAAAACAGGTTCTTCAGCAGGTTCTGGCGCGTCAGTTTGAAGAGGCGCTGACAGAAGGCGATCTCGATTTTCTGGAAAATAAATGGCTGAAGGTGGAAGTCCGTGACCTGGCGCTTCACTGGTATATCAGTAACCGTGACGGCCGTCTGGTGGTCAGTGCGGATGAACAGGAGGATGTCAGCTTCAGCGGTAATGCTAATGATCTGGTGCTGATCGCGGCCCGCAAAGAGGACCCGGATACCCTGTTCTTCCAGCGCCGTCTGCGTATTGAAGGGGATACCGAGCTGGGTCTGTATGTCAAAAACCTGATGGACTCGATTGACCTCGACGGTATGCCGCCGCTGCTGCGCAGCGCATTAATGCAGCTGGCTGAGTTTATTCAGGCCGGGCTGGCGGAAGACGGGGATAAATCGCAGGCAGTGGTGACCTCATGCTGATCCGCACAGAAATTCCGGTTGATGCTGCCGGTATCGATGCACTGCTGCGCAGCGCATTCGGGCGTGACAACGAAGCCGATCTTCTGCATGCACTGCGGGAAGACGGTCTGCTGACCCTGGGTGTGGTTGCCACTGATGATGAAGGTCAGGTGGTCGGTTACGCCGGTTTCACGCCCGTGGATGTGGAAGGCGAGGATTGTCAGTGGGTCGGACTGGCACCGCTTGCGGTGGCAGAGGCTTACCGGGGTCAGGGCATTGCGAAGCAGATGGTTTATGAGGGGCTGGACAGCCTCAATGAGTTCGGTTACGGCGCGGTTGTGGTGCTGGGCGATCCTGAGATCTACGGTAAGTGGGGTTTTAAACCGGCAGCAGAGTTTGATCTGCACTGCAAATGGCCGGATACCGCACCGTATTTCCTGATCTATCCGCTGGAAAATGATGCCGCAGACCGTTATCACGGGCTGGTTAATTTCTCACATCATTTTGACAGCTGTGAATAACCATTACCGTTAAGGTATGTCGTCAAATCGGAGGGCTGGTCACTGACCAGCCTTTCTTTTTTTTGTTTTGTCAGTTGCTTGACCCGGTATTCTTCTTTTGATGCGATTGAGCGATCCGCCAGAGCGGCCTGATATACCACATGCAGCCCTGTTTTCCCCCGCAGATATTTCGCACCTTTTCCGGACTGATGTGTCGCAACGCGCTGTGCGACATCACGGGTGATTCCTGTGTAAAGATATCCGGATTCTGTCCTGATTATGTAAAGAAACCACGTGTTTTTGTCTGATGATATCGTCATTTTTGTTTAATCGTGCCTTTTTATGTTTGTATGAAAGGCGAATATTTTGTTGATTTTAATCGGGTAATAGTCACGCAAGTAACTAATTAATCAGTAGTATTTCACATGATAGTTCTTCCCGGTGATTAATTAAAATTTTTATTATCAAAATAATTGAATAAGTATGGCAAAAATAGCTAATTTTCTTTCCGCCGGAAAGCGCATAGTATGACTCACATCACAAAGAGAGACAAAAACGTCTCATGATACTAACGATATTCTGAGGAATAAAATTATGAAAATTTCTGCAATCATCCCTGCTGTTTTAGCGTTAAGTGCTGTTTCATTTGGTTCTTTTGCTGCAACTGAAGTTCAGCATAGCACACAGGCACCTGTCGGTGTTGTTTCTGTCAGTGACGTTGATACCCTGGCTGACGTGACTGCTGCTTTATCCAAAAAAGCTGATGAAGCTGGTGCAACTTCTTTCCGTATCACCTCTGCCGGTGGTGAAAACCTGATGGGCGGTACAGCAGAACTCTATAAATAATCCCTGAGATTTGCCATACAATACAGCCCGTATGACGGGACTGTCTGAACCAGCACCGGATGATATACTCTATCAGCCGGTGTGGTTTTATTGGGGGTACTGTATGGAATTACCGCACGATTCAATCCTGTCTTATCTGAAGAAAAATCATGTCGTTACGCTGTGTACCACTGCTGGTGATGACCTGTGGTGCGCTTCCTGCTTTTATGTCGCGGACACCGGCGCAATGATGCTTTATTTCCTCACTGAACCTCATACCCGGCACGGCACCCTGATGCAGCAGAACCCGCTGGTGGCGGGAACCATTTCCGCACAGACGGTTACCGTGGCAAAAATCCGCGGGATCCAGTTCAGAGGTGAGGTGACAGCGTTGTCAGCGGAAGAGGAAAAACAGGCGAGAGCCGTTTACTGCCGCCACTTTCCGGTGGCTGTCGCCGCCAAAACCCCGTTGTGGGGGTTGCGGCTGGATGAGATAAAGATGGTGAATAATACGCTGGGGTTCGGAAAGAAACTGCACTGGTCGCGGTTCAGCGCAGATAGTGAATAACCTGATTTGCACTGCCGCGCCAGATCAGCATCGGGTCATGCAGATCCTGCACAAATTTCCCGTCGACTAACACATTGATATACTCAGTGACTTCCCGCTGGGCATCATTCAGTTCATCCAGTTTATAACCTGTCCACATCCAGATATCTTTTTCCGGCGGGCACTCGCGGCGGATGCGCTGCACCAGTGCCAGAATCTCCGGCACATTGTGCGGATGCAGCGGATCACCGCCGGACAGTGTGATCCCCTGACGTTTTACGCGGGTATCACAGAGGTCGGCGATAATCGTATCTTCCAGTTCCCGGGTGTACGGCACACCGGAATCAGTGCGCCAGGTGCTCTGGTTATAGCAGCCGCGGCACTGATGAACACAGCCGGAAACAAACAGGGTGCAGCGTGTACCCGGCCCGTTGACCACGTCAACGGGGTAATACTGATGATAATTCACAACTCAGCCTAATTGTCCGTTATTCAGGTGCTTAACACGGCGTTTCACTTCTTCCTGCTTCCCGGCATTAAACGGACGGGCATCCGGGCTGCCGAGGTAACCGCACACACGGCGGATGACAGAGACGCGGGAAGCATCGTGGTTGCCGCATTTCGGGCAGACAAAGCCTTTGCTGGTACAGTTAAATTCACCGGCAAACCCGCATTCATAACACTCATCAATCGGTGTGTTGGTTCCGTAGTACGGAACGCGGTCGTAGCTGTAATCCCAGACATCTTCCAGTGCTTTCAGGTTGTGCTGGAGGTTCGGGTATTCGCCGTAGCAGATGAAACCGCCGTTCGCCAGCGGCGGATACGGTGCTTCGAAATCCAGTTTATCGTACGGATTGACCTTCTTCTCCACATCCAGGTGGAAGCTGTTGGTGTAGTAGCCTTTGTCAGTCACACCCGGGATAATGCCGAACTCGGCGGTATCCAGGCGGCAGAAACGGTCACACAGGTTTTCACTCGGGGTGCTGTAGAGGCTGAAACCGTAGCCGGTTTCGGTTTTCCATTCGTCGGTTGCACGACGCAGACGTTCCACGATGGCGACACCGAGGGCGCGGCGCTGTTCGTCGTCATACATGTGCGTTTCAGTGCCGGTCAGGGCATTGATAGTTTCATGGATGCCGATGTAACCCAGTGAAATCGAGGCGCGGCCGTTTTTAAAGATTTCGGTGACGGAGTCATCCGCTTTCAGACGCACGCCGCAGGCACCTTCCATATACAGGATCGGCGCGACACGGGCTTTGACATTTTCCAGCCGTGCGATACGGGTCATCAGGGCTTTTTTGGCAAGCACCAGACGCTCATCCAGCAGTGACCAGAAATCCGCTTCACTGCCCTGTGATTCAATGGCAATGCGTGGCAGGTTCAGACTGATAACCCCGAGGTTGTTACGCCCGTCGTGGATCATTTCACCGTTCTCTTCATAGACACCGAGGAAGCTGCGGCAGCCCATCGGGGTTTTAAAGGAGCCGGTCACTTTCACTACCTGGTCGTAGTTCAGGATATCCGGATACATCCGCTTGCTGGCGCACTCTAATGCGAGCTGTTTGATGTCATAGTTCGGATCGCCGTACTGGTGGTTCAGACCTTTTTTAATGGCGAAAACCAGTTTCGGGAATACCGCTGTTTTGTGATTTTTACCCAGACCGGCAATGCGGTTACGTAAAATTGCCTGCTGGATCATGCGGGATTCTTTTGAGGTGCCCAGCCCGAAGCCGAAGGTGACAAACGGTGTCTGCCCGTTGGCGGTGTGCAGTGTGTTGACTTCATATTCCAGTGACTGGAAGGCGTCGTAACACTCTTTTTCTGTACGGGCATTGGCGTAGCCTTCCGCATCCGGAATCTGCCATTCTTTTGCAGTTTTCAGATGTTTGTTATAGCTGGCCGTGACAAACGGGGCGAGGATTTCGTCGATACGGTTAATGGTGGTACCGCCGTAAATATGGCTGGCCACCTGGGCAATAATCTGTGCTGTTACCGCCGTTGCGGTGGAGATGGACTTAGGCTGTTCTATCTCGGCATTACCCATTTTAAAGCCATGAGTCAGCATGCCTTTTAAATCGATCAGCATACAGTTAAACATCGGGAAGAACGGCGCGTAGTCCAGATCGTGATAGTGAATTTCGCCGCGTTCGTGCGAAATTACAACATCACGCGGTAAAATGTGCTGTTTTGCGTAGTGCTTAGCAACGATACCCGCCAGCAGGTCACGCTGTGTCGGGATCACCTTGCTGTCTTTATTGGCATTCTCGTTGAGAATGGACATATCACTCTGTTCAACCAGCCCGCGGATCTCGTTATTCAGGCGGCCGCGCAGTTCACGCGCCACGTCACGGTCATGACGGTATTCGATGTAGGTTCTGGCTAACTCTTTGTAATCACCGGACATTAACTGGTTTTCGACAGCGTCCTGGATCTCACCGATATCGACCTTTTTCCGGTCACCCAGCAAAGAGGCTACTCGGGAGGCAACCTGAGAGCAGTAGTCATCATCATTAACACGTGCGGCTTTGGCGGCTCTTTTAATGGCATCCCGGATGCGTGATTCATCAAAATTTACCTGACATCCATCACGCTTAATCACGATAGTGTGCACTTTGCTTCTCTCCGGCAGTTTGGTTATCCACAGGGCAAAACCTGTCATAATGCGGCTTCATGGCGTTGTGGATAACACTGTGAATAAATACTATATCTAGTGTGCTTTGTATTATATAGCACTAGATATAGATTTCCTCCGGAATAAGGCGATTGAAATTGATTTAAGTCAAAGAATTCTGGCGACATCAGGCAAACCGCACACTCCGGTTAAGTGTAAAAATGTGCGGTTTGATTGCTGAAAATTATATTAAAAGTTATTTCTGTCACTTATCAGCGCTGTTTTTATCGTCTTTGAAGACGAAAACATAACCGATGCAGGCGGTGAGCAGTACGCAGATCCCCGCAGCGATAGCCAGCAGGAACCCGGCATCAATGCCGTAAGTATCAATGATCATACCGACTCCGGCAGAGCCGAGTGCCACACCGACCGCCAGCCCGGTGATGAGCCAGGTAAAGCCTTCTGTCAGCATATTAGGTGGTGCTTCACGCTCGACAAAGCCGATAGCGAGGATCATGGTCGGTGAGAAGAAGAAACCGGCGACAAACATGGTCAGCCCCAGCCCGGTCAGGTTGGTGACCAGCAGCAGCGGCAGGGTGGTCAGCAGTGTGGCGGCGGCGGTAAAGACGAACTGTTTTGTGTAGCTGAACGGCAGCCGGATAGCACCGAAGATAAACCCGGCGATACAGGAACCGGCAGCATAGACAGACAGAACGTAGCTGGCACCCTCCGGATACCCCTGTGCATTGGCGAAAGCGACAGCCAGTACATCCACCGTCCCGACAATCACCCCGAGCGCAAGCAGAACCACCATCAGCAGCTGAATCGCAGGCAGACGCAGCACGGTGCCTTTTGCCAGCCCGTCGCGTTTGTGCACCGGTGGTTCAGTTCGTTTCTGGCAGACCACCAGCGCGGTACCGATTACCAGAAAAATAATTGCCGCCAGCGGACCTGCCTGCGGGAACAGCGCGATACAGAGCGTGACTGACAGCGGCGGCCCGATAATAAAGCTGATTTCATCCAGCACCGACTCAAAGGAGTAGGCGGTCTGTAAACGCGGGTCACCTTTGTAGATATGTGTCCAGCGGGAGCGGATCATGGCAGGCATGCTCGGGATCGCCCCGACAAAAACAGCAGACAGCCAGATTGCCCAGTCAGGAGCATCATAAACCGTACATAACAGCAGGGCGGCAGTCGCAGGAACACTGATCACCAGCGTTTTCGGCAGGATCCGGCTCTGTCCGTAGCGATCCACCAGCCGGGCGATCAGCGGGGCGCAGAATGCCGCCGAAAAGGTATAAACAGCCGCAGTCACCCCGGCCATAAAGAAAGAATCACGCAATTGGGCAATCATAGTAATGATCCCAATCCCCATCATGGAGACGGTCATCCGCGCGATAAATCCCGCCCCTGAAAAGGCTTTGGTGCCGGGATGCTGAAAGATGACGCGATAAGAGCTGAACATAACAACCTCACAGATATCCGTTATATTACAGACGGATATAATTTTTAACTGCCGGAGATAGCCGGCTGTAATGCAATTAACATACATTGCGTATGTGAATCTATTGACATACGCAATGTATGTCAATAAAAAAGTGCTATAATCCCCGGCTGAAAGAGCTGACCGCAGGAGTAATGAAATGAGCCACAAGCCACGTGCAGAGATGATAGAAGAAACGCGGACCAAGCTTATCCGTGCTGCACGCCAGCAGTTTGGTAAGGCCGGGTACGCCGCGACTGTGATGGATGATCTGACGGCTCAGGCGGGTCTCACCCGGGGGGCGCTGTATCATCACTTTGGTGATAAAAAAGGGCTGTTTCTGGCGGTGCTGCAGGATCTGGATCGTGAACTCGATGTGCGCCTGGATACCGCAGAAAAAGATGAAGCTGATGAGTGGTCCGCTTTTAAATTCCGCTGTCAGGGCTATCTGGCAATGAGTCTGGAGCCGGAAGTTCAGCGGATTATGTTCCGTGATGCGGCCTCGGTACTGGATTTTTCCATTCTCAAATCCCACGAACTGGCCTGTGTGCAGGGGATCACCCGGCGTCTGACACACCTGATGGAAACCGGATGGATAAAACAGGTGGCACCGGATGTGCTGGCACTGTTTATTAATGGCGGGCTGTATGAATGTGCGATGTGGATTGTGCACAGTGATGATCCGCAGGCCACTTATGAAAAGGTCAGAGTCTCTTTTGATCAGCTTCTGGAAAATTTACGGGTATAAAAAAACCCCGCACCTGGCAGGGTTTTCATTATCGTTCTCAGAAAGCGCAGTGATTATTTACGGACTGCGATTGCTTCGATTTCTAATTTAACGTCTTTTGGCAGACGCGCAACTTCAACGCAAGAACGTGCAGGGTATACTGCTTTGTGCTCATCAAAGAAAGCAGCGTATTCTGCGTTCACAGTAGCAAAGTCGTTCAGATCTTTAACGAAAACAGTTGTTTTCACGATATCCGTAACTTTCAGACCAGCCTGTTCGATGATAGCTTTGATGTTGTTCAGTGACTGGCGTGCCTGAGCTTTAACATCGTCAGCAACTGCACCTGTTTTCGGATCAACAGGGATCTGACCTGAAGTCATTACCATGTTACCCAGGTCTACTGCCTGTACATACGGGCCGATTGCTGCTGGTGCGTTTTCTGTTGCGATTACTTTAGTCATTACGGACTCCTGTAGGATGATTATTGCTGTTAAGCTTTTAAAAACGCCATCATTATAATCGTCTGATTTTCCCGGACAACTGACCTGGATCTATCTTATTGGTTATTAATGATTGCGTGGTGATCAAATTCTTTCTCACAGTACTTACAGATTAACACAATTTCCTGTGCAATGGACTTAACAGTAAAGCTGCTTTCCACCGGCTCATTGTGACTGATGCAGTTGCCGTTCGGGCAGACAATCACCCCTTCAATGCGTTCCGGCAGGTTAATCGGCAGTTTTTTAACCACCTGATAATCTTCGATAATATTAATTGTGGCTTTAGGAGCATAAAAACCGAGCTGGTTGGCCTGCTCCGGTGTCAGGAAGGTATCTTCCAGTTTAATCAAATCTTTACGGCCCATATTGTTGGAAGGCAGGTTCAGCCCGATAGTAATACGGCTGTCCGTCTCAGTCAGGCGGAAAAAGGAGAGCAGTTTAAATCCCACATTTGCCGGGATATGGTCGATAACGGTGCCGCATTTGATGGCTTCAACCAGTAATTTATGATCCTGAGTCATGATGTGCTCCTTAAGCCGGGAAAGTTTCGTTTAACACCAGAGATAACAGTGCCTGACGGGCAAAGATCCCGTTACCGGCCTGCTGGAAGTAGTACGCGTAAGGCGTTTTATCCACATCCGGGGTTATCTCATCGATGCGCGGCAGCGGGTGCAGCACTTTCAGGTTCGTCTTCACATTGGCCAGATCAGCCGCACGCAGCACAAACTGAGCTTTGACATTGGCGTATTCCGACGGGTCGAGGCGCTCTTTCTGCACGCGGGTCATATACAGCACATCCAGCTGCGGAAGTACCTCATCAATAGAATGATGTTCGCTGTACGCCACGCCGTTTTCATCCAGCATATGCAGAATGTGATTCGGCATTGCCAGTGCCTGCGGGGCAATAAAATGCAGGTGGTTGCCGCTGAATTTTGACAGTGCCTGTGACAGTGAATGTACAGTGCGGCCGTATTTCAGGTCACCGACCATGGCGATATGCAGGTTTTCCAGGCGGCCCTGGGTTTCCTGAATGGTAAACAGGTCGAGCAGGGTTTGTGTCGGATGCTGGTTCGCACCGTCACCGGCGTTGATCACCGGCACCTTACCGGAAAACTCAGACACCAGTCGCGCTGCCCCTTCCTGCGGGTGGCGCATCACGATGGCATCCGCGTACTGACTGATCACGCTCATGGTGTCCGCCAGGGTTTCGCCTTTTTTGCCCAGCGAGGTGTTGCTGCTGTCTGAAAAACCGACAACAGACGCGCCCAGGCGCTGAATGGCGGTTTCAAAAGAGAGCCGCGTGCGGGTTGAGGCCTCGAAGAAGCAGCTGGCGATCACCTTTTGCTTCAGTAATTCAGGCTGAGGGCGTTGTTTCAGCGCCGCGGCAGTGTTTAATACCAGTTCCAGCTCATCACGACTGAGATCGTTAATCGAGATGATATCGCGCAGGTATAACGGATTTGCCATTGGGGTCTCCTCATGTTTCGGCCAGGCAAAAAAAAACCCCTCAAATGAGGGGTTCTGAAATAAATACGGGGGAATGGCAGACATTGCCGCGCTGCGGCTGTCCGTGATATGTCACATTGTCCGGCACCGGTTTTACGGTGCTGATAATCACAATGACCATTGTTTCCTCCCGACAAAATTGCGGGGCATTATACGTAACCTGCAAGCGGACGCAAGCGTTTGGTATCACTTTTTTGCGTGAAATTTATGCAACGCTGCCGGTGAATCTAAAATTGTATGTTTTTTGAAAGAGATGCAACCATCACTGCTTTGATGGAGTGCAGCCGGTTTTCTGCCTGGTCAAATACCACACTGTGTTTTGATTCAAACACATCGTTGGTGACCTCAATACCACTGGTAAAACCATACTCTTCCGCGAGGGATTGCCCCATGGTGGTTTCCGTATCGTGAAACGCCGGCAGGCAGTGCATAAAGATAACATCCGGATTGCCCGTTTTATCCACCACATCCTGATTCACCTGATACGGCGTCAGCAGTTTAATCCGCTCTGCCCAGACTTCTTTCGCTTCGCCCATGGAGACCCACACATCGGTGTACAGCACATCCGCATCTTTCACGCCCTCTGCCACATCGGCGGTCAGGGTGATTTTACCGCCGGTAAGTTCAGCGGCTTTGCGGCACTGCGCGATAAGGGCTTCTGATGGCTGACACCCGGCCGGCGCGACCAGGCGGACATCCATCCCGGTTACGGCAGCCATTTCAGCGATGGTATTGCCCATGTTATTACGGGCATCGCCTAAATATGCAAATTTCACTTCGGACAGCGGTTTTTTCACATGTTCCTGAATGGTCAGTAAATCCGCAATCAGCTGTGTCGGATGAAACTCATCAGTCAGCCCGTTCCAGACCGGAACACCGGAATATTGCGCCAGCGCTTCGGCGGATTTCTGGGAATAGCCGCGAAACTGTATGCCGTCATACATCCGGCCCAGTACTCTGGCGGTATCCTTGATCGACTCTTTATGGCCTATCTGGCTGCCGGATGAGCCCAGGTATGTCACCTGTGCGCCCTGATCGTAAGCACCCACTTCAAAGGCACAGCGGGTCCGGGTGGAGTCTTTTTCAAAAATCAGCGCAATATTTTTGCCTTTCATCAGCGGCTGTTCCGAGCCGGTTTTTTTGGCATGTTTCAGATAAGCAGAAAGATTGAGCAGTTCTTCGATGTCGGCAGGTTTATAGTCAAGCAACCGCAAAAATGACTGTTGATAAAATGGGTTCATATCCGTATCTCCGATGAATTTATATTCAACATAAATCAATAAAAATTCAATTGCAACACCGGCGGGAAATTCTTTTTTATTATGGGTGGCTCAATTGGCGCGGCTGTGGGAGAATGCGCGGGTATCACTTATCAGAGGACATGGCCATGTCAGAATTAGATGCGTTTTTAGAAGAACAGCGCGAAGAAACCCGTGCGATTATTGCAGAACTGCTGGAAGACGGCAGCGATCCTGATGCGCAATACACCATTGAACACCATTTTTCGAGTGAGAATTACGATAAGCTGGAAAAAGCGGCAGTTGAAGCTTTCAAACTGGGTTATGAAGTGACAGATGCCGAGGAGCTGGAAGTGGAAGGCGGCCAGGTGGTGTTATGTTGCGATATCATCAGTGAATGCGGGCTGACGGCGGAACATATCGATGCTCAGGTAGAGCAGCTGGCGCGTCTGGCAGAAAAAATGGATGTGGATTACGACGGCTGGGGCACCTATTTCGAAGACCCGGATGCCGAAGATGAAGATGATGACGACGATGCTGATGAGGCGCCGTTACACTAATCATCTGCCATGACTGAAAAACCTGCCGCGGCAGGTTTTTTTGTGTCTGTATATCAGGCGGTGACGGAAAAGCGGGGCTTCAGCGGGGCAGCGCGTTCACGCCGCAGGTCGCTCTGACTGTCGCGTATCACCGGACGCAGCGGTGCACAGCCCAAAAATTCAATATCCTGAATATTGATATCATCTTCCGCCTCTTTCATCGCCTCAATGGTCTGATAAAGTACCGGGCCTTGCTGTGTTCTGAGTTGCGGGCTGCGACTCTCTCCCTGCCGGCCCTGCTGCTGTATTTCGGTCTGCTCATCGCGGCAGATCGGCTCTCTGGCCGGTGTCTGCCGTGGTGCAGCGGTATACAGCAGGTCATGCATTCCCTGAATAATAGTGATCATCCTGATCTCCTGTCTGTCAGTTACAAAATGTGATATTTATCACATATGCAGTGACTGTAAGAGAAACAGCGGAGAGAAACTATCAGAAAAGCGCCGGGAATTTTCACCGGAAAGGCGGATACCGACCGGGATCCGGCCGGTCAGGGGATCAGGCAGTAAAGACTTTCAGCATCCGGACTTCACAGTCGCTGTGGCCGGTGTCACCCAGCGGGGCATCAAGGAAGATAAACCCGAGTTTTTCATACAGCTTAATGGCGGCCTGAAGATCTGCGGTGGTTTCCAGGTAGCACTGGCTGTAACCTTCCGCTTCGGCAAATTCCAGCGCCTGAAGGGCGATTTTTTTCGCCAGACCTTTGCCGCGCAGGCGGGAAGAGATATACATTTTCTGTAATTCAGCGGTTTTCCCGTCACCACCGGCAAGGCCGGAAACGCCGCCGCCGCCGAGGATCTCCCCATCCATCTCAATGACCCAGTATGCAGCACGCGGCTGGCTGTAAACCTCGTATAACGAATCAAGAATCGGGTCAGCGACCGCAAAGCCTTTGTCTGCGGTCAGGCCGTGTTCGGCAGAGACTTCACGGATAACCTGTGCGATACCGGGGTTATCTTCCGGACGGATCAGACGGAGGGTGTAGTTTTCTGTTGTGCTGCTTGTCATGGATATCATTATCTCATTATTTTTATTGTGAAAAGTAAAGCCGGGGGAATAAACCTGAGGGGCGATTACTGTGGATATCGTATGAAACGATAAATATGATAATAAATAATTATCACGCAAAGTAAACAGGCGAAATAAGAGATAAAAAAACCAGCCCGGAGGCTGGTTTTATAACTCATAAGGTCAGGATCACAATGCAGCGATCGTCGCTTTCTGAGCAATCAGTTTTTCTTTCGCTTCGCGGTTTGCCGCAAGACGCTCGCGCTCTTTGGCCACAACGGCTTCCGGCGCACGGCTGACAAAGCCGTCATTCGCCAGTTTGCCTTCGATAGCCGCGATCTCTTTCTCCGTTTTTTCCAGCTCTTTATCCAGACGCGCCAGTTCGTCGTCTTTATTGATAAGATCAGCCATCGGGATCAGGATTTCTGCGCCTTCCACCAGCTTGGTCACACAAACCGGTGCGATTTCGCCTTCGGTCATCACACGGACGGATTCCAGACGCGCCATTGCTTTCAGGAAGTTGCTGTTTTCTGCAACACGGCGCTGTGCATCAGCACTTGCCCCGCGCAGCATCACTTCCAGCGGCTTGCTTGGTGCGATATTCATTTCAGCACGAATATTACGTACCGCAACGATTGTCTCTTTGATCCACTCCAGGTCACGCAGTGCCTGTTCGTCGTTCAGAGAGGCATCATATTCCGGGAACGGCTGCAGCATGATGGTATCGCCTTCCGCGCCGGTGACAACTTTCACGCGCTGCCAGATAGTTTCCGTGATAAACGGAATAATCGGGTGTGCGAGACGCAGCAGGGATTCCAGCACGGTGATCAGGGTATGACGCGCCGCACGTTTCTGTGCATCGGTCCCTTTATGAACGGCCGGTTTGGACAGCTCAAGATACCAGTCACAGAATTGGTTCCAGGTGAATTCATACAGAATATTGGATGCAATATCAAAGCGGTAAGTATCCAGCGCTTCGCGGTATGCTTTCACGGTATTGTTGTATTCTGCGAGTATCCAGCGGTCGGCCAGGGAGAATTCCATCTCACCGCCGTTCTGACCGCAGTCTTTCTCTTCGGTATTCATCAGCACGAAACGGCTGGCGTTCCACAGCTTGTTACAGAAGTTGCGGTAGCCGGACAGACGTTTCATATCCCAGTTGATATCGCGGCCGGTAGAGGCCAGCGCCGCCAGGGTAAAGCGCAGGGCATCGGTACCGTGGGCTTCAATCCCTTCCGGGAACTGTTTTTCAGTCCGTTTGGCGATTTTCTCCGCCATCTGCGGCTGCATCATATTACCGGTGCGTTTTTCCAGCAGTTCAGGCAGAGAGATACCGTCGATCATATCCAGCGGGTCAATGACGTTCCCTTTGGATTTCGACATCTTCTGACCTTCCTCATCACGGATCAGGCCCGTCATGTAGATGGTTTTGAACGGGATCTGCGATTTGCCGTTTTCATCTTTGATGAAGTGCATGGTCATCATGATCATGCGGGCGATCCAGAAGAAAATGATGTCGAAGCCGCTGACCAGCACGCTGGTCGGGTGGAATGCTTTCAGTTCCGGGGTATTTTCCGGCCAGCCCAGGGTGGAGAATGTCCACAGACCGGAGGAGAACCAGGTATCCAGCACGTCTTCGTCCTGGCGCAGTTCAACCATTGCCGGGATATTGTTTTCGCGGCGGACTTCGTCTTCGTCGCGGCCGACATACACGTTACCCTGATTGTCATACCAGGCCGGGATACGGTGACCCCACCACAGCTGACGGGAGATACACCAGTCCTGAATATCACGCATCCAGGAGAAGTACATGTTTTCGTACTGCTTCGGCACGAACTGAATATCACCGTCTTCCACCGCTTTGATGGCTTCTTTTGCCAGCGGGGCAGTGCGCACATACCACTGGTCGGTCAGCATCGGTTCGATAACCACGCCGCCGCGATCGCCGTAAGGTACGGTCAGGTCGTGCGGTTTGATCTCTTCCAGCAGGCCGAGCTCTTCGAACTCTTTGACGATCGCTTTACGGGCAGCGAAACGCTCCATGCCACGGTATGCGGCCGGGATTTCACTGCTGCAGGCGTCAGTCACTTCGCCGTTGGTATCAAACACTTCGGCTTCGGTACGGATGTTGCCGTCGAAGTCCATGATGTTAATCATGGTCAGCTGGTGGCGTTTACCGACTTCATAGTCGTTGAAGTCATGTGCCGGGGTGATTTTCACACAACCGGTGCCTTTTTCCATATCCGCGTGTTCATCACCGAGGATCGGAATGCGGCGGTTGACGATCGGCAGAATGATTTCTTTGCCGATCAGATCTTTGTAACGCGGATCTTCCGGGTTAACGGCCACGCCGGTATCACCGAGCATGGTTTCCGGACGCGTGGTGGCGACCACCAGGTAATCTTTACCGTCTGCGGTTTTCGCGCCGTCCGCCAGCGGATAACGGATATGCCACATGAAACCTTTGACATCACGGTTTTCCACTTCCAGGTCAGAAATTGCGGTGTGCAGTTTCGGATCCCAGTTCACCAGACGTTTACCACGGTAAATCAGGTTATCTTTATACAGGCGGACAAACGCCTCTTTTACGGCAGCTGACAGGCCGTCGTCCATGGTGAAGCGCTCGCGCTCCCAGTCCACGGAGTTACCCAGACGGCGCATCTGGTTAGAGATATTACCGCCGGATTCCGCTTTCCATTCCCAGATTTTATCGATAAAGCCTTCACGGCCGTAATCGTGGCGGGTTTTGCCTTCTTCTGCGGCGATTTTGCGCTCAACAACCATCTGTGTCGCGATACCGGCGTGGTCAGTCCCTGACTGCCACAGGGTGTTTTTACCCTGCATGCGCTGGTAGCGGATCATGGTATCCATAATGGTCTGCTGGAAAGCATGGCCCATATGCAGGTTACCGGTGACGTTCGGCGGCGGGATCACGATACAGAAGCTTTCTTTGTCTGTTCTGCCGTTCGGTTTGAAATAGCCGCTTTTTTCCCAGTGGGTATAAAGAGGACCTTCGATTTCCGTTGGATTATAGGTTTTATCCAGGGACGGCTCGCAGGCCTGTTGGTTGTCGGTTGTCTTTTCCATTTTTAATCTTTGTTTATCAGTAAGCTGGCGGCGTGGCCATGGTCATCGTAAAGCCGACGCTGCGATAGATTTTATATCGCTCGCGCGCCAACTGTTTTAAGTGTTCATCGAT
Source organism: Morganella sp. B601 (assembly GCF_051172335.1). Lineage (NCBI taxonomy): Bacteria > Pseudomonadati > Pseudomonadota > Gammaproteobacteria > Enterobacterales > Morganellaceae > Morganella > Morganella sp. B601. The sequence goes on from NZ_JBPIZE010000004.1 coordinate 149,152, forward strand.
AGGCACAAAGTCTATCACTTCACGGAAGGTTGTCGCAAAATCTGTGAACTGCGGCAGCAGGGCTATCAGCAAATCACGCGGGGAATTTCCGCGTTTCTGCGGCCAGCACAGTTCAACCGGTGCGCCGTAACGCGGGCCTTCTCCGGCCAGATTATGCGGAACAAAGGCATCGGGCTCCCGCGCCCAGAGGGCTTCGTCCAGTTTCTCCGCCTGCTGTTGTGACTCACAGGCGATAAGCACCCGTTTCCCGCTGCGCCAGGCTTCACCCGCCAGATGACAGGTCAGCCACTCGTGGGCCTCAAGGTCATCAAAAGGGGATGGCTGTTCCATCAGGTAGAAGGTGGCGTTTTTCATAATATCTCTGATAGCAGAAAAGGGGATTGCTCAGGATAGCACAATCCCCCGTTACCTTTATGCTTTTTCCGGGCCGCAAAGGCCCGGTAATTCCGGTCAGTCGTCGGTGCTGATACCCGCACGATTTAACAGGAATTGTGACAGCAGTGCAACCGGACGACCTGTCGCACCTTTGTTTTTTCCGGAGCGCCATGCGGTTCCGGCGATATCCAGATGCGCCCAGTTATAACGGGTGGCAAAACGGGACAGGAAGCAGCCCGCGGTGATAGCGCCGCCGAGACGGCCGCCGGTGTTTGCCAGATCCGCAAAATTGGACTCGATCTGCTCGTAGAACTCTTCTGCCAGCGGCAGACGCCATGCGCGGTCACCCGCCTGTTCAGAGGCATTCAGTAACTCGTGTGCCAGCGGATTGTGGTTTGCCATCAGGCCGCTGAAGTGGTTACCGAGTGCAACCATGCAGGCACCGGTCAGTGTGGCGATGTCGATCACGGTTTCCGGATCAAAACGCTCGGCGTAGGTCAGGGTGTCACACAGTACCAGGCGGCCTTCCGCATCGGTATTGAGCACTTCCACCGTCTGGCCGGACATGGTGGTGAGGATATCCCCGGGACGATAGGCATTGCCGCCCGGCATGTTTTCACAGCCCGCGAGAATCCCGATCACATTGAGCGGCAGACCCAGCTCAGCCACCACGCGCATCACGCCGTAAACGGTTGCCGCGCCGCACATGTCGTATTTCATCTCATCCATGCTGTCAGCCGGTTTGATGGAAATACCGCCGGAGTCAAAGGTCAGGCCTTTGCCGACTAACACGATCGGACGTGCTTCCGGATCCGGATTACCTTTATATTCAATCACCGACATCAGGGATTCATTGCGTGACCCCTGGCCGACGGCCAGATACGCCAGCATGCCCAGCTCTTTCATTTGCTCTTCGCCGATGACACGGGTACTGAGCACCGGAGAGTTGCTGTCTGCCAGCTGACGTGCCTGAGATGCCAGATAAGCGGCATTACAGATGTTCGGCGGCATATTGGCCAGATCTTTCGCAGCTTTGATACCGGCGGCAATCGCCAGACCGTGGCTGATAGCTTTCTCGCCGGTCGGCAGTTCGCGGCGGGTCGGTACATTGAAGACCAGCTTGCGCAGCGGACGGCGTAATTCGGTTTTGTTACTCTTCAGCTGATCAAAGACATAGAGAGATTCTTTGGCTGTTTCAACCGCCTGCCGGACTTTCCAGTAGTTATTGCGGCCTTTGACATGTAACTCGGTCAGAAAACAGACGGCTTCCATTGACCCGGTTTCATTCAGGGTATTGATGGTCGTCCGGATAATCTGTTTGTACTGGCGTTCATCCAGTTCACGTTCTTTCCCGCAGCCGATTAACAGGATACGCTCGGACAGGACATTAGGGACATGGTGCAGAAGCAGAGACTGCCCGACCTTGCCCTCCAGCTCGCCGCGGCGCAGCAGAGCACTGATGTAGCCGTCGCTGATTTTATCGAGCTGCTCCACCACAGGAGACAGACGACGCGGTTCGAAAACCCCGACCACAATACAAGCACTGCGCTGCTTTTCCGGGCTGCCGCTTTTTACACTAAACTCCATGCGCTCTCCTGAATCTTAAAGACAAAGACAACTGCTGCCGCTAAAATGTAGCGTTCGCACTAATCTGCACCATCGATTATAAACAGTTTATGATAAGCTGTGTGCGCACTTTATGAGTCCTGAATCTCATGAAAATTCCGTTTCTTTCCGGAAAGGAAGGAAAAAGCGTAGTCTGATACCGGAATCATCCTCAGGCCGGCAAAATAATGCACACAAATAGTCAACACAGAACGAAGTTAGCTATTTTCATGCAAAAACACAAGTTTTCACAGGCGTATTAAGCGTGATCATTATTAGATATCTGGTAAGAGAAACATTAAAAGCACAGATTGCGATTCTGTTTATCCTGTTGCTTATCTTCTTTTGTCAAAAATTGGTTGAAGTCCTGGGTGCCGCCGTTGAAGGCAGCATCCCGGCCGGACTCGTCGTGTCACTGCTGGGGCTGGGTATCCCGGAGATGGCGCAGCTCATTCTGCCGCTGAGTCTCTTCCTCGGGTTGCTGATGACCTACAGCAAGCTCTATACCGAAAGCGAAATCACCGTGATGCATGCCTGTGGTCTGGGTAATAATGTGCTGGTGAAAGCCGCTATGATCCTGGCGTTCTTTACCGCTGTTGTGGCTGCTGTCAACGTGGTCTGGCTGATGCCGTGGTCATCCCAGTATCAGGAAAAGGTCCTGGAGGAAGTCAGAGCTAACCCTGGTGTGACCGCGATGGTCGGCGGGCAGTTTAAAGTCTCTGATGACGGCAGTATGGTGCTCTATCTCGGGGATGTTGACGGCAATAAGTTCAGTAATGTCTTTATTGCCCAGCTCTGGGCGAGAAACGAACAGCGTCCGTCCATTGTGGTGGCGGACGGCGGTCATATGACCGAAAAAGAGAACGGTAATCAGGTGGTGATACTGGATAAAGGCACCCGTTATGAGGGAACCGCATATCTGCGTGATTTCCGTATCACGGATTTTACCGATTATCAGGCGATTGTTGATCACCGTGATGCAAAAACCGGTGACAGTAACTACCAGCAGATGACGCTGTCTGAACTGTGGAAAGAGACAGATAAAGGTGCCCGCGCGGAATTCCACTGGCGTCTGACTCTGATTTTCTCCGTGGTGGTGATGGCGCTGATGGTAGTACCGCTCTCCGAGGTAAACCCGCGTCAGGGGCGCGTACTGAGTATGCTGCCGGCGATGCTGCTGTATCTGATTTTCTTCCTGCTGCAAAGCTCGCTGCGTTCAAGCGGCGAGAAGGGCAAGCTGGATCCGATGGTCTGGCCGTGGGTGGTTAATCTCAGTTATCTGGCTCTCGCGGTGGTACTGAATCTGTGGAATACCACAGCCGTCCGCCGTCTGCGCTTTGGCTCTGCCCGTGTTCAGGGGGTTGCCTGATGTTTAAAGTACTTGTTCTTGACCGCTACATCGGGCGGACGATTCTGCAATCCATCATGATGACCCTGTTTATGCTGGTGTCATTATCCGGGATTATCAAATTTGTCGATCAGCTGCGCAGAGTCGGCCAGGGGGAATACTCCACCTGGGATGCCGGGCTGTATACCATCATGAGTATCCCGAAGGATATTCAGATTTTCTTCCCGATGGCAGCACTGCTCGGGGCACTGATGGGACTGGGCGCACTGGCGACCCGCAGTGAGCTGGTGGTCATGCAGGCTTCCGGTTACAGCCGCCTCCAGGTGGCGGGTTCGGTGATGAAAACCGCTATCCCTCTGGTGATCCTGACCATGATTGTCGGTGAATGGCTCGCGCCGTCCGGTGAGCAGTGGGCACGTAACTACCGTGCACAGAAAACAAGCGGCGCGTCTCTGCTGGCAACCAACCGTGGTATGTGGGCCAAAGACGGCAGTGATTTTATCTATATCCAGCGCGTTGACAGCGAAACCCAGCTTAAGGGCATCACACTGTACCGGATGAACGACGACCACAAACTGAAATCCATCCTCAGTGCGGCGGCGGCGGATTACAATTCTGATTCCGATACCTGGACACTGAGTCAGGTGCAGGAGTCCATTCTGCAGGATACCTATGTGATTGCCGGTGAGCAGAAACTGTCGATGACCTGGCAGACGCAGATGACTCCGGAAAAACTGAGTGTGGCCGCACTGGACCCGGAAGCATTGTCAATAAGCGGGCTGTATCAGTATGTTGATTACTTACAGCAGAGCGGGCAGGATTCGGGACGTTATCAGCTGAACCTGTGGAAAAAAGTATTCGCACCGCTTTCTGTGGCAGTCATGATGCTGATGGCGCTGTCGTTTATCTTCGGGCCGCTGCGTTCGGTAGCGATGGGCGTGCGGGTTGTGACGGGGATTGCCTGCGGATTCGTGTTCTACGTTTCCAATGAGATTTTCGGCTCTCTCAGCCTGACCTACAAGTTCCCGCCGTTGCTGGGTGCACTGCTGCCGAGCCTGCTGTTCCTGGCGATCAGTTTATATATGCTGATCAAACGTAAGTAAGCAGTTACGGACATCCGAATCCGGAGCCGGTCAGTGTATGCTGACCGGCTCTGTCATTTCAGCAGCCGGTAATCTGTTCCCAGCTGAGATTAAAACGGGCCAGATACTTCCGCAGCCGGTCGGCATCATTGGGTTGTTTCTTCTGCTGACGGGAAACAGCAAACAGTGTGCGCCCGGCATCAGAAAGTGTCTGTGAACGGCGGCAGACGGCAATTACTGTTTCCAGCTGCTGACGATCAAATAAATCAATTTCACTCACCCCGGCAGGCAACGTCACCGCTGTTTCCGCGCTGTGCCACTGATTCTTCAGCCGTCCGGTTTCTTCCTGCACCAGCGCGGTGGTGATCCGCCCGTTCTCTGCAAAGGTTGCCATCCGCGTGACAGAGGCACTCAGTTCACGAAAATTACCGCGCCACAAAGCCTGTGGTGAGCAGGCAAAGGCGAGATAGTGCTGCCTGGCGTCGGTATCAAAGCGGACACGGGTCTGCTGGTCGCGGCTGTATTTTGCCAGCTCATAATCCACGTTCGGCTCAATATCCTCGCGCCGCTGCGCCAGCCCCGGCAGGGCAAAGGTCCACATATTGATGCGGGCGTATAAATCCTCACGAAACAGCCCTTCGCTGACCCGCTGTGCCAGATTGCGGTGTGTGCCGGCGATCAGAGAAAAATCACTCTCTGTTTCATGATCCGAGCCGTAAGGGAAAAAGCGTTTTTCCTCAATGGCTTTCAGCAGCATTGCCTGTTCGTCGGTACCCAGCTCGGCAATCTCATCCAGAAACAGGATCCCGCCGTCCGCCTCTTTCAGCAGTCCGCCGCGCGCCTGAACCGCTCCGGTAAATGCCCCTTTCACATGGCCGAACAGGGCGGACATGGCATTATCACCGCGCAGTGTCGCGCAGTTCACCTCCACAAAACGCCCTTTTACCTGATGGCGGCTGCGGCGCAGTTCATAAATCCGCCGTGCCAGGAATGATTTTCCGGCACCGGTCGGCCCGGTCAGCAGAACAGGTGCGGCGGAGCGCAGAGCAACACGCTCGATTTTATCGATCATGGTATTAAATCCGGCATTACGTGTGGCGATGCCGGATTTCAGAAACGCGACCTGTGCCTGCTGCTCTTTCTGAAAGCGTCCGGTGATCTGTGTATAGCGGCTGAGATCGAGATCAATAATGGTATATACCCCGGCAGGATCTTTATCCCGCGCATCATGGCGCGGGGCAGTCTGGATAAGACGCGCGGGCAGATAGCTGGCTTCGGTCAGCAGGAACCAGCAAATCTGCACCACATGGGTGCCGGTGGTGATATGCACCAGATACTCTTCATTTTCAGTATCAAACGGGTAGTGAGTGGCAAAATCCAGCAATGCGGTATATACCTGCTCAAAATCCCACGGGTCGGCAATATCCACCTCTCGCAGTATCACTTCAGTCTGCGGGGAGGCCTGCTCTATATCCTCTTTTACCCGGCCTGCGGTCTGCATATCACCCGGCTGATAAACCAGCTCGAAGCGGTCAATATGCAGATCCGGCTGCTGACACAGCCCGATACTCGGCCGCCATTTATGCCAGCGGTTGGCTTTCTTGCCGCGCCGGTCGAGTACCGTGCCGAGAACACCAATCACAACGTTTTTCTTTGCGGATGACATGATTTATATTTCCGGATAAAAGACGATATTAAAAGATAAAATCAGCATACGGGATTTCAGGGCAGGATGTTATCTTAAAAATAGATGTAATAAATTATTCACTAAATATCATGGGGATAAATGAATATTTTCTGATTAAACAAAACTGGCACACTTATCGCAATACTACCGGTACCAAACGAAAGGAATGTAAAAATGATAAATCGTGATTTTAATGAACTGATTCAGGAAAACAGCGCGCCGGTAAAGTTGTGGACAAACGGTGTGCCGGTTGATCCGAAGGCAGTGCTGCAATTGCAGAATACAGCAAAAATGCCCTTTATTTTTAAACACCTGGCGGTAATGCCGGATGTGCATGTCGGTAAGGGATCGACTATCGGCAGTGTTATCCCGACCAAAGGCGCGATTATCCCGGCCGCTGTCGGGGTGGATATCGGCTGCGGAATGATTGCGGTGAAAACCTCGCTGACTACGTCTGATCTGCCGGACAGCCTGCAAAATATCCGCTTTGCCATTGAGGCGGCTGTACCACACGGACGAACTACTGAACGCCACGGACGGGATAAGGGAACCTGGAAAAATGTCCCGGATATTGTTGATAACCACTGGATGCAGCTGGACGAGCAGTTCCGCCGTATCTGTGATAAATACCCGAAACTGCGTAACACCAACAACTATAAACATCTGGGAACACTGGGAACCGGGAACCACTTTATTGAACTGTGTCTGGATGAGGCGGACTTTGTCTGGGTGATGCTGCACAGCGGGTCACGCGGGGTAGGTAATGCCATCGGCAACCTGTTTATCTCGCTGGCACAAAAAGATATGCAGACGCACATTGCCAATCTGCCGGATCGCGACCTGGCATATTTCGAAGAAGGAAGCGTGCATTTTAACGATTATATGGAAGCAGTCGGCTGGGCGCAGGATTTTGCCCGTCATAACCGTGAAGTGATGATGCACCGCGTGCTGGAAGCCCTGTCCCGCGAAATTACCAAACCGTTCACCACACAGCAGGAAGCCGTAAACTGCCACCATAACTATGTACAGAAAGAACAGCATTTTGGTGAGGAAGTGCTGGTAACACGAAAAGGGGCTGTATCGGCACAAAAAGGGCAGATGGGGATCATCCCGGGCTCTATGGGGGCGAAAAGCTACATTGTGCGCGGATGCGGAAACGAAGAAAGCTTCTGCTCGTGCAGCCACGGCGCAGGCCGCGTGATGAGCCGTACCGAAGCAAAAAAACGCTTCTCAGTAGCAGACCAGCAGCGCGCCACCGCTCATGTGGAGTGCCGTAAGGATAGCGATGTGATTGATGAGATTCCGATGGCGTACAAAGATATTGATGCGGTGATGACCGCACAGTCATCGCTGGTGGAAATTGTGCATACACTGCGTCAGGTGGTGTGTGTGAAGGGGTAAGGAAACAGCACTGCATATACAGAGCATGCCCGCACCTGATGCGGGCATGTTCTTTTGTATCACAGGTAATTACGGGTATGCAGATCTGCCAGTGAGCGGACCAGGTCATTGACACCATTTGGTAACGGACTGAATTTACTGCCGTCTTTGCGGGTCATCACCACGAACACACCGATATTTTTCTCCGGTATCATCGCCATATAGGTATTAAATCCGCCGCCGCCGCCGGTTTTCTGATAAATCGCCGGAATATCCCCGACCGGTGCCAGATACACCCAGCCGAGACCCAGACCATCGGCCTCACCGGCAACATCCATCCCTTTGATCTCATTCAGGTGCCCACGTTTAAAATAGATGGTCTGCTCTTTGGTGGCTGTCGCTTTGCGCTGTGTATTGCCGGAAGAGAGGAAGCGCTGCATCCACTTCTGCATATCCGCCGGGGTGGAATACACACCGCCGCTGCCGATAGCCGCCAGCGTGCTGTAACAATCACTCGGTTTAAACCCGACCATCAGCCGCTTACACTGCGCGGCAGACGGATTATAGGTCGTATCTTTCATACCCGCCGGTTGTGTCACATAGTGGCGGAACAGCTCGGTATACGGACGATTCCCGGCTTTTTCCAGGGCATCTGCCAGTAAATCATAGGCCAGATTGGAATACGCAGCTTCTGTTCCCGGCTGGGCCGTCAGTTTGGCAGTTTTCAGCCAGGTCCAGCGCTGATCGCGGCTCGGCCAGGTAAATACCGGACGACCCCATTTCCCGCCGGGCTGCTCACGCGGCAGAATACTGGTATGACTTGCCAGGTGGAACAGGCGGATCGGCTTGCCGTTATAGGACGGCACGGAGGACTGTTTATAACTGTATTTCTGCAGCGGATCATTGAGATTCACCAGGCCATCATCCGCCATCTTTACCATCACTTCACTGGTCATCAGCTTACTGACGGACGCAATGCGGATCAGCGAATCCGTCCGTGGCTTAATACCATTTCCGGGACGGGTCTCGCCGTAGCTGCGGTGAAAAACTTCGTTATTATCAATCACCACCATAAACATACCGCGGGCATCGGTTTCGGAGAAAATCTTCTCACCGATCTCATCGACCAGTTGTGGTGCCAGCTTCAGTGCTTCCGGATTGCTTTCAACAATAGACCAGTCAAGCGGCGGACGTTCGGCAGACGCTGTACTGTGTTTCTCCGGCTGCGAAGAACAGGCGGACAGCGCAATAGCCAGCAGCGATAACGGCATCAGGCGCACAATATGACGGTGTAATTTACTCATGATAATTCAACAGCCTTCCATGCAGACACAGGAATATGACACTGTAAGTCAGTTATTTTTTGAAGATACGTAACAGGATACCAATGACGATACCAATAAAAATACCTGTCGCAACCCATCCGGCAAAGCCCATACCCACCTCACATTTATCGGGAACCGGAGAGGATTATATAAGCAATTGTATTGATGTCTATTCATCCGGGGCACAATCGCGGTAAATAAAAAAATATTATTATTCAGTGCGGAAATAAAGCAGAACCCTCCGGGCACCGCACAAATCCCGCATCCTGCTGAAACGCCGTCTTTTTAACCACTCAGCAAACCGCCTCAGTGATAGTTGTTGCACCACAGAGTGCCGCAAGTATAATAACGACGTTTTCCAGAACACACTTCTGTGCCGGAGTGGCGGAATTGGTAGACGCAGTTGATTCAAAATCAACCGCCCACGGGCGTGCCGGTTCGATTCCGGCCTTCGGCACCATAAGTATGTAAATGGACCTCAATTGAGGTCTTTTTTTATGTCTAAAATCCGCGCCACACAAGGCTTTCCACGATTTTCTCCTCAACTGAAGTCAACCTAACTCAACCCACATCAACAAACTTGTGAGTATACTAATGAGTATATTTGCCGATTCGATATTGTTTGTATACTCACGAGATACCAATGGAAGGAGGCCCATTATGGCCCTAACGGATACTAAAGTTCGTTCTGCAAAACCTGAGGAGAAAGAGTATTCACTTGTTGACGGCGACGGCATGTCCTTACTTGTAAAACCTAACGGCTCAAAGTATTGGCGATTTCGTTTCCGTTTTGGCGGTAAACAGCATTTGATGGCGTTCGGCGTTTATCCGGATGTTTCGCTGGCGGATGCCAGGAAGAAAAGGGAAGAAGCCAGAAAGCTGGTAGCTGCTGGTATCGATCCTCGTGAGCATAAACGTGCTGTGAAAGAAGAGCAGACGAAAGAGATTATTACTTTCGAGAAGGTTGCCAGAGAGTGGCTCATTACCAATCAGAAATGGTCGGAAGATCATGCTAATCGCGTAAAAAGGAGCCTTGAGGACAATATCTTCCCGGCAATTGGCACTCGCAATATTACTGAACTGGGTACCCGCGATCTGTTAATTCCCATTAAAGCCGTAGAGACATCTGGACGTCTTGAAGTGGCTTCCCGTCTTCAACAGCGCACCACGGCCATCATGCGTTATGCGGTGCAAAGCGGTCTAATTGATTATAACCCGGCGCAAGAGATGGCGGGGGCGGTTGCTTCCAGCAATCGACAGCATCGTCCGGCTCTGGAATTAAAGCGCATCCCTGAATTACTCCAGAAAATAGACGGCTATACCGGCAGGCCGCTAACCCGCTGGGCAACTGAACTTACCCTGCTTATCTTTATTCGATCCAGTGAGCTACGTTTTGCTCGCTGGTCAGAGCTCGATTTTGAAACGTCAATGTGGACCATTCCGCCTGAGCGAGAGCCTATTCCCGGCGTGAAACATTCTCAGCGAGGATCAAAGATGCGTACACCTTGTAAGTATCCCGCATAATCGTGCCATTCACATTTAGAGATCCTCCGGCATAATCAATCTGCCAACAAAGGAGATCGCTATGCGTAAAGCCCGTTTTACTGAGCATCAGATCATTGCCGTAATTAAATCGGTTGAAGCCGGACGAACTGTTAAAGATGTCTGCCGGGAGGCCGGTATATCTGAAGCCACCTACTACAACTGGAAGTCCAGATACGGCGGCATGGAGGCTTCTGATATTAAAAAGATCAAGGATCTTGAGGACGAGAATCGGCGTCTCAAACAGATGTTTGCCGACCTGAGCCTTGAGAACCGGGCGCTGAAAGACGTTATCGAAAAAAAGCTTTAAAACCAGCCTTTAAGCGTGAGCTGGTCACTCATCTGATAACGACATTTGGACTCAGTATCCGTCAGGCCTGCCGGAGTCTGAACCTGAGCAGAACGGTTTACCATTACCGTCCGGATACCACGCGTGACGAACCCGTTATTGTCGCGTTGCAGGCAGTGGCAGAGCGATACCCACGGTACGGTTTTCCAAAACTTTTCCAGGTTCTGCGGCGGCAGGGATACCCGTGGAATCACAAAAGGATCCATCGTATTTATTGTCTGCTGAAGCTGAATTTTCGCCGTAAAGGCAAACAACGGATGCCAGTGCGTAATCCATCGCCACTGGCAACACCAGAAGCGCTGAACCAGAGCTGGTCTGTCGATTTTATGCATGATGCCCTGGTCTGTGGCCGTCGTTTTCGCACGTTCAATGTCGTTGATGACTTTAACCGTGAGGCGTTGTCGATTGAAATCGATCTGAATCTGCCAGCTCCGCGCGTGGTCCGAGTACTCGACAGGATCGCGGCAAATCGCGGTTATCCGGTCATGCTACGCATGGATAATGGTCCGGAATTTATCTCACTTGCACTGGATGAATGGGCAGAGCAACATGCAGTAAAACTGGAGTTTATTCAGCCGGGTAAGCCGACGCAGAACGCTTTTATTGAGCGCTTTAACCGAACATACCGTACAGAAATACTCGATTTTTATCTGTTCAGAACGCTGAATGAAGTGCGGGAAATCACGGAAAGATGGGTGTCAGAATATAACTGTGAACGCCCTCATGAATCACTGAACAATATGACGCCGGAGGAATATCGGCAACACAATCATTTGGCCGGGATCTCAAAAAATGCATGGAACTAAAACGGGTCTATTTACAACCTCATCTGGTGCCGCTTTCAAAGCAGGCGCTGGCGATCCTGAAGCAGATAAAACAGTTCTGTGGCGAACATGAGCTGATCTTTATTGGCGATCATGATCCGCGTAAGCCAATGAGTGAAAACACCGTAAACAGTGCGCTACGGGTGATGGGATATGACACTAAGATTGAGGTTTGCGGCCACGGCTTCCGTACAATGGCCTGTAGTTCGTTAATTGAGTCAGGACTATGGTCGAAGGATGCGGTTGAAAGGCAGATGAGCCATATGGAACGTAACTCGGTGCGGGCGGCATATATCCATAAAGCGGAACACTTGGATGAGCGCAAGCTGATGTTGCAGTGGTGGGCGGACTTTCTGGATGCGAATCGGGAGAGAGCGATTACGCCGTTTGACTATGCGAAGATCAACCGGGGTAATGGAGAGTGAGTTGAATGCCATATTCGTTTAATTAAAGTTAATCGACACGCCTTAAGGGGGTAGCCGGTTGGTAATTTTTCCCAATGGCATTATCACTAAGAGCAATATGCTCACTGATTTCATCGGCAAGAGCGATCCGCGAGATCTTCCAACAAGTAGATAATCAATAAGATTACTGAGCTTCACGCTCAATTAACTATGGGTGCTAATGTATAAACGGCTGAGTACAAAACGCTGTTGCCACTAGCGTGAATTTCCACAGTAGATTCATACGTATCATCCAACTTAAACTCTAGGGGTACAGGGAAAAGTACCCCTTGTTATTTATTCCTTGTAACACCAAGATTAACCTTGCAGTTGAACATTTGTCACTATTTTATTTTAGTATCATGCTTTGTTCTCTTTAATTTTTTGATAAAATTGGTCGTTGGAACAAGTATTTTTTGAGATGCGGCGATACATCTTATTAATGTACGCACAATAAAGCCAAGTATTTTTAAAAGGATAAATTTAACTCTATGTTTTTCAGTTATGCTACGATTCTCTAAGTTGCCTATTTTTGTCATTACATTGGCAATTTTCCCACCAATAAAAAAAGACATAGCAATAAATCACATCCATCTATAATGAGGGGCATTTTACTTAAGGATAAACGAGCTTGTTTTTTCAATAAACCTTGGCGGTACATTAATAATGATGTAATTACACATTCATTGGCGACAGCGAAACGGTCTGACATGCCTGTTTTAAATTTCCCCTCTTGAATGGCATTACAGTACGCTGGAGGGGGAGTTTGGCACCATCGGGAAGGTGGTGGCAATTGTGTTATTGCTTTTGAAAGAGACTTATTTGGACATAGTTTTTTATTGTAGTTTTGAAATTCCTGTCTGATTTTATCCGGAGATACTTGATTGCTATAGTACTCAGGAATTCTGTAAAAGGTGTCAAGGTTTTCAGGCATTACATATTCAATAACAGATGATTTCGTACTGGCAATATTTTCTAGCGTTTCTTGAATGTACGATGCCCACTGATAAGATGACATTTCGGAAAGCCCGCTATTGTCACACATGCGGCTGTAGTCTTTCACCTGAACAAGAAGATATTTGGCTGCATCATTAATATCTGTAATTGTTTCCTCATATGCTGTTTTACCGACAGCTACCTCTCTGTCTGATACCCAGAAAATACCGTTACCAACTGCTGTTAAGATGAGGGAAATATCTGTCCACTGTCTGAATTTCTCTCCTGTAGCAAAAACATCACTAATGATTATAGCCAATATCCATCCGCACAATAGTCCTATGAAACTCAGACTTGCGAGTCCAGCTGCGTTACCCGTTACACCTGTCCCCCCTATTGCATAGGTCAATGGCAACCACTGAATAACAGGAAGAAGGTGACACAGTGATAGTAGTCCTGGGGTTATAAGAAGCACAAAGGAAATGATGAGCCCATTTTTCTGGCAAGTACCCATGAACTCAAAAAAATAAAGGGTAATAATAAAATAAAGAACCCAAAAATAGAACCGCCTAAGACTACAGCAACTTTATTTGGAGACCAGTAACTGCTTAAAAGAACACCCTCTGTGCTCAATTCTATAAAGTTGGTACTAATCAATCCCATCCCATCCAGAGTTTGCAATAAAGCGTATCCAGCACTGTAGCAAAGCATGATGTAGGGATAAAATAATAGAATCATAATTTACTCTCTATCGAATAGAATATTTATGCCTAATAGGGCTATGAGGATATTCTCTTGTACAGACGTTGCATCAAATTCTCTTAAACTTCTCTCTATGGTCCGTGGGGATAGTCAGTCGAAGAACGTGGTGTTTACTATCTCTTCATCTAAGGAGAAGTAAAGCGATTTTTATTTATTCATCACCAGTCCATATTAGAGGCATCATCAAATATACGTGTCAAATGTTCGACAAAATTGTTCATGTCATCCTCGGATGACATCGCATTAGCATACTTACCGTTAATCGCATAAGAAAGAATTAATGGATTTCCTGACTCAATATAAATTTTAGCGGGTAATAAATCACCACTCCACATATTTTTTACAAATTCCTGTAATAGCTCCATAGCTTCAGGGGCAACAAAATCAACACCGTTCCCAAATTTAAAATGTTCTTTGTTTTGACGATGTGGCATCAAAAGTGGTACAGCACCAACCGGAGAATGAAATTCCAATGTTTGTCCATCTTTTCCAAATGAGCCATGAGAAACAAAATTTCTTATTTTCTGTCTAAGTATGATCAAACGATCATAAAAAACTTTTATTTCGGGAGTGTTAATATCGATAGCTAGTTTAAACTTTGTTTTCCACTCTTCTCCAATTTTATCAGAAACATCAACACCTGTTTTTATTTTTCCATTTAAAATTGCTATTAAAATGAAAACATGTTCCGTCCAATTGAAAAAAGATTCTATAGCAGATATTGCATACCAAATAGCCTCTTTACGAAGATGAGCTATTTTATTATGATTTTCAAAAATATTACTAGTCTGAATGGAAAATGAATTCTTATTATCAAGAGTTAAGGTAGGGGTGTTTTGTACGTGTACCTCTGGTTTGGCTTCTATTCCTATAATTTGTTTGTTAATGTTATCGTAGCAATTAAAAAAATGGCAGAAGCGATCATAAAGCTCATTGCTATTATTATTAACATTCAAGTTAGAAGTTTTGGCTGCTTCATCGGCAATATAATTAAAATATTCCGTGCCTGCTTTAACTCCAGATTGTATACATTTCAAAATAACTTTTGCTTTATCCTCATCGTTTTTATTTTTTATAAAAATGCCTAACCCCATTTTTCTATATTCTACAATGAGAGTTGTGTTTTCTATTTTTACAGGTATTGAAAAGGCCACCTTTTCCTCTGGGCCATTAAAATTAAAGTCAAGCAAGTCTACTAAAAGAAAATATACTAGGTAATAGGGAGGTAGAGAGTCTCCTGCCTCCGAGCGGATTCCCCAGAAGTATTCATCTACTCCTGCTTTTTCCATCGGTTTTATAGCATGCTCAATTCTTTTTTTTATAGTCTTTAGGTCGATCATCATCATTTTTCCATTTTATTTAGAACCAATGACAACTAAATCTGCCATCGTTGTTTTTTTGATAAACAGCGCCGTGCTGCCAAGTAGCTTAAGGCCTTCTTCACTAATTTTACTTACTCTAAGCCCAGGTTGAACAATAACAACTTGGAATTTAAGAGGTGTGATTCTGGAGCGCTCTTTCATAGCAGCAAGGTCTTTTATAGTGCCTTTCAGAAAGCGAGAATGACCACGCGATCGCCACTGTTCCTCGCGACGCTTAATGTGGTGGTATAAATAGGAAAGATTCAAGTGTTTCCAACGAATGCATCTCTGTGCCTGCCCACATACTTCGTAAAGGTCTTTAAGTCTGGCTCCTGCTTCTTCTGAACCTGAATATTTGCAATGGATTAAGGAGAGAACAATACAGTCATCAACTATTCTCAACCCCACTAAATCTGCTGACTCACCTTTCCCATCATCATTAATAATGACATCGTAATTATCTTTAATTTCACAGTACCAACGCCATTGGATGGATGATGGATCACGAGTATAGCCCATTGATTCCACTCGAACATCAGTTCCTTGCCAATCAAAAGCTACAATTTCGTCTTTGTCATAAAGGCCAATATTTTGGCTTACATGGACTATATGAGCGTTGTATGAAAATGAACCATCGGAGTAATGAATCATTACTGGATCAATTTCCATATACTCTGATAGTGATACCGGTTCAGATTCACCACGCTGTACAAAAACTTCAGGGCCAGATATCAACTGATAGGCATAACCTTTTGCTGTAGCACTTCCCGTGAGAGATAATTTATATTCAGATGACGTTTCATCTGTAGAGAAAATGAGTCGTACATTACCATCGTCAAACTTTCCAGCAGTCCTAACCTCTACTAAATATAAATGCGCAGATACAGCATCAAAATGAAAAATAACTTTATCTTCGAACGCAGTAAGCAAATACTCACCCCATTGAGCTGATATTGGATATTCATTATAGGGTTCAAGTAATGGGACTGGACGCAAAAAGTTACGCGTAAGATTGTTTGGATCCGGTTCAGAACTAAAAATCTTGTCCCAGGCTTTCTTAACCCAGTTGCACCAATCAGCAATGCTGCCACCTTTTTGTGGTGACCAGACTTTACCTCTGCGTTGCGAGCATCCCCAGATTACACGGTTTCCGGATTCATAACCTAATGCAGCAATATTGCTTAAGCTTGATTGAGATGCTTCAATTAGTGATAGCCCCTCAGTGACATTTGGGCCAAAGTATTGAGTAAAGCTGATTGCCCCAATTTGGGATGCGCCTAAATTTCTTGCCAAAGGATATTCAATACCATTAAATACATTAAAGACTTTTTCACCACTGACAACTTCAAATTTATCATCACAAATAGTACTGACTAGATTCTCAACTCGGAATGCTTTATAGTCATTTGAGAATACAAACAAGGCGGATCTGTCTTGATCCCAATGAGCAATTAGAATTTTATAATTGGTATCTTTAAGATCTTTGTAGTTTCCCCATCGGACTGAAGTTGCCTGGACAGCTAGCACAACAAGCAAATTCTCATCTTCAGCTATTGCATGCCAGGATTCATCGAATCTAGGCAGTTTCTCCTTGTATCTTTCAGGCTCCCAATTGTCACAGTACGTTTTAAATAACATGACAGAACAACTTGGCTCAATATTCCAGAGAGAAATCTGATCGTGTAAATCACCTTTCCTTTTTAAGGCATCCACGACCTCTTGCAACCTAATCTCCCTGGCAATTCGTCCTTCAGAGAGTCGTCTTAATACGTTATCCCAATCGGCATCTGTTGAATATAGATGCTGTAATTCACCTTCAACATTAGGGTCTGCAACATTCATGACTACACTGGCTTGACCGATTTTCTGTGCTTTATTGACACGAGTAAAACGGCCAATGAACTGCAAAGTTACTGCAAGAGACTTATGATGATCATGTAAAGCTGCAATTTTCAGGTTGGGTAGATCATAACCTTCTCCCAACATGTCTACGCAAATAACGATTCTTGATTGTCTTGATAATAATTTATTAAGACGTTTTTTTATTTCCGTTTTAGGATAATCAGAATGAACAACGATTGGATTAAAATTCGGTACAATATTCTGATAAATAGTAAATATTTGTTCTGCTCGCTGCTTATTGCTGGTACGGGCCATAATCAAATGATCAAGGCCATTATTTAAGTCTATGCGCAGTTGACCAACGGCTGTATCTGCGATTGCGTGATCCATAAGGTCAGAGTAATACTCTTCTACAGGCAGCAAATTTACATTTGTAAAATAGCCAGCTCGTTGGGCTTCCCCCATCGTGTAGTTATAGATAATTTTTCCACCAAGGGACTTCTTATCATTCCTAAAGGGGGTAGCTGTAAACTGCACAACACGTTTGTCTTTAAATCGTTCACGAATTGTCTGCCATGATGAGGCTGAGATATGATGAGCCTCATCAACAAAAAGATGGCTACACGACTCGCAAAGTGTATTTAATGCTGCTTCGGAGCAGGCAGACAAAACGCTGGTCGTAGCAACCAAGACGTTTGATTCTAAAGCTAATTGCTTAGCCTCTTCCGCTACCTGAATTCCCTTCTTAATAATAGCTACATTAGGGAGTGCAATGTTAGGCGGAACGACTGTTAGCTCTGGTAAATATCCTAAATCTATGAACTTTTTGGATATTTGTGTTCGGAGGGAGTCAGATGGGACTATGAGCAAAATTCGCTCGCATCGCTGGTATATCATGGTAGCCAGCATTGTTTCCGTTTTTCCCGTTCCAGTGGGCAGTACGACGGTAGCTGGTTCTACCTGCAAATCAGTAGCGAAATAGCCTGCGATTGCATGAAGTGCACCCAGTTGGGGTTTTCTAAGACCTGGATAATGGCGCTCTGGATCGTCTTCTCTAAACTGAAATTGATGATGCCATTGTTCATTAATTTCATCAGGTGAAGTGCTAAATACCTGCTCTGGAAATTGCTCCCAGATTAATTCAGTATCTTCTCGCCATTTTTCGAATGTAAATGGTTCCTTAGCTTTAAGAGAAGCTACACCATCTGAGCATTTCCCTCTGGAATTTGGATCTTTCAAATAGATATAGTCTAGAGGAGGCTTTAGACCCGTAACAAGTTCAAAATATCCTGGGAAACTTGCATTTCTGACTTGAGCCGATACTGTTGTTGAGCGGCAAAGTAACTTATGAACTAAATTCCGACCCACTTTTCTTGCAGGTGCAGCTTTCGCGGGAAAGGTAAATTTAATTGTTAACAGGTCAAATAAGTCCATATGTACTTACCTCTTAAGATGTCCTGAAAAAGCCTGCTGACTTAACTTAGATAAAAGAGCGTCGCTACTAATATCGCCTGATGCCATTTTATTTAAGCTATTATTGATTGTTGATGCAATCGAATGGAATTTATCCATGAGTTTGTCGGGTGGAATTAAAACTTCAAAGTTTTTAAGTTCAACTGGAGATATATGTGGCACCGTTGTTTCTGTTGGGCAGCAATGGTTTTCGAAAGCAGGCGATTTAATGCAACTATAAATATAATTTACATAAGATTCACTGCGAGGACGTAACCTAGCTACACGCTGAACTAAGTACGTTTCTCGCTGACTTTCAGGAAATATGCATACTTTTAACCCATTGGATATCCACGGACGGTCCATAGCAAGGATAATATCACCTGCCTTAATTAAATAGTTATCTAGTTTTTCTAGTTTATTTTTTGGCCAGAATTTTGTATCAGCCCAATCTAAATACCCCGTAAGCGTATTTGCCCCTCTGCAAAGCCGTACCGATTCTGATGAATCACCAACGTAATCATTACTTTTGAATGCAAATCCTGTGATGATATCAGCCAATTCAGTAATAGGGGATTTTTTTAATTTTTTTGGGTTTTCAACAGGATCGCCAAACATATCCAAAAACGTAGCACGTAAAAAATCATCAGCCAGTTTAATAGCTTGCTCGCGTTTTTGGCGTATACCATCGGCTTTATCAAGAATAGATACGATACGTTTTTGCTCACTTAGCTGTAACGGATACTTAATATTATTTTCTTTCAGGAATTTAAAGTGCCTACTATATCCCGCTGACGGAATATCTAAATTTTTTAAAAAATAAAAAAGATATTTTTCGCTTAATCCCTTTATTGGCTTCAGAACTTTTACCCCATCAGCTCCAAGAGCAAATGGGGTATCAACATACTTTAATACTCTGGTATGATCTCCAAAAATGATACATGGTAGCTCTATATTACATAAAAGCTCTTTAGAGTTTGTATAACCACTGCAAAAGTTGCTTCCTTGATCAATTATTGGAAATCTTCCTTCTGTAAGGTAATCTTTACTTCCTATCTTAGGATTTCCTGAAGTAAGGTCTTTTACAACACTACAAAAATCTTTCTCGACAAATTCTACTAATTTACTGTCAATCACAGCATCCCCTCCAGCTCATCCAAATCCGCCAGAATTTCTTTTTCCAAATCTTTTAACCGCTTTAGTATCACCTTCGGATCTTCATATACCTCAGCCTGATACACCACCTCTTTATAACGATTAATAGAGAGATCGTATTTCTGCGCCGCAATATCCTCTTTCGGTACTACAAACGCCGCCTGAGTGCGATCTTTAAAATCAACACCAGCATCAATCCCTTCCGGATATTGCTGCTTAAGCAACGAGGCTGATCTCTCGCCCATAAAATTATCAACTGGTAGCCCTCGCAAAATACGGTAATGCTTCCAGCTCGCTAATAAATGCGGCAAATCGTTGTATTTTATTGGGTTACGCTTGTCATCCAGGCTGTAGCCGTCGTTTTGTAGATCGTAGAACCAGACCTCATCCGTCTGGCCGCCTTTGGTAAAGATCAGGATCGCCGTCGCTACACCCGCGTAAGGTTTAAATACGCCGGAAGGCAGGTTGATCACCGCTTCCAGTTGGTTATCTTCCACCAGCGTTTTACGCAGCGACTGGTGCGCCTTGCTGGAACCAAACAATACGCCCTGCGGCACGATAGTGGCACTGCGCCCGCCCACTTTTAACATTTGCAGAATACGCGCCAGGAACAGCAGCTCGGTTTTCTTGGTTTTCACCATCGCCGACAGCGTGGAGTCGATATCTTCCTCATCCAGAGAACCAGTAAACGGCGGGTTCGCCAGAATCAGGTTGAATGCGTTTTTACTGGCCTGCGGGAAGTTGGTACTGAAACTCTGGCTCATGGTGTCCTGATAATGAATATCCGGCTCTTCAACTCCGTGCATAATCAGGTTCATGGCGGCAATACGCAGCATGGTGGTATCAAAGTCGTAACCGTGGAACATGTTGTTATCCACATGGTCACGCCACGGCGTCAGCAGATCGCCGGTAAAGATTTTTTGCTCTTCTAATTCGCCGCGTTCGTTGGTGCCAATCTCGGTATGAATGGACTCCAGTGAACTGTATTTCTCCAGCAGGTACTCATAACTGGTTGCCAGAAAACCGCCCGTACCACAGGCCGGATCGCAGATCGTTTCACCACGTGCCGGGTTTGGCTCCATCATTTCAACCATTGTGCGGATAATGTGGCGTGGCGTGCGGAACTGACCGTTGATCCCGGCGGTGGTCAGCTTGCTTAACAAGTATTCGTAGAGATCGCCTTTGGTGTCGCCACGATCCAGCGGCAGGTTTTTGATCACCTCCACGGCTTTGGTCAGCAGTGACGGTTTAACAATCTCCAGGCGAGCATCTTTCATAAAGTTGCCCAGCAACGTCACTTTCGTATCTTCAGCTTGCCCAAGCTGACGGAAATGCTGGAACACGCCGTCGCGCACAACTTCCATCATCTCGTCCGAGCCAAGGTTGCTGTAGTGGCTGAAGCGGAACTCCTGCTGCTCAGGCGCAAAGCGTGGTTTAAAATCAACGCCTGCGATTTGCTTACGCTTCTCGTCCCGTTGTTCCTGGGTATCCAGCATCCTGGAGTACATCAGGTAGGTGATCTGCTCGATAACGGTCAGCGGGTTTGTGATACCACCCACCCAGAAATCTTCCCACAGCCCGTCGATTTTACTTTTTAAGTCACCGGTGATCATTGTTAACGCCTATACCCTGTTATAAATATAAAAGCCCCGCTGCCGGGGCTTGTCATGTGTGTATTATACCGTCGCTGCGTCGGTCACAACACCCAGCTCTTCGACTATCTTTTGCAACCGGACGATCTGCTCTAGATCCGGGAATACGCCAGTAACGCCTTCGTTGTGGATATGCGTAAACGGCTGTTCAAAAAGTTGCCGCATTTCAATGGTGCCGTAATCGCGGATGTGGTTTTTCAGCAATGACAGGAAGCGCAGTTGCTGGCTGGTCAGGCTGTTGTCAGCGGCGAACTGGGCAAAACGCACTTCAACCGCATCGCTGTCCATCCCGATAATGGTACGCAAAAGTTTATCCAGGCTGGCGGTCGCTTGCGGGTAGAACTCTTTCAGCGCCCGGATATCAACGTTAGGGTTCTGGATCAGCACCAGCTTAGCCAGTTCATCCAGCTCGCTTTGCGTCACCGGCTCGCCGTTGCGGATTTTCTTCAGCACCGGATTTTGCTGGAACAGCGGCTCCAGCGCTCCCTGAACCTGCTGACGATACAGTTTGAAATCAATTGAGCGGATGTTGGTTTTGCGGGTTTCCGTCTGGATTAGGTTTGCATCTTCGGTAATATCCACCTGTATCGAACCAAATTTTGGCGTCGCATCTTTCTCCATCAGGTGCATTATACCGCGCAGATGAATGCGGATATCCTCCAGCTCTTCCAGGCTGGCTTGCTTCCACCAGCCTAAATCACGAAGTTGATTAATCCGTTGTCCCTGTTGCTGCACCTGAGTCAGATGCGGCGGCAGACGTTCCACTTTCTCGATGATGACCGGCCAGAGCACATCCAACTCTTCCGGGTTGGTATAACGGGCAGTTTGCGCCGCCAGAATATCCATATCAAAGCGCATGGCATCGCTTTGCCCGCGAACGTCCAGCCACTGCATCAGAGGGGCCAGGACAGATAGCAGATCCTGCTGTGTTTTCGGGGAAAGCTGGCGCAGCACTTTTTCATCGCTGTACTGCGCTTTTTGCTGCCACTTTTCCTGCACGGCAATCGACTTTTCATCCAGCGCGTTGATTTGCTCGCGGAGCTGGTGAGCGACTAAATCCACCGCCTGTTTGTCGAACTTACGCTGCGCAGCGGCCCCCAGCATAACCCACGCTTCGAAGCGTTTTTGTGCCAGCGATTTAGTAGCTGTGACTTCGGCCTCTTCAGTATGCAGCTCGTGATACTCAAAGTTGCCCCAGTGATCGAAGATGCGGAATTTCTGTTTATCCAGCGGTTTGCCATTTTCATCGTAGCCGTAGAGTCCCGAACAGAGGCGCGTGCCACGGCCAATCATCTGCCAGAACTTCACTTTCGATTTGACCGGCTTGGCAAAGACCAGATTCACAATTTCCGGAACATCAATACCGGTATCAAGCATGTCAACAGAGATAGCGATGGTCAGCTCTTTGTTGGTGCTTTCATCCAGCCCTTTAAAATCGTCAATCAGTTGCTCGGCGCGGGGATCGTAGTTGTCGATGACCTGGCAGAAGCGTCCGGCAAACTGCGGGTACATATCGTCGAACAATTCATTCAACAGCAGCGCGTGTTTGTGGTTACGGGCGAAAATGATGGTTTTACCTGGCAGTTGGCCGTCCCGATCTTTCAGGCCATTTTCCATCAGGTTACGCAGGATATAGCGGTTGGTGTCTTTGTTATAAATTGCCTCATCCAGCGCCTTGCCATCAAATTCCAGCGTATTAGGATCGATACCCTGTTCTTCAAGTTCGCGGATTTGTGCGTCGCTTAATTTCTCCCGTTTGATGCCTTCGCGCAGGAATTCTGTGGTGTGCGTGACAACCTCATAGGGAACCAGATTGTTATCGGCGATGGCATCTTCCAGGCTGTAGTTGGCGGTAGGGATACGTCCTTCACAACCAAACAGGCCGAAAGTGGTTTTACTCACCATGTCGATTGGCGTGGCTGTCAGGCCAATCTGGAGGGCATCAAAATACTTAAACAGATCGCCGTAGACGTTGTAGATAGAACGATGGGATTCGTCGGCAATGATCAGATCGAAATAACCAACATCAAAATGATCCATGATTTTCATCATGCCGGGATAGGTGGCGATATAGATCCTGGCGTTCTGCCTGTCTGCTTTTTTAGATTTACCGACCACATACAGCGGCTCATTGGTGAACTGATTAAAGGCATTCGCCGCCTGTTTACGTAGCTCTTTGCGGTCGCAAAGAAACAGGACACGTTTTACCCAGCGGGCATCAATCATCAGTTTGCTTAGTGCAATTGCCACGCGGGTTTTACCTGTACCGGTAGCCTGTACAATTAACGAT
The DNA here is from genome assembly GCF_051172335.1 of Morganella sp. B601. Lineage (NCBI taxonomy): Bacteria > Pseudomonadati > Pseudomonadota > Gammaproteobacteria > Enterobacterales > Morganellaceae > Morganella > Morganella sp. B601. The sequence continues at coordinate 172,562 of NZ_JBPIZE010000004.1, forward strand.
TGTCGATACTTATTGGTAAACCGTTCGCTGACGCGGGCAATGGTTTCAAGCTGATACAAACGTCCGGCAACGGCCTTACCTTCGTTATCTTTAACGTGCGGCACACTGTTCAGTGGCAGACGGGTTTCTCGCTGCTGAATAAGATATTGCAGGCTTTCCTTGCTGTAGAAGCCAAATACCCGACGCGGGGGATAACCATGAGTTTTATGGTCGTCCCACAGCCAAATGTCGTAGCCGTTGGTGTAGAAGATAACCGGGCGCTGACCATATTCTTTTTCCAGCCAGTCCGCATACAACCGGGCCTGAACTCGCCCCTGCTCGGCATTGACGCTGGTTTTTTTTGCTTCCACCACCGCCAGCGGTTTATGCGCTTCATCCCACAAGACATAATCCGCATAACCGTCGCCAGTTGCAGTAGGCTGTTCTTTAACAGGATGCTCCTGCGTAACCTGATCGGTATTTTTAAGTTCTTCGCCTACATTCCAGTCAGCAGCAAGCAGGCGGGAGTCAATCAGGCGGCGGCGGGTTTCCGCTTCATCAATAGAGAGGATGTCGGCAACATGCTGGTTGCGAGCTCTGGCTTCATTCAGGCGCTGGGTGAGGTGTTCGGCTTTTTCCTGCTCTTGCTGAAGTGCGCGTTGTAACGCCAGTTCGCGCTCACGGCTTTCATCCTGAGCCCTGATTGCATCCTCCAGACGTTTTTCATCTGCACGACCTGAAGATTGCGTTAACGGAGGGAGAGAAAATTTGGGGCAGTTATCAACATTACCGTGGGCGTAACGAACATATAGCCAGACACCTAATAAATACGCTTCCTTAAGCAGCCAGTAGGTATCTTTGGCTTTGATACGTCCACCGTGCGCGGCGCGGTTGCCGTGGATACGCAGCGCATCCATTTTCATGATGATGGCTTCCGGCATCATGCTGGTAAACACATCGGCGTTCATTAAATCGTACAGATTTGCTTTGATGCCTTCAGGCAGCCGTTCCTGACGGTATAACCAACGCACCATCAATTCGGTGTAGTTGCGCAGCTTGACCAGACAGCTTTCCGGATCGGAGTGAACATAGCGTTCCGCCATACACGCGAGTTCTGCCAGTTCCGGCCACTGGCTGCGCAACATTTCAAAATTGAGAGACTGCTTCATCAATCATCGCCTTATGTCGTGGATACAACAGCATTTCTGAAAAGAATATCACACTAATTTGGCAAACAAAGTGAGCTTGTACATCTTCAGGGCACTGAAGAATGAACACGTGGTACGGGGCAGGATAACTTCAGTGGTGCGTAAAATTCACATATTCATCCATTAGATGGGTTAGCTTTGAGTTTTCTTCCTGACGCTGTAACAGCCAAAAGCAGAACTCTTCATCATTCATTTTCTTAAGGTTCTCCAGCCAGTCGTCGAGAGGCGCTCCGAGCATACGATCATACCAGAAAAGCCAAACAAGCTTATGGCGATACTCCACGTTATTGAACTGCTGAAGCAGGCTTATCAGTTTATTGGCAAGTGAGCGTTGCTTGAGCCTGACACACTCGCTAAGCAATACACCTTCAAGGCCTCCGTGAGTAAAAAGCAATTGCCCGTCAGTCTCCAGGCTAAGACGTAAATCATTTTGAATACTCAGCGGTTCTGGCTTGGTTTTGTTATAGATCATTCGGTACAGGCACTGTGGTACGATCCCAGGAACAGGGCCGGTATCCGGGAAGTAGAGTGTCGACAGCGTAAGGTAATGGCTGGGATAAATATTCTGATGGCATATTCCATGCCTGACAGTCAGTTTAGTCAGATCGGTAAGCCAGCTTTGGTAGGTTTTGAGTAAAAAATTATAGCGAGCGATTGTATCTTGCATGGGGGGATTATCCGTATGTGCTGTATTCAAACTGGCGTCATATTGGCTTTGGGGAGATGACGCTGATGGTTTTCGCAAAGGTGATTACTGACGGGACTGGCTGATGCGCTCCTGCAACCAGGACTCTATTTCGCTTTGTAGCCAGCGGGAACTGCGCCCTAGCTTGATGGGTTTCGGAAAGACACCATCTTTGATGAGTCGGTATATCCACTTATCACTGACGCTTAATAGACGGGTAATGAAAGCCATATCGACAAATTGGTCTTCAAGTAAGGAAGGTTTGATGGTCATGATTGAGTTCTCCGGTAGCATTGGGTTAGCCGGAGTCGTGGTTAATGATTACTTATGCCAGCTCCGACATACCAACCGGTGAATCTGTAAAAAGTCAGTGAAGGTTGTTCAGCGTATGCGTGGTCTACCTCGGTTGCTTCTTACCGGTATCACGCTTTTACCCGCGATGATGCCATTTTCCTTTTGCTCACATTTAGCCAGATAGCTAATGACATAACGCAGATCATCGATCTCGTCCGTATCAAAATGCCGGATAACCTTGCCAATTTTGACTTCGTAAATATCTTTGGGGACGCAAAGGTGATGATATCCATCATGATTTGTCACTTGTTTCCAAATATTCCCCATTGCTCGGGACACAGGATAATGACAGTTCTGAAACTGCCCATTCAGATAGCAAACAAAATGGACATGCAGTCCTTTTCTCTTCGTGTACTCTATCACCCAGTAATAGCCCACAATCGGAAGGGATTTTTCGAACTCTTTAATCATTATTTGGACTTCGTTATACATTGAATGTTTGCAGGCATGCCCAAAGCTTGCTGAGTTCTTTTTATAGGCAAAGTCGATCCTGAAAGGTAGTAATTTTGAAAATCGCTGGAACATAGCCTCCATATGCGTATTGATATCAGTCAGCAATAGCCCATCCATTTTATACTTTGGGTTGGCGTTATATGGTCGTTTCATTTTTCTTCCTCAGTAGTGATTCAAAGGAAGAGGTGGTTCTGTAAAATTTATACGAGTATAAATCGATAGGGCTATCTAGTAGATGCTCATCATCTTTTACTCATGTTGGATATGATAATTGTATGTACTTCTTTTAATAATACTAATTAACCTTAATTCTCTGTTGTGGTTTTTTAAAGCATAACCCGTTTTCTGAGGTGATAATCGAGGATGATGGAAAACCATCCTCGACGGGGAGTACGAATTGGCGACCAAATCATAGACCGAAATGCCCCCTAAAAGTAACAGTACCGCAGTTTTGCTATCACTAACTTTTGAGGTATCCCGAATTTGTGGATATGACTGCTTTATCCTTGAACTGTTCCACGCCCTGATAGACGTTCCTGCCTCTAAATTTTTGTAATAGAATCACCACTCAGATACCAATGCATCCAGTGAATACGTAACATTTGACCATGATAACTTAGAATTTTTTCACTTGAAATCAATGTGAAGTACATGTAAAACAAGATGATATGCAACTTAAAATTACTGTAAATCACTAAGTGATTTTATTGGCGTGAGAGATTGAAAATGGTTCGGGTAGTTCGTAATGATGGTGAAATGATAAAAATCCTGGAAAATGCACTACAGCGATACAATATTAATTGCCCATCACATGCAGGTGATAAGAATTATCGCACCTACCTCGAACGTGTCAGAAAACACTGCCAGTCTCTTGGTCATAACGAGCAGGATTTAGACACTTTCTTCGCTGAGGTGGAAAGCTATCAATCATTTTCCTTCCCTACGGAAGTTGATCTTGGATGGTTTAAAAGTGATGCTCGTGCGAGCCTGTGGTTGGCATGTGAATTATATTCTGAAACACAAGGAATGACGTTAGGAACGGGGGTTCTTGATATTTTGTCTCCAGATTCTTTACCGCCCGATCATCTTGTCAGGATACAGAATATCAGGAAGGTAATTTACAGCTGGCCGCTGAGTATAACACCTAAGGAGTTTATGAAATCTAAAGCAATAGAATGGGCTAAATTAATTGAGCATGAAGATCTTTTTAGTGATTTTTCCTCTCAAGAAAATGATGTTTCTGGTTGGTTAAAAGGTTATCTAGACAAACATATTCCGTCTTTAGGTGTGCGTGTTTGTGGTAATTCCAGAGACGAAACTCTTGCATGGTGCTACGCACTATACTTCGAATGGAGAAAGAAAAACTCAGGGTCACCTGATACAGTGAGCTTATTTAAAATTAAGTTCAAAAGTGCATGGGCAACACAAAAGAATAGGTTGAAAAACAAAGTATATAAAAAGCTAAAGCCACTGAATATCTACATTTCAGAAGATGCTCATCGGATGTTAAGGACGTTAGCCTTAGATGAATGCATATCAAACGATAAGGTAGTTGAACATGCAATTATGGCTGCATACAAAAATAAAAGATCAAAGCAGTGATAACATTTTAAAAAAATTCAGACAGATATTATTTCATTGAATGCCCCCGAAGCCATTCTGACTCGGGGGTTTTATTTTCTGGCTGAGGTCGTTTCATGAAAAAATCAGAAGGTTTGCAAGCCATCGAGAAACCGTTGGCGTCACTCCCCCATGCTTTCGGCAAACACATTCTTGACCATATTTACAAGCTCACTTACTACGAACCGGTCATCGGCATCATGGGCAAAACAGGTGCGGGAAAATCGTCGCTCTGCAATGCGTTGTTCCGGAGTGAGGTCACGCCCGTCAGTGAAGTCGATGCCTGCACTCGTGAAGTGCTGCGATTGCGTCTGAGCAGCGGTGAACATAGTCTGATACTTGTAGATCTACCCGGTGTCGGTGAGAGTGAGCAACGGGATAAAGAATATGAATCTTTGTATCGTCGTATCCTCCCTGAGCTGGATCTCATCCTGTGGGTTATCAAAGCCGATGATCGCGCTTTCTCTGTGGATGAGCGCTTCTACCGACGAGTGATGACGGGTTACCAACAGCGAATACTGTTTGTCGTTAACCAGGCTGACAAAATCGAGCCATGCCATGAATGGAACTCTGCCAGCAATACTCCTTCACCTAAGCAGTCGGCTAATATCAAGGCCAGGCTGGAGTCCATTTGCCAGCTATTTTCAGCGTCCCATCCGGTGTGCGTTGTCTCAGCCCGAACAAGCTGGAATCTGCCATCAATGATAGAAACCATGATGCGTTGCCTTCCGGATCGTGCCACCAGCCCAGTGGCGACGCAATTGCATGGGAGGCTATGCAATGAACCGGTAAAAAAGCAGGCACGTGAGAGTTTCGGCAGCGCAGTAGGTGAGGTGTTTGATTCTGCGGAAGCGGCATCATTTATTGCCGCGCCACTAAAAGCGGTCATTCGTACAGTCCGCGATGCCGTAGCATCCGTTGCCCGTGCCGTTTGGGACTGGATTTTCTTCTGAGCTGGCTTACCTGCCATTATCTTCGGGACATACCCTGTCCGTTCTGACGTTTTATAATCTGCTGAATTTCGGCGGTTTCCCCTTTACGCCCCGTCACGACTGATTTTGGCAACTGTAAAAAATACGTCTTCTTGTGTCCATTCCCTGTCCTACCCCCTAGTTAAAATAACCGTTTTATTATCAGCAAATTATCCCACTGGAGAACTTGTCTCATGACTCAGGCTGAACGCCGCCATGACCGGCTTGCCGTCAGGCTGTCGTTGATTATCAGCCGTCTGGTGGCTGGCGAAACACTGGATTTGCGAGCGCTGGCAATGGAATTTGGTGTGTCGGTTCGAACCCTACGCCGGGACTTTCGGGAACGGCTGATGTATCTGGACCTGGAGTATCGCAAAGGCCGGTGCCGTTTGTTATCCGGTAGCCGCCAAAGAGAACTCGCGGTAATGACATTTGCCCGCCAGTCAGGCGTTGAAGCACTGTTTCCTGATATGGATAACCATCTGGTCAGTTCACTGTTGAGCGGATCAGGGGAGTCTCCTTGCCTTATCTGGCAGGGAACAGCCCAGGTTTCATCCCCGGACTCAGGCATATTCACTCGGTTAGTAAGTGCCGTATCGGAACATCGAAAGGTGACGCTGCTCGGTAACGGTTGCCGGTGTACAGGCCTTGCTCCCTATCGGCTGGTTTTGCGCGAAGGCAAGTGGTATCTGACAGGCGAGCATCAGGCACGGATTGCCGTCTTTCCCCTGACCGATATTCGGGCGGTCACGCTACACAAGGATAGCTTTAGCCCAGATGTAATAGTGCGCGACATCCTCTCTCGCCCGGATTTTCTTCAGGCTTTACCACACTTTCGCTTTTTCCATTCATTGCTTGTCGCAACTGACGACGGGCTTATACCTCAGAAGGAATAATCACAATGAAATTGCTTACCACTACAGTGCTGGCCGCCAGCCTTTGCCTCGGTACTGTTTTTTCGGCTGACGCTGGAAACACCGTCGGCACTGTTAAAGCCTGGCAATACATGCAGGCCGACGGCTGGAGATCCGCCGATGGTATGGATGACAACACGCTGCACAACATGCTCTATCAGGCCAGCGTGATTGATAACTACCCATGGACGAAGCAGTTTCTGCTACGTGTCCGTGGTGGTGGTGCAATTTTCCTGGCCGATAAGAAAACCCACACCATTCGTCAACTAAAACTGAGTCCTGTCGGTGAAACCTACAATGATATTGAAACGGTTTATCAGGGAGATGATAAAGGGGAAGGCTGCTACTTCGCCATTATAGATAACCAGTCCTCAGCCAGATACGAAGCGGAGCAAAGTGTTCTATACAGCTATCCTAAGGTCGATAATATTGATAACGAACTGGCTAAAGTCAGGGAGAAATTCAGCCCACAAGTAGTTACGGTCATTCCGGATAACTGCGTAAATAAACAACAACAGGCCGCATTGGCGGCTAAGCGCTCGGAAGAGGATCGGAAGCTACAGCAATGGGTGGCGCAGCAAAGCCTGGCGGAATTGTGTCGTCGCACAGGCAACTGCTAATTTCTTCGCAATAACTATCAAAGGAAAAGAATGATGGACCAAGATTATCAGAAGGTTATTGTTATGCCTTTCACCATAATGTTAAAGATATTTGCGAAGCCAGATTGCAACAATATCCTGCCACTCGTTAATCGAACTGCTAAAGTTTTATCTCTCATTGTCGGTTTAATGTTGTGCCTTCCATCCTCCGCTTACGCAGATGAACAGCGCTATATCAGCATCCGCAACACCGATACGGTGTGGACTCCCGGTAATATCTGTTCGTATCAGTTCCGCCTGGATAACGGCGGTAGTGGTATGGGTTTTGGCCCATTGGCTGTTTCGCTGCGGCTGAAAGATAAGTCGGGCAACACGCTGGCTACGGGAACCATGGATGTTGCCCCCTTTGGTGACAGTGATGCCACTCGTTCTCAGGACGCTTTTCTGGAGCATGAATGTGTCGAAAACGTCAGCACTGTTGAAATCATAAAGGCGACTGAAGAGCGCAACGGCTACCAGGTCAGGCTGCCACTGTCCATTTTCGACCCACAGTATTACCAGCCACTGTCAGTATCGGTTGCCGGGAAGAAGGCATCATAACTGGCTTAGATTTGATTCTGCCAAGTCCCAACTTAGCACAACACCTCACTACACATCAGGCCATGCCTCCTTCGGGAAGCATGGCCTTTTCGTTTTTAATCTCTAAATAAGGAATAGCTATGACCCGTTTAGCTAGCCGCTTCGGTGCGGCCAATCTCGTTCGCCGCGACCGCCCGTTAACCCGCGACGAACTGGCCCATTACGTACCCAGCGTTTTCAGCGAAGAGAAGCATGAATCCCGTAGCGATCGCTACACCTACATTCCAACCATCACTTTACTCGATAACTTGCAACAGGAAGGCTTCCAGCCGTTCTTTGCCTGCCAGACTCGAGTGAGGGACCAGAGTAAGCGAGAACACACCAAACACATGTTGCGCCTTCGCCGCGCAGGACAAATCACGGGTAAACAGGTGCCGGAAATCATCCTGCTTAACAGTCATGATGGCTCCAGTTCTTACCAGATGTTACCGGGATTATTCAGATCGGTTTGTCAGAATGGGCTGATTTGCGGTGAGAGTTTTGGCGAGGTGCGTGTGCCGCATAAAGGCAACGTAGTAGAGAAGGTTATTGAAGGGGCTTACGAAGTGTTGGGGATATTTGACCGCGTGGAAGAGAAACGCGACGCCATGCAGTCGCTGATGTTACCTCCACCGGCACAGCAGGCACTGGCAAAAGCAGCGCTGACGTATCGTTATGGCAAAGATCACCAGCCGGTGACGGAATCGCAGACACTCTCTCCACGCCGCTGGCAGGACGAAAGCGACGACCTGTGGACCACTTACCAGCGTATTCAGGAAAACCTGATTAAAGGCGGCCTGTCGGGACGAACGACCAAAGGAAAGCGCACCCATACTCGTGCTGTGAAAGGAATCGACGGCGATGTAAAGCTCAATCGCGCGTTGTGGGTGATGGCTGAAAATATGCTGCAACTTGCATCATGAATCGCTTATTCGAGTTTGTTGATAGCCCTGTAACTCCCGGTTGCGGGGGCTTTTGCTTTAAAGGAACCTCCATGCCTGAACTGATTTTACCCCCGACTTTGCCGGTGAATGAACAGCGTATTATCCGCCGCGCCATGTGCCTGCTGGAGAAATACCTGCGCCAGCCTGGTGAACAGTTTCTTGCCGCGAATTGTACGAAAACCTGGCTACAACTGCATCTGGCGCGACAGGAACGAGAAGTCTTTATCGTACTCTACCTCGATAATCAACATCGCCTGCTGGAACACGAAACTCTATTTCTCGGCACGATCAGCCATACCGAAGTTCATCCCCGTGAAATTGTAAAATCTGCACTGCGCCATAACGCAGCAGCGGTGATAGTCGCCCATAACCATCCGTCAGGGATTACGGATGCAAGTAAGGCAGACAGAACCATCACCGCCCAAATCGTAAACGCTCTGGGTCTGGTCGAGGTTCGGGTGTTGGACCATTTCATTATCGGTAATGGCGAAATATTGTCTTTTGCTGAACGGGGCTGGCTGTAGCGAGAAATTTCACCTACTTAACGGATATAAAACAGGAGGAAATGATGGAGAAAAACGATCCCATCGAATGGGGGCTTCGACGCGATATCACGCCGCGTGTAGGAGCACGGCTGGTACAGGAAAGAAATCAATTGCATTACCTGGCTGACCGGGCCGGTGTCACCGGCATTTTTAATGAAGCTGAGAGCCGCAAACTGAATGCAGCATTTCCGCATTTCGTGGAGCAGATGGAGTTAATGCTACTCTCCGGGGAACTAAACCCCCGTTATGCGCACTGTGTCACCCTGTACCATGATGGATTTACCTGTGAAGCTGACACGCTTGGCTCTTATGGTTACGTCTACATCGTCATTTACCCTACTCAACGCTGACCGATTTTAGCCTCACCCTTAACGAGAACAACCCCATGAAAACTTTACCTGCATCAACTCTGCGGGCGGCTAAGCCATGCCCGACGCCCGTAGTTGTCTGGCAAACGCTACTTACGCGCCTGCTGGGGCAACACTATGGCCTGACGCTGAACGACACGCCGTTCAGTGATGAGAACGTTATTCAGGAGCATATCAACGCCGGTATTACGCTGGCTGATGCCGTTAACTTTCTGGTGGAAAAGTACGAACTGGTTCGTATCGATCGCAGAGGATTTAGCAGGCAGGAACAATCGCCTTATCTGCGGGCTGTAGACATTTTGCGGGCGCGACAGGCAACGGGTCTGTTGCGGCGAAGTCATCATCCTTCGACGCGCTGAATCTTGCGAGCCTCCTTCCCGAATTACATTCCCGATCTGTCTTCCTTATTTACTCATTGCATAATGCGCCTGCCACTCCCGGCAGGCGCGTTTGCTTTTATACGGACAAAAATCATGCAAACAGAAGCTGAAGTTTTAACCGACCATAATGAGCTGATTTGTTCAACCAGTATTGAACGCATTGTTACAGGACGTGATGCTGCGCTGAGCCTGATAGAAATCCTGATCCATAAGCTTGATGATATCTCGCGGCTAACCTCCAGCATCGGTGGTGATGTGGCGGAGCATTGGGCGATGCGACAGGGCCATTCCTTTGACTGCTGGCTGATGCAACCAGTAGATAAAGCGATGCCGGTGATTACCCGCAATATCGATCGCAGTATCTGGCGCGATCTCATGCTGAAGTCCGGGATGTTGACCTTGATGGATGCCGAAGCCCGCAGCCAGTGGGCTAAAAACCTAGAGGAGGGCGATCTTCCGACCATCAGTGAAACCAACATCCTGAGTACCTTTGAACAACTCCACCACAATAAACAGGATGTTTTCGAACGTGGGATTATTAACGTATTCAAAGGACTAAGCTGGGACTATAAAACCAACAATCCCTGTTGTTTCGGCAAGAAGATCATCATCAACAATCTGGTGAAGCACGACCGATGGGGCTACAGCCTGAATTGGGGCTGGCGGCGCGATCAGCTTGCCGATCTGGAACGGATGTTCTACCTGCTGGATGGGAAGACCATTCCCGATAACCGGCGTGATGTCTCCATCCGGTTTATGGATTTTGTGCGCGATAATCCGCATCAGCAGATTTTCGAAGATGAGTTGTTCACTATTCGCTACTTTCAGAAGGGCAGTGGACATATCACTTTTAAACGCTTGGATCTGGTGGAGAAGATGAATGACATCGTAGCGAAGCACTTTCCGGGAATGTTGCCTGCGAAATGAGATGTGATGTTTTTATAGGCACCTCTATGCTAATCTTAATAGGAGTTATTAAATGTTATTAAACGAGGTAATCCCTATGGGTTCGCTTACTAAACAAACCATTAGCGCACAGATACCTGTTGAGTTGGCTGCTGCTGTTGAAAATCTGGCAATTGAGTTGGACCGTTCTAAGAGCTGGATTATTAAAGAAGCGTTGACCAGTATGCTGGCCGAAAGAGAACGGCGTCATCAGAGCATTCAGGCCGGTCTTGCCGATGTGGATGCTGGTCGCGTGGTGAGCCACTCGGACATGGTGGATTTTGCTAATCGCTTAAAGAAATCCTGATAAATGGAAGTTTATTGGACGCTTAAAGCTCAGGATGACCTGGAGCGTATCTACCGTTTTGCCCTTCAGTACAGCCGCCAGCACGCCGATGACGTTTTGGATCGCCTGATGACTGGTTGTGCTGGTCTTACAGCGAATCCGGCAATTGGCATACAGCAGACTCGGTATGAACCTCGTGAGGTCCGAAAAGTATTATTCGATGATTACGAGGTTCACTACGAACTTCGCGATAGTGACATCTATATCGTGGATCTCTGGCATACCAAAGAAGAACGATGAAACGATTTTCTTTTCGTCCATGAGTGTTGATGAATGAGTAAAAAACACAGATTTGTGTTTTTTACTCAATTCTGTGTTTTAATGGCACTTTCTACTCCTTCTGAAGGATGGATGCCATGTTACAGAACAACATCAGACAGCTCCGTACCCAGCTATCTATCACTCAGCGCGAGCTGGCATTTATGGTCGGCACCAGCCAGCAACAAATTCAGCGTATCGAAACTGGGAAGGTTGCGGCAAAGCTGAGTCTTGCACAGGCAATATGCAATGCCCTGGATAAACCTCTAAACGTAGTGTTCCCGGAAAGCGATCGGTTGATAAACGACTTCCGCAAGAAGCATCGTAAAACCGATGAAGATCTTGAGGCGATAGCCACAAGCGGTATTGAAATGGATAGCGGTCTCTGGACCGTAAAACTTTGGCTACAGGGGCAGCAGGACTATTTGCTGTTGCCCATTTCAGCAGCGGATAAGCGGAGGTTTTATTATTATTTTCAGGAACAAAACACCCCAAACACAGAACGCTTCTTCGTTTTTGATTCTTCCGAGTATCGTTATGCGTTAAATATGCGTGAAGTGATATTTCATCAGTTTCTGTCTGATGGCTTTGCCCCCATCGTGAGCGAAGAGGATGATGCCTACGAAGACGATTATTTTAATGTCCATCTCACGCTGGTAAACGGCGGACCAGTGATTCCACTGAGTGTTGAGCCTGATGCGCCGCAAAACGAAGAGACGGATGATATCGGTCAGTTGAATGCGTTCTTTGACACGCTGGATTGCGAGCCTGAAACGACAGATCGTTATATGCTAACCGACGAAGATGGAGAAGATGCTTTTATCCGTATTGGTTCTATTGCTATGGTGCGAGTCGTACTTGACGTGCTGGAGCCTGTGGAAGAAGATGAAGAGTAGTTTTTAGCTAGCTGTATTCACAGGGAATCGCGTTGAGTATACATGTGAGTATACATTGTGATCACTTGTTTTTATTAGCTCATTTATTTCAATTGGTTATGGCGTAAATCGCGGTGCGGCCTTCGCATTCTTAAGTGAAATCAAGCTACCGCAAGGTGGCTTTTTTTGTGCCTGAAATCCAGTATTGGCAAGGCTTTCCTCGCTTTTTCACTCAACCTAAGTCAACCTGATTCAATCTACATCAACTTACTGATATGGATACAACTGCGGGTATATCCCGGTTCGATAATGTTTGTACCCACACAGAACCCTTGAAAGGATACTCATCATGGCTCTGAGTGATGTGAAGGTTCGTTCGGCTAAGCCTGAAGCAAAAGCCTATAAACTTACTCGCAGTGAAGGCATGATTTTGCTGGTTCACCCTAACCCGACTGGCGGTTGAACTCACTTTGTAGTGGTTTAATAAATTTGGCCACCCGAACAGAGGTGATATGCTCACCTCAGGACAACACAGGTGCTTTAATGAAAAAACGAAATTTCAGTGCAGAATTCAGACGTGAATCCTCTCAGTTAGTGTTGGATCAGAACTATACGGTTGCAGATGCCGCAAACGCCATGAATGTCGGACTTTCCACTATGACCCAGTGGGTAAAGCAGTTACGGGATGAACGTGCCGGCAAAACACCTAAAGCCTCCCCTGTCACGCCGGAGCAAATTGAGATACGTGAGCTGAAGAAAAAAACTCCAACGTATTGAAATGGAAAATGAAATATTAAAAAAGGCTACCGCGCTCCTGATGTCAGATTCCCTGAACAATTCTCGATAATCGGGAAACTCAGAGCGCATTATCCTGTGGCCACGCTTTGCCATGTGTTCGGGATTCACCGCAGCAGCTATAAATACCGGAAAAACCGCCCTGACAAGCCAGATAGCAGGCGAGCCGTATTACGTAGTCAGGTTCAGGAATTGCACGGTCTCAGTCATGGCTCTGCTGGTGCAAGAAGTATCGCCACGATGGCCACACTCAGGGGCTTCCGGATGGGGCGATGGCTTGCCGGCCGTCTCATGAAGGAGCTGGGGCTGGTAAGTTGTCAGCAGCCTGTTCACCGATATAAACGTAGGGGACACGAGCATATTGCTATCCCGAATCACCTCGGACGTCAGTTTGCAGTGACAGAGCCTGACCAGGTATGGTGCGGCGATGTGACGTATATCTGGACGGGTAAACGCTGGGCTTACCTTGCTGTGGTACTCGATCTGTTTGCGCGGAAACCCGTGGGGTGGGCAATGTCGTTCTCTCCGGACAGCAGGCTGACCACCAAAGCACTGGAAATGGCATGGGAAAGACGCAGTAAGCCATCCGGGGTCATGTTCCACAGTGATCAGGGTAGTCACTATACAAGCAGGCAGTTCAGGCAGTTACTGTGGCGATACCGGATCAGGCAAAGTATGAGCAGGTGCGGAAACTGCTGGGATAACAGTCCGATGGAGCGCTTCTTCAGGAGCCTGAAAAGCGAGTGGATGCCGGTGACCGGTTACACCAGCTTCAGTGAAGCTGCTCATGCAATAACGGATTATATCGTCGGGTATTATAGCGAACTCAGGCCGCACGAATATAACGGTGGATTACCACCAAGCGAATCGGAAAACCGATACCGAAAAAACTCTAAAACCGTGGCCAGTTTTAGTGGACCACTACAGATGGATGAAAGCCAGAGGATGAACAGAGAGGCGATAAAAATCACTGTGATATCAATGTATTTATAGACAGAAAAAATAGCATCGACCAATATCATTTCTCCCTGATGATTATTATCCCGTTGTCATCCTTAACATACTCAAAAATTGAAAATTTTCAATATATTCATAGCGCTAACTGTTATAGAAACTATAATGATTTCAATATAATATTAATTATATTTACCGCATTGATATCTGCTGTAAACCAGACTTCCCTGAAAACAAAAAAAGACGAAGATCCCTCTTCGTCTTTTTACTTACAGCACCTCACAGATTAAAAGCTGAAACGGTATCCGCCGTTAATCTGGTATTGATCAAACCGGTTGCCGGTTGAGCTGTCAGCCTCTGCATACAGGGTATGTTTTTTGCTGATATTGGCGCTGATGCCCAATCCGTTGTTCCACCAGTTTCCTTTGAAGCTGTGTGCTTCGCGGGAGCCGTTAAGTTTATAGTCTGTGTTGCCCTGAAACTCTCTGACAAAACCGGTTTTCAGGTAAACGTTAATCTGGCTGTCACCGGTGGTGGTTTCATAGCCGATCAGTGTACCGGCGCGTCCAATGGTGGAATCGTAGCTGCCGAGGTCGATTTTCAGGCCGTTGCTGGCGTGAATACCGGTTGAATCCTGATGGCTGTAGGTCAGCTGTGCCTGCGGTTCGATATAGAATCCATTACCGGCCCGGCTCAGGCTGAATTTCCGGCCTGCTTCCGCCGACACACTGACCCCCGTTGAGCTGCCGTCGCCGCTGACATTATTGTTCTGGCTGTCCGATACGCTGAATTTATTTTTCAGCCGGGAGACCTTGGCAATACCGTCAACATAGAAACCGTTGTCCGCCATATAGGTGGTGTAAAGCCCCAGATGGTATGAGCGGACAGTGCCGTCCCCGCCGCGATAGTCCGGTGAGCCATGGGTTAAGCCCGCAAAGGTACCGATATACAGCGGTGTGTCCGGTGAGATACGTTTATCAAAGCCCAGCTGTGTACCGCCGTAGGTCATGTCAAATTCGCTCATTTTGCCGCCGGCAAAGGAGTTGAATTTACCGCCGAAGCCTCTCAGCCATGCGTTATTATCCCCGCCGTTCTGACGCAGATCACCCATGCGCTGCATCAGTGTCTGGGTCTCTGCGTAGTTAATCAGATAGCCCACGTTAAGGAAATTACCGCCTGCATCTGCCGTGGTGGTGATCGGTGGTTTTGGTTTTTCCGGTTCAGGCTCTGGTTCCGGATCAGGATCCGGGACTACCGGCGGCGGAACATAGGCACCTGATGAGTACAGTTCCCAGTTATTGCCGTTCTTGCGCACGTCATACAGATAGCCGCCTAACTCGACTTCAGACGTTGAAGTAAAGCTGGCTGCGCCGTCTGCGGTTTCCACGACGGTCAGAATTTCATTCCCGGTTGTGGCCAGGCTGCCGCGGTTTAAGACTGTTAATGAATAATCACCGGCGCTGGTACCGGTTACCACCAGTTTGTCACCGGCGTTGTTGACACCATCACCGTCACCGACAATATCAGTCCGCAGCGTGAATGCGCCGTTGCCGCTGAGGTTGGCGATACTCAGTGTTGAGTAACCGGTGTCGGATAATCTGTGCGATAAATCGACGGTGGTATTATTCAGTGTCAGATTATCCAGGTTGGAATCATCTGTGACATTCCAGCGGCTGTTGTCCATAGTGACATTCAGCAAGCCGCCGTTGACGTTATCGCTGTAGGCGTTCCCGGTCCATTGTGAGCCAGAAGCCATATCCACATTGATCAGGCCGCCCCGTGACTGAATACCGCCGTTGATCAGCATTTTGCCCGTTGCATTAATCCGGCTGGCGGCATAGCCGTCATTGTGCTGGGTGGCAATGGCTATCTGATCTGCGGTTGCCATGTTAATGGTCAGGTCGCCGGTCAGATCAATCTGGCTGTTGGTCATGGCATAGACACCACGGGTGCCTGCGGCACCTGTTACCGAGATATTATCACCGGTCATGACACCGCCGCCGAGCGCCCACAGTCCCAGACCCAGGCTTCCGTTGCGGTCAATCGTAATATCGGTGTTTGCCAGGTTGATTTTAGCACCGGAAAACTGAGCAGACGCACCGTAAGAACCACCGGAGAAAATAGTATTACGGTTATCCGCCGTACCGGTAAAGTTGATGGTCGTACCTGAGCCGTTGGTGACCAGACCACCGCCCAGTTCAGAATACATATGGCTGCCGGCACCGATATTGGCGGTTCCGCCGCGAACTTCCAGCGCGTTGGCATTGCTTCCGCGGGCGATAATTGTCAGGGCATCTGCTTTGATGTCACCAAAGCTCCAGATACCGTGGGCGTTATCGCCGTTGGTCATAATTTTGCTGTCAGTACCCAGATCAACAATGGAGTTTCTCTGGATATTCATGCCGTATGCACTTGAACCCTGTGCATCGATAGTCAGATTAGTGGCAGTAAAATAGGCGGGGCCATTGGATGCGGTGCCGTTCAGGCCGTCGATACGGATACCATAGCTTCCGGTACCGTTGGTTTTAATCGTACTGCCGCTGCCCAGATTGACGTTACTGCCGTAGTCTGCGATAGACAGGCCTGTACCGCTGTTACCTTTGGTTTCAATAGAGAGACGGTCAGCGGTCAGGGTGGAGGCGTTGCTGACCACAACACCGCTTGCCATGCCGTTACCGGTTCCTTCCACTTTCACACTGCTGCCGGTTCCCAGATTGGCCTCTGCTTTTTTACCGGACAGGTCAATACCAATGGCGCTTTTACCGTTTACATCCACGGATAAGCCATTGGCGTTTAATACACTGTTATTTCCCTGAATAACCACGCCTTTGGCGTATTTGTCCGTGTCTGTCACATTCACAGTCACGTTATTGCCGAGATTGATGGTTCCGGCACCGTTGTTATAGGAGTTCAGGACACCATAGCGGTTTCCGGATGCATCGCCGGTATCGCCGGTGATCCGGTCACCGTCGTTAACCGTAATATTGGTACCGCTCTGGCTGCCGATATCCGCAGCTTGTGCTGTCTGTAAACAGACCGCAGTACTCAGGCTGAGAAGCCCGGCCGCTGCTAACGAGCCACGCAGTGAGAGGGCGGTATAGCCAGAATTAGGGGATCGCTGATATCCCCTGATAAACAGGTTAATATTCATAACATTCCTTTTCATAATTTTTATTTTCCAAAAGCACATAAAAATTATGTAAATAAGATATTTTTATTATCATTATTATTGATGTGAGGCAGGAAACAGGATGTATCTTCCTGATGCATAACAACAATAATTAACGGACTAATTGGCTGGTATTTACCAGTTCCCGGTGGTGTATTTGCTGAAAAAGTCATGCTTCGTATCAGAGATACGGGTAAAAAATTCAGCGGGTGTTATATTAAATACAGCAAGTATATTAATGAGTGTTGATACCGATATTTCACTCGTGGCATTTTCATAGCGGGAAATCTGTTGCTGGCTGATTCCCAGTTCTGCGCCAAGATCAACGCCGCTCATTCTTTTTTCTTTACGTAACTTTCGGATCAGCGCGCCTACATCATGCAGTAATATCTGATTATTTTTCATAATAGATTCCACTCCCCGGGCCGTAACAGGATTCAGGTGTGATGTGTTTACTTATATGACAGCGGTGCTGATTAAGCAGGGAGAAATATTAATTAACGCGAAAACAAAAATCGTAATATCCTGTAATAAATTATTACAAATCCGGATGTAATAATATTAATTGCAGTTACCCGTCTGCTGCGTATAAATAATTACCATCTGGTAATGAAATATACAAGACATGTGAAAACATAAAAAATTGTTATTAACGATCGATATTTCACTTATGATAGGTAAAATCTATCATCAATTGATTATTGATCGGTTTTAGCGATTCTTTACATATTGGCTGAGTAAGTAAATGTCCTTGCATCGCACTTGTCATTTTCTGTTTTTTGTATTTTATTCAATTCATTACATTGATATCTGTCATTTTGGCTGAAATGAAAAGAAGGAAACATCATGGTTCGGGTTTTCCGGATCGTACTCGTAAAAGTGTGATACTTTTCACATAAATACTTACACTTTTCTTTTCAGATTTGGCAGATCATTTGTCTGATGTTTACCGTATGGCGTGTTTTTCCCGGCGTTATTGGCTTTTTATATAGCGACAGGCGACATTCTTCACTATGGCGGAGCGGAATCCGGTTTCTTATGCTTTTCATAGCCTGAAATCCGTATTTATCGCTGTATTTGTTCGTCAGGGGAATTTTGTTTTTACCGGCAGATTAATAACAATAAAATACGGGTTTTATTGTGTTTTCTGACAGATTTGAAATGCGTTTTTTTTGAAGAAAATAATAGCGGGAGTGGTGTGATCGCAGTGTGATTGTAATACAGGTATACAGTGTTTTTTTATCCCTGTTAATATTTTATTTATTTAACGGGAGTTCAATGCATCCGTCTCTGTTACGTCCCGTAAAGATATTTACTGGTATATTTATTTTTCTGTCAGCCAGTGGTTACGGGTATTCTCCGTTTGTGGTAATGCATTATTCTGAGTTTGGTTTTCGTCAGGTGAAATATTGCGTGTATCTTCCGGTAATGGTGTCAGTGTGGCTGTAACATAAGTAACCCAGCCGACTCTGGCGCTGGTTATCTGATATCCGGTCCCGGCTTTTTCTGCCTGGCGGGCTATTTTAGCTTCCGCATCAGATAATGTATCACCCCAGGCGGTAACCGTTTGTGCAAAACCGGAAGCCGAAATAAAAAGCAGAACCGGGAATGCGATTATTTTGAGGGTGTTCATTATCATTATTTCCTCTGCCGGTAAGTTACCGTAAAGATATTAATAAGGAAACTGTACTGCGGATAAACGGTAAAAGAAAGTGCATAAATGGCGGATGCTGTATTTTTGCATCCGCCTTATGGCAGGGAGGGTTGCTGTTATTCTCCGGAGAAGGCCGCGGCAAATGCCGGGTTTAACGTCAGGCTGTCTAAATACGCTTTCATGACCGGAGAGATGGCAATTAAGTCGTGTTTGGCCAGGAACATCAGGAAATAGCCGGTGTAAACATCAACGGCGGTCATGGTTTTACCGCATAAATACGGTGCTGCATCAGCCAGTCCGGTTTCCAGGCAGGCCATCACGCGGTCAAAGGAGCCGAACCCTGACATTTTCTGTTCTTCTTCTGTCAGTACCTGGCCCATCTCTTTGGCGGTGAAAGCGGCTTCAACCGGACCGGCGGTGAACAGGAACCAGCGGTAATAGGTGCCGCGTTCCGGAGCATCAATCGCTGGTGCAAAGCCTTTTTCAATGAATTTATCGGCAAGATACATGCAGATGGCGGCTGTTTCCGTAATAACACGGTCTCCGTCGGTTAATGCCGGTACTTTACCCATCGGGTTGATAGCCAGATATTCCGGGGTATGCATATCCGCACCATAATCAAGTTCTACGCGCTGATACGGCACATCCAGAATTTTCAGAAATAAATCGACGGTATTCCCGCGTGACATTGCATTGGTATAAAGTGTCAGTCCGCTCATGATGCTCTCCTGTTTAGTGTGTTGAGGCATCATCATAGGTGAGGGGAGTGTCAGAATCTGTCAGGAGGGATGCAGAGGACTTCTTTGCGCCAGCGGTCGAGCAGGTATTTTTTCGGGTACGGCAGTTTGTCGGTTAATACTTCACAGGATTGAATTCTGTCGAGCCGGAAATGCCGGTAGCTCTGACGTAATTCACACCAGGCGGCCAGCACCTGCACCTCTTTCATATAACCGATGGCAATCGGCCAGATAATCCTGTTGCTGGTCTGTGCCTCTTTATCCTGATAATGCAGTTTGATTTTCAGCTCTTCGCGCAGACTGCGGCGCAATTCCCCGGCAATGATATTATCGACCTGTGTCAGCTGTGAGGCGGGCACAAATAATGTACTGTCACTGAATACAGCACGGGATTCATGTTCCACCACAGCATTAATTTTATTTGCCGCGCGGGCAGCGGAGGCTTTCAGTTCATCATCCGCATTACTCTGTACCCAGCGCAGTCCGAGAATTAAGGCTTCCAGTTCATTGACATCAAATATCATCGGCGGCAGCAGTAATCCTGATTTCATCTGATAACCGAGACCAGCTTCACCGGTAATTTCGGCACCCTGGCAGCGCAGGGTTTCAATATCCCGGTAAACGGAACGCACACTGATTTGTAATTGTGAGGCGAGGGAGTCCGCCGTGACCGGATAACGGTTCTCTTTCAGGATCTGTAATAAGGTGAGTAAGCGTTGGGTGCGTGTCATAAGGTATCAGCCTGGCGTGATAGATAATCCGGAGTCCGTAATACTGCCTGAAACAGCACTGCTTATCAGCCAGGTTTTTATTAATGTCAGCAGCATCGGATCAGGCAGTTTGGTTTTCCCGGTCAGGGCACATTCCCAGATAATTAATGTGCGTAACCCCATGCGGTGCAGCTCTGCGATATATTTTTCATCGCGGATTTTATTCTCTGATAATTTTTTCTGCCAGAATGCGGTCCGCGTGGCGGGAAGCCGGAATTTCTCACAATCGTGCATATGCCAGAAACAGCCGTGAATAAAGATAGCCGTCCGCCATTTTGCCATCCATATATCGGGTTTGCCGGGCAAATCTGCCGGATATAACCGGAAACGGAAGCCGTTATGATGCAACAGCTTTCTGACATGATGCTCCGGTCTGGTATCCCGGTTGCGGATGGCGCGCATATTCCGGGAGCGGGTTTCTTTGTCATGTACATCCATCGGATTTTCAGCCGCTGATTTCAGTAATAAACCCAGATTACCCTATTTCGCCGGGAAAATATGCGCCGTACCGCCGGAAGATTATTTTACCGGGGTAATGCACCGGCCCGTACTAATGCCGCTGTGAGTTGTTCAGCTATTGCTTCGACAACAGTCATACAGACAGAATTGCCGAACTGTTTATAAATCTGCCCCTGGGAAACAGCATCAGTAATATAATTTTCCGGAAAACCCTGAAGATTCGCACATTCACGCGGGGTGAGTTTGCGCGGGTTTTTACCGTCCCGCGACTGGTCAATCAGAATCTCAGAGCCGTCTTTATAATAGCGGGCGCTCAGGGTATTGGTATATTCACTGTTTTTATTAAACAGACAATATCCGAAGCCGTTACCTCTGGCTTTATGTTCTCTTTTGCGTTTCTGATGGCCGGCCCATAATTTATCGGAGATGGTAAAACGATCTTTTTTATAGCGCACCGCATCTTCCGCCAGCGCTTTTTTGCTCTGGAGAATATCACCGAGACAGGTAGGCTCATGAGTCGGTTCCGGCCAGGAAAATAAGGTGTCAAAATCCGCATCCGGAAACTGGTCGCGATCAAAACCGATAATAAAAATACGCTCACGGTTCTGCGGAATACCGAAATCGGCGGCACGCAGCACGCGGAAATCAACCCAATAGTTCAGTTTTTGCGACAACGCGCTGCGGGTCTCTTCACTCAGCGGAATATTATCCGGCACAGTCTGTTCATACTCTCCGCGCAGAATATCGAGGATAGTCTGTAATGTCCGGCCGCCGTCGTGGCCGCGCAACTGTTTGACGTTCTCCAGCAGAAACGCCTTCGGCCGTTTTTCTGTCATGATGCGCTGGACTTCAAAGAACATGGTACCGCGGGTGTCGTTAAAGCCCTGACGCGCGCCTGCCTGTGAAAATGCCTGGCACGGAAAACCGCCGAGAAGAATATCGTGATCCGGAATATCTTTTGCCGCGATCCGGGTGATGTCGCCGTCAGGCATCTCACCGAAATTGGCAAAATAGGTGCGCTGGGCGAATTTATCCCACTCAGAGGTAAACACACAACGACCGCCCTGTTGCTGAAAGGGCAGGCGGATCCCGCCGATGCCGGCAAAAAGATCGATAAAAGTGAATCTGCAATTATCCTCGGGTGACTGCCGGAAAGGGGCATCCTCTGGGTGTTTTTTCAAAATCATCTCCGGTTCGGGAAACAGCCGCCGGGCAGTGCGCCGGTTTTATCCCGGCACTATATCACTGCCCGGGGCTCCGGGAAACCGTAGCAGCGGCAGTATTTTTCTGTTTCATACCCTATGCTGTTTTTGCATAACAGGCAGTGACTATCACCGGTAGGATGATTTTGCAGCATAATTAATAACCATACAGCCACAATAACAATAATGAGGTGATCATGAATCACAAATCCGATGTACTGAAGATAGACGGAAAGACCTTACTGAATCATTTGCAGGAACTGGGGAATACCGGGGCGGACCCGGTGAAGGGCGGCCGGACGCGGACAGCGCTGACCGATGCGGAAAAGCAGGGGCGTGACCTGGTGGTCGGCTGGATGAAAGCGCTGGATCTGGTGATCCGTATTGACCAGATCGGAAACATTTTCGGCACGCTGCCGTCAGTTTCCGGAAATAGTGATACTGCGCCGCTGATGATAGGGTCACATATTGATACGGTGATTAACGCAGGGGCGCTGGATGGCTGCTACGGCGTGCTCAGCGGCCTGGCGGTAGTCCGGGCCTTCCGGGAAGCCGGTGTGCTGCCGTCCCGTCCGATCACGGTGGCGGCATTCACCAACGAAGAAGGTGTGCGTTTTCATCCGGATATGATGGGCTCGCTGGTGTATGCGGGCGGTTATCCGCTGGAGGATGCCCTGAATGCGGTGGCCACTGACGGTGCAGTGCTGCGTGATGAGCTGGAACGCGCCGGTTATGCGGGCAGTATGGTGCCGGGCAGCATACTGCCGCACGAGTATCTGGAACTGCATATTGAGCAGGGCCCGGTGCTGGAAGCGGAAGGGTTACAGATCGGGGTGGTGGAGAGCTTGCAGGGGATCTCATGGCAGAAAATCACCATCACCGGTACAGCAAACCATGCAGGAACCACACCGACACGACTGCGTCATGATGCCGGATATGCGGCAGCGAAGCTGATCACCTTTCTGCGTGAAGGCATTTCTCAGAAAAACGGGGCCACATTAACTACGGTGGGGACGATTGCTTTTGAACCGAATGCGGTTAACGTAATCCCGGGATCGGCAACCTTCACCATTGATATGCGGGATCCGGACGAAGAGCGCCTGCAATGGGCGGAAGGGCAGATCCGCGATTATCTGGCGGTGTTATCAGAGCAGGAAGGGGTTACGGTCTCAGCCCGTCAGCTGGCGCGTTTTCAGCCGGTGGTGTTTGATAAAACCCTGGTCAGCTGTGTGGAGAATGCGGCCAGAGCCGCCGGGAGTGCATACCGTCGTATGCCGTCCGGTGCCGGACATGATGCGCAGATGATTGCGCGGATAGCGCCGGCAGCGATGATTTTTGTACCGAGTAAGAACGGTATCAGCCATAACCCGGCGGAATATACCGAAGATGCTGATCTGATCCGCGGCGCGCAGGTGCTGCTGGATACGGTGATACTGAGACTGGCAGAGCCGGTGTAAGTTATCCCGGCAAAACGGCGGCATCCGGGCGGATGCCGCCCGGTGAATTATTTTACCGCTGCGGGCTGTTTGCCCCGGCTGACCAGCAGCCAGACTGCCACACAGACAATCAGCGCACCGAGGAAGAAGTTCGGGCTGAGTGTTTCATCAAGCACAAGATAACCCCACAAAATACCGAACGGCGGGATCAGAAAGGTCACTGTCAGTGAGCGCATCGGGCCGATATCCGCAATCAGGCGGAAATAGAGAATATACGCCACTGCCGTACAGAGCAGCCCCACTGCAATCACACTGCCCCAGACCATCGGCTGTGCCCAGTTAACCGCCGGGCCGGTCGTGACACTGAAACCGAAAAACGGCAGCAGGAACAGCGTGGCACCGAGCTGGCTGCCGAACGCAACCAGACGGGCATCCAGACCGCCTTTTTCACTGATCCAGCGCCGCGTCAGGAATCCCGCCAGCCCGTAACAGGCGGTGGCAAGCAGACAGGCGGCCACGCCCCATAATAAATGGGCGGAAGACTGACTTTCCCCGACCGTGGTGATCACCACAATCCCGGCCAGTCCCATCATTACACCCAGCCATTTGCGGGTGGTCAGGGTTTCTGCAAAGAAAGCAAAGCCGATAAGGGCCCCCATCAGCGGCGTGGTGGCGTTGAGAATGGCGGAGTAACCGGCCGGCAGCCACTGCGCGGCCAGACAGTACATAAAAAAGGGAATACCGGAGTTAATCACGCCCAGCAATAATGCCGGTTTTAATTTTCCGTCAAACCGGAAGGTGCGGTGCATGACAAGGAGGATCACCAGAAGTCCGGCACAGCCGAAAAAGACACGCAGAAAGGCCGTGTTAACCGCGCCGAACTGCGGGGAGGCCACCCGCATAAAAAGAAAGCTGGCACCCCAGATGGCCGCCAGCAGGGTAAGCCGCAGATAGTCCGCAGGTCGCATGGGATTCCTTATCTGAAAATCAGTGAGTTAAGAGGAAGATATCCGGTTCCGATTATACCACAGTGAATAGTCACTCCCCGGAAATCAAATATAAAAAGCAAGTGGAGAATATTTATTCTTGTGATAATCATTCTCAGTCAATATTATCAGCAACCTGATAATGAACTTTTTTGATCTCCACAGGAAAGATACCAATGCGCATCCGCTCTCTCTGTCTTCTGACACCCTGCCTGACCCTGTTAATCACACCGGATGTCCTGGCGGCAACTTCTGCCGATTCCGGCGAACCGATTGTGGTCTCTGCTTCGCGCAGCTACCGGACAGTTTCTGAAATGGCCCAGACCACCTGGGTCATTGATAATGCGGATATCGCGCAGCAGGCGGAAGGCGGAAAAGAGCTGAAAGATATCCTGGCGCAGCTGATCCCGGGGATGAGTGTCAGCGGCCAGGGGCGGACAAACTACGGCATGAATATGCGCGGGCGCTCTATGATTGTGATGGTGGACGGTGTGCGCCTGAATTCATCACGCAGTGACAGCCGCCAGCTGGATTCGATTGATCCGTTCAATATCAATCATATTGAAGTGATTTCCGGTGCGACCTCCCTGTACGGCGGCGGCAGCAGCGGTGGTCTGATTAATATCGTGACCAAAAAAGGTCAGGAAGAAAAACAGGTTGAGGTTCAGATCGGCGGCAAAAGCGGGTTCCGCAACGGTTCGGATCATGATGAAAACGTGGCTGCCGCGGTCAGCGGTGGTAATGATCAGGCTTACGGACGCTTATCTGTGGCTTATCAGCGTTACGGCGGCTGGTATGACGGCAAAGGCCGCGAAATCCTGATCGATAACACCCAGACCGGGCTTCAGTATTCTGACCGCCTGGATGTTATGGGCTCCGGAACACTGACGATTGATGATCATCAGTCGCTGGAGCTGATGGCGCAGTATTACAACAGTGAATCTGACGGTAAACACGGGATCGATCTGGGCAAAGACTTTGCGGCGGTGCTGGGAAAAGGCACCGCGCATAACAGCGACAAACTGGATTCTGACCGGATCCCCGGCACCAAACGCCATATGGTGAACCTGCAGTACAGCAACAGTGATCTGCTGGGACAGGATCTGGTGGCGCAGGCGTATTACCGTGACGAAACCCAGACCTTCTATCCGTTCCCGGCGCTGGGCGGTAAAAAGCCGGATTATGTGGTCAGCAGCATCAGTGCATCAGAGCAGAAAACCGATTTCTACGGTGGTAAAGTCACCTTTAACAGCAAACCGCTGGATAACCTGACACTGACGTACGGCGCGGATGCCGAGCATGAAAAATTCAGTGCCAACCAGAAGTTCTTTAATCTGCAGAAAGCGAAGGAAAGCAACGGACTGACACTCGATTCCGCCTACAATACCGGGCGTTATCCGGGCTATACCACCACCACGATGGCGGCGTTTCTGCAAAGCAGTTATGACATCAACCCGCTGGTGACCCTGAGCGGCGGTATGCGTTATCAGTACACGAAAAACAAAGTGGATGATTTTGTCGGTTATCAGCAGCAACAGCTGATTGCGGAAGGCAAAGCCACTTCAGCGGATGCGGTACCGGGCGGGGAAACGGATTACAACAACCTGTTATTTAATGCCGGAGTGCTGCTCAACCTGACCGACACACAACAGACCTGGTTTAATTTTTCCCAGGGCTTTGAAATCCCGGATATTGCCAAATTCTATGGTACCGGCACTTACGGTTCACCGGTCAGTGGTCATTATCCGCTGCTCAACAGTGTGAATATCAATGATACGCGGGTAAAAGGTATCAAAGTCAGCTCCTTCGAACTGGGCTGGCGTTACACCGGGGACAGCCTGCAAACCCAGCTGGCGGCGTACTATTCACTGTCTGACAGCAGCTACGACATCAATAAGAAAGATATGACTATCTTCCTGAAAGATGACAAACGCCGGATCTACGGCGTGGAAGGGGCGGCGGATTATGCTATCGCAGATACTGACTGGCGTGTCGGCACCAATTTCAACCTGATTAAATCCGAGACAAAAGCGGGCGATCAGTGGGAAAAATGGAGCGTGAAGTTTGCCAGCCCGTCAAAAGTCACCGCGTATGTGGCGTGGGAGCCGTCAGACTGGACACTGCGTCTGCAAAGCCAGCAATCTTTCAGTCTGACCGATGCGGACGGGGAGAAACTGGACGGATATAACACCGTCGATTTCCTCGGCAGCTATCAGTTACCGGTGGGTAAAGTCAGCTTTGCGGTCGAAAATCTGCTGGATAAAGATTACACCACCGTGTGGGGACAGCGCGCACCTATCCTGTACAGCCCGGCGTACGGCGCACCGGACTTATACAGCTATAAAGGTCGCGGCCGCACATTCGCACTGAATTATCTGGTGACATTCTGAGGCCCGTTTTATGCGCATATTCATAGTAATGATGACGCTGCTGCTGAGCATGGGAGTCCGTGCTCAGACGCAAATTGTCACCGATTTACAGGGACGGTCCGTAGCGGTGAATACGCCGGTCAAGCGGCTGTTTCTTGCGGATGCCCGTGACATTCTGGCGGTGGATATTGCGGCGGGGAAAACCCATTTTTCCTCTCTCAGCGGATGGAGTGATACCCTGGCGCATTATGCGCCGGATCTGGAAGCAGCATATCTGGAGGCCGCGCCGGAACTGGCGCGGTTACCGGTTCTGCCGAAAAGCAAAGACGGTACTTTCACAACAGAAAACCTGCTGGCGCTGTCACCGGATGCGGTACTGATGCACAAATCCTCCTACGGGCTGATGAAAAGCACGAACCTGCTGCCGCAACTGGAAGCGGCGGGTATTCCGGTGCTTTTTATCGATTTCCGCAGTGACATGACAGAAAACACCCCGAAAAGTATTCAGCTTATTGGCACACTTTTTGAAACCGAAGGGCGGGCAGCGGAGTTTTCGGAATACTACCGGCTTAAACTGGCGGCACTGCGTCAGCGTCTGCCGGAGCAAAAACCGTCTGTGCTGATTGAAAGCAACGCCGGATTATTCGGCAATGACTGCTGCCGTTTATACGGACGTACCGGATTCGGCGAACTGGCGGAGATTGCGGGTGGTGATAACCTGGTGTGCGACACGATGCCGGCAAACGGCGCGGAAAGCAGCATTGAAAATATTCTGCATCTCAACCCGCAGTTCTATGTGCTGACCGGTGCGGACTGGAAACAGTATAACCGCCGTTCAGAGGCGGTCACGCTCGGGTACGGTGCACCGGCAGAACCGGCGCAAAAAGAGATGAATGCGCTGATGAACCGGCAGGGATTAGCTTCGCTGGAGGCGGTGAAATCTCAGCGTGTGATGGCGGTTTACCATAATTTCTACAACAGCCCTCTGAATATTTTTGCCGCCGAAGCACTGGCTGCATTTTTCCATCCGCAGGCATTCAGTGACCTGAATCCGCAGGCGGAAATGGTGTCATTCCATCAGCGGTTTACAGCGATCAGTGGTGCCGGAACGTTCTGGGTGACGATGCAGTAATCATCCGTTTATCAGCAGAAATAGCACGGAAGCCCGGCACAGAAAACAGTGTTGCCGGGCTTCTTTTTTTATCACCGGTTAAAAATAAATCAATTTTACCCCTCAATTTGATCCGTCCCGCAAAGTGACGACTCAATACCCTCAAAAATGTGATGAACATCTTATTTTCACCAGTGAAAATATGACTCAGGCCACATATTCAGCCCGGGAAATAAAAACAGAGAAATTTTAAGTAAAAAGTAATTATATGAATTAACTGGATTATTTTTTGCTTTACACGATAAAGCGTTATTTCAGGCAAACGAGATCAGCTTCACATTCTTAAAACCGGAATGTGATCTTCGTCGCTATTTATTTAGGCGTAAATAAGCCATCTTTAAAATAAGAAAAAATCACATCAGGAGTTCGGTTTTGGATATTCATTTTGAGAGCGGGCTGTTATCCCTGAATCAGGATTTTGCAACTCCGGAAGAGGGCATCCGCTATGCCGGTGAGTTGCTGCAAAAATCAGGCGCATGTACCCCTGATTATATTGAGGAAATGATCCGCGTATATCATGAGTTCGGCCCGGTGATTGTGCTGGATACCGGGGTGGCGATGCCCCATGCGAGACCGGAAAAAGGGGCATTAAAAACCGCATTCTCCGTGGTGGTGACCGGCACACCGCTGGTATTTCATCATGAGGAGTTTGATCCGGTCAATGTCATTATTGCTATCAGCGCGACAGATTCAGATACCCATATTCATCTGATTCAGACCGTGGCTGATCTGATTGAAAATAATATTACTGAGTTTGTAAAAGAGAATAACAAAGAACAGATTTTACAGTTTATCCGGACGTCGATAGAGAGGACAGCATGATTAAAATAAGAACAGTGTGCGGCAATGGTATCGGCAGCTCATTAATGGCCGCCAATAACGTGAAGAAAATTTGTGAGGAGATGGGCATAAAAGCCGATGTGGCTTCAGTGGATTTTGCGAATGCCGTGGGTGAGAAAGCGGATCTGTATGTCACGATTAAAGAGTTGGCATCACAATTTCCGCCGCAGTGTGAAGTTGCCGTGATCCGCAGTTATGTGCATAAAGCCAAAATTGCGGAAGATATTAAAGACGCTTTACTGAAACTGAGTCAATCCTGATAGTTCATTCTTTTTACAGGAATTAAATTATGGCTTATATTCTCTCATTCCTGACTGAGATATTCAGTCAGCCTGCCTTTCTTATGGGGATTATCTCCCTGGTGGGGTTACTGGCATTACGGTCACCGGTCAATAAATTATTAACCGGGACATTAAAACCGATCCTCGGTTATTTAATGCTGAGTGCAGGTGCCGGTGTTATCGTGGCAAACCTGAATCCGCTCGGTGGTATTATTGAAGCCGGTTTTAATATCCGGGGTGTTATTCCGAATAACGAAGCGATTGTTTCTGTTGCCCAGAAATTACTGGGTGTGGAAACAATGAGTATTTTATTGCTCGGATTTATTTTCAACCTGGCAATTGCCCGTTTCACCAAATATAAATATATCTTTTTAACCGGTCACCACTCTTTCTTTTTAGCCTGTTTATTCTCGGCGGTATTACAGGCCGCGAATTTCAAAGGCTGGGAAATGGTTATTATCGGCGGTTTCCTGCTGGGTGCATGGTCAGCCATTTCACCGGCAATCGGACAGCGTTATACCAAGCGCGTAACCGAAGATGGCGGTATTGCCATGGGGCACTTTGGTTCCCTCGGTTATTACCTGTCTGCCTGGATTGCGGCGAAAGTCGGTAAAGCGGAAAACTCATTTGCGGATACTGAAATCTCCGAAAAATGGGGCTTCCTGCGCGATACCACAGTAACGACCGGTATTGTGATGGTCGTGATTTATCTGGTGTGCAGCATTGTTGCCGGTTCAGCTTATATCAGCACCATCACTGAGCAGAATATGGTGATCTTCTCCATCCTGACCGGTCTGCAGTTCGCGGTGGGTGTGGCGATTGTCTACAGCGGTGTGCGTTTAATCCTGGGTGACCTGGTACCTGCGTTCCAGGGTATCAGCCAGAAACTGATCCCGAACTCGATTCCGGCGGTTGACTGTGCTGTCTTCTTTACCTTCAGCCCGACTGCGGTGGTAATAGGTTTTATCAGCTCCTTTATCGGCGGCCTTGTCGGCATGCTGATGCTGGGCGGTCTGGGTATGGCGCTGATTATCCCGGGCATGGTGCCGCACTTCTTCTGCGGCGGTACATCCGGTGTATTCGCAGACAAACTGGGCGGCAAAAAGGGCTGTATTATCGCCTCCTTTATCGGCGGTATTTTCCTCGCATTCTTACCGGCCATGCTGTTACCGGCGCTGGGCAACCTGGGCTTTGAAAACAGTACCTTTGCAGACTTTGACTTCGCGGTGTGGGGCATTGTTATCGGTGAAGCCTTTACCCACTTCGGTCAGATTGCGATTTACCTGATTTGTTTTGTTCTGGTTCTGGCATTACTGGCGCCGTTTGCCTTTAAATCAGTCAAAGTGGTGGGGGATACCCTGAGCTATGACGAATTAATGGAAAAAGACCGCGCACATAAGTAAATATGATACTGACGAAAGGTTTTAAGGAGTTGTTATGGCAGTAATTTCTGTCGGTTTATCCTGCTTCGACCAGTTCTTCTTTCTTAACCGCTGGCCGGAGGAGAATACCAAAAATTTCTCCGGCGATTTTATTGAAAGCGGCGGCGGACCCTGTGCCAATGCGGCATGGTTACTGGGATTGTGGGGAGAGGATATTTATTTTACCGGACATCTCAACCACGATATCTACGGTCAGAAAATTATTGATGAGTTTCATGATGTGGGTGTGAATACCGATTACGTTATTTTTAACGATGAAATGATCACACCGCTGGCATCTGTATTAGTGAATCAGTTAAATGGTTCCCGGACAATTATTACGCGCAAGCTGGTCTCTCCGCCGCGTATGACATTTGAAGAGAAACTGAAAATTGATGAGCTGATTGCCCGCCTGACACAGGAGGATAAAGGGGAAGTCATCACGGTATTAATTGATGGTCATGAACCGGAGCTGAGTGAATATATTCTGACCCGTCTGCCTGATGCCCGCGTCGTGATGGACGCGGGGTCACTGCGGGAAAGCAATTTAAATCTGGCGAAATATACCGATTATCTGGTCGCCAGTGAAAACTTTGCCCGTGATCTGATTGAGATTGATAAATTCACCACCGATATTCAGTTAAAAACGGCATTAACAGAACTGAATAAACTGGCCCGGGGTGAGGCATTTATTACGCTGGGTGAGAAAGGCTGTGCGTATCTGCAAAACGGAATGCTGACAATATCACCAGCATTTATCTGTAATGCGATTGATACAACCGGTGCCGGTGATATATTCCACGGTGCATTTACGTACGGGGTTCATTATAACTGGCATATTGAGAATATTATTTTATTTGCCAGTCTGTCAGCCGCTATCTCAATTGAGAAAAAAGGGGTGCGCGAATCAATGCCGGATTTGGCGGATGTCCATAATGCGGTGAATAAATACGAAAGAAATCTGAAACACTATTTTGATTAAATTCTGATTTTGATTAATTCTGGTTTTTGATTAAATTCCAGTTATACGCCAACAAGGGGAAATCCGATGTTAGTTTCGATGGAGAATATGCTCAATCGTGCCTTTGCACGCCAGTACGCCGTCGGCCAGTTTAATATTAATAACCTGGAATGGACCGGAACGGTATTAAAAGTTGCACAGCAACTGCGTTCCCCGGTTATTTTAGGTGTCTCCGGCGGAACCATAAAACATATGCTCGGGCTCAAATGTATTCACGATATTGTGGTGAATGCGATGGAGTTTCTGGAAATAGATGTGCCGGTGGCGCTGCATTTGGATCACGGTCAGTCTTATGAAGCCTGTGAAGCGGCAATTAAAGCCGGTTTCAGCTCCGTGATGTTCGACGGATCACATATGCCGTTTGCCGAAAACCTGGCAATCACCAAACGTCTGGTGACTTACGCGCACCGCCGTGGTGTGTCTGTGGAAGCAGAGCTGGGTACCATCGCGGGCAGTGAGGACGGAATTGTGAATTCTCACGTGATTTATGCGGACCCGGCAGAGTGTCAGAAGCTGGTGGAAGAAACCGGGGTGGATTGTCTGGCGGCGGCGCTCGGCTCGACTCACGGGCTGTATAAAGGCAAGGCGAAGCTCGGTTTTGCGGAAATGCAGCATATCGCGCAACTGGTGAAAGTGCCGCTGGTACTGCACGGCGGAACCGGTATTTCAGACGAGGATATGAAGAAAGCTATTTCACTCGGTACGGCGAAAATCAACGTTAATACGGAAAATATGTATGCGTGGTGCCTGTCCGTGAAAGAGCAGTTTGAACAGCAGGGCGCGCATGATATCAACGACCCGCGCAAAGTGATTATGAAAGGATTACAGCCGGTCGCTGAGCGGGTGGAAGAGCGGATGCGTCTGTTCGGCTCAGCCGGGCAGTCTCTGTAACCCTGTCAGATCCTGCGGTGGCCGCCGCTCAGGCGGTCACCGGGGATTGGGTCAGATAATCTTTGGCATTATTAATAATCGCTTCTGAAATCCGCTGTAATGTGCCGGATTCCGGCTGGTAACGGTGCCAGTAAAGCTGTTTTTGCTGCACCAGTTCCGGCACCAGATTGATCATCCGTCCGGATTCAAGTTCATGTTTAATCTGATGTTCCGCAATCATACAGCAGGCGGAGTTTTGCAGTACCAGCTGAATATAGGCTTCCGAAGAAGGCACTATATGGCTGTTCAGGCTTCCCGGCGTTAAACGGAAATACTCCTGCAAAAAGATATGGTGCATATCTGACGAGTGGTTAAATGACACCACCGGTGCCCGCAGCAGGGTCTCTTTGGTCACTCCTTTGCTGAAATATTTTTCCGCAAAGGCCGGGCTCGAGACAAAAATATAATCCATCGCCCCCAGATAATCACAGGTTCCGCCGACAGCAGGCAGCGGCTGCATACTGATTGCCCCGACCGCTTCCCCTTTGAGCAGGTAGTCGAGTGTCCGGCTTTCATCATCCACTTTAATATCCAGACGAATGGCGCGGTCATCCAGTATCGGCTTGATAGCGGATAAAAACCAGGTCGCGAGGGAGTCGGCGTTAATGGAGATAGGGATGGTGACCACATGGTTGCCGCTTTCATTATCAAAGGCATCATGCTCAATCAAATCAACATGATACAGAAGGCCCAGCAGCTTTTGTCCGAGTTCGGTCGGTTTCGGCGGCACGGTGCGTGTCAGCAGCAGGGAACCCACCTGATTTTCCAGCTGTTTTACCCGCTGGGACACCGCAGACTGCGTGATAAAGAGTTTCGCTGAGGCTTTCTCGAATCCCTGCTCTTTGATAATCAGATCCAGCAATCTCAGTGATTTATAATCGACATTCTTCATGGAAGCCCTGCGGTGGTGGCGAAAAGTACGGCTATTCTACACGAAAAGGGCGGCGGGAGGAAAAGCGCCGGTACAGAGGCACCGGCGCACAAGCAGAGTCAGTCAATGGTCATAATAATGGATATATTACCGATAAAAGGCCCGGCTTCCACCGGCCCGGTGGTTTCCAGTGTGCTTTTCAGCAGTGCGTTTGCTTCATAATCCCCGCGTACATAAACCGGTACACCACCGCCGGACGAGTTCAGCGGATAGCCGTTCAGTGTCAGTCTGCTGTAGAGATTGTTTTTCAGTCTCAGCCGGGATTCCGTATCACTCACGGAGTAGATCCGGACAGTGGCATCTTTGCTGCATTTCATTCTCAGATACTGGCTGGCCTGATTGCCGTTAATTTCATTATCCGGTATCCGGCCATGATCGAGAATGGCGCTCGGATAGTCAGCCGTAAAACTGCAAATTCCGCCCGGCGGGGGAGCTACGCCGCAGACAGAATCCGGATACATATAACCGTTACCACCGGTCGGGCTGCTGGTTAAAAAGAGGGTCACACATTCGTTACGGATAGCGTCACCTTTGTGATTGGTCTGCCCCTCAAACGGCAGTCCGCCAAAACAGTTATTATAAATATAGTTATAAACAGCTGTGGCATCCGGCAGTGTCATCAGGTTCATATTCCGGCAGCGCCCCTCAAATTCGCTGTTATTACGGGAGGATACCCCACCCCGGTCTGCGTTTGTGTGGCGGTGATTAATATTGGCGTAGCATTTTTTTGTCAGACCGACTTTCACACAAGGATGCACGCTGCCTGCCGGCGGCGGAGTCCAGGCAGTAATCCGGTAGTAATAATCGATATCTGCCGGTTTACCTTCAGAGCGGGTAATATAGCTGTACAGTGTTGCCTGTGCAGGCAGCACAAATAAAAGGAGAGTGGTCAGCACAGTGAGATAACGGAGGATCTTGGTCATACCGGCCTCAGAAATAGTCGATAGTCAGAAACGCGGTGGAATTAAACGCGCCGTACTTAATGGTTTTACCGGTTTTTGCTTTCGGATCAACCTGCAAAAAAGCGGTAAAACGGATGTTGTTCTCACCGTTTCCGGCGATAGTAATGGCGTTGGAAAACTGATTCAGCGGGATCAGCGGAATATTATCTGTCCGCACTCCGATGGCAAACCCGCCTGCGTCACTGGACGGATCCAGCGCCAGATAGGACGGCATATCCGGGGTCCCGGTCCCGGTGAATTTAATCTTAAACCGGTTCATATCCGTGATATCGCAGTCAGACAGGATCAGAGAGAATGATTTGCGGACCTCAACCCCCTCATACAAATCCGGCAGGGAAACATCACTGAAATCCACCACCAGATCTTTATTTTCCGGTAACAGCGTGCAGGGGTCATTGTACAGTTCGCCGATCACGCGCAGGTTATCGGCGGCATGTCCCGCCGGAATAAAGGCAGCGGTGAATATCAGTGCAGCGCTGAATAACAGACTGAAATCAGCAGGGTGGTTCATCAGAAATACTCCATTGTCACAGTGCCGGTGCCGCTGAAGGAGCCGGGCGTGACTTCCCCG
The DNA here is from genome assembly GCF_051172335.1 of Morganella sp. B601. Taxonomy (NCBI): domain Bacteria; kingdom Pseudomonadati; phylum Pseudomonadota; class Gammaproteobacteria; order Enterobacterales; family Morganellaceae; genus Morganella; species Morganella sp. B601. The sequence continues at coordinate 207,283 of NZ_JBPIZE010000004.1, forward strand.
TCCGGGTTTTTGGTCAGCACAATGGTCAATGTCAGATGGTGGCTGTTCACCAGCTGTGCCTTGCCCAAATTCAGTCTTACCCCGGCGAGTTCAATATTAAAGCCCAGGTTGTTCTGGTTGGTTTTCACCAGTTTGTTATTGAACTGTGCCCGCGGCCCGTCAACGGTGAGGAAATATTTGAAATTCTCTGAGTCCTGCTCACAGACAAAGGGGATATCCACATCTCTGCGGATATCTGATTTTTCCAGCGTTTTTATCTGGATGCGCTGAAAATCGACCAGGATTTCCTCGTTGTTATTCACTTTACAGGGCGGTGGCGGCTGAAGCTTTCCGGTGATCCGGATATTGGCGGAACTGTGTGCTACCCCTGTACCGGCATACACCGGCAGAGCAAAACAGGACAGCATCAGGGCTGTGATTAAATGTCGCATCACAATTCCTTATTCATAATCGATATGGATGGTGGCCGTGGCATTGAATTCACCGGCAGGCAGTTTCACCGACGGTTTTTTTGCCAGAATCACCATAATTTCGGGTTGTACCGGATACTGAATGGTCATCTTTTCATTCAGCGGCATCAGTTTGTTATCTGCCAGGAATTTCACCGCGAGGTCACTGACGCTGGTGGAAAGATAGCGCGAATCGACGGAGGATGAGGTGCCGGTGATATACAGCTTCATGGCCCGGGCGCGGTTATCCTGGCACTCGATCCGGTAATCCAGTTTTTCACGGTAATTATCGTTGTCTATCCGGGTGGTGGTGACATCTTTGAAATCAATCAGGATATTATTGCCCTGATTAATTTTGCAGGGCGCGATAAATATCTCCCCCCGGACATACACATCGATATAAGTGTAAGAACCGCCGGAGACCATCAGCGGCAGGCACAACAGTGCCGCGCAGCCGGTACGGAAAAGCATGGTCAGTGTCATCGGCGGTTCCTCCTGTTAATTATTTACTGTCTGACTGCACGGTACAGCTGCTGCCGGCACAGCTGAATTTCAGTGGTTTGGTATCACCGTAGTCATTGACGTAATAAACAACCGGCGCATTACCCAGCGCCGGAGCACTGAAAGACGCGGAGGCTTTTGGTGATACCATCACCGGCTCAAATTTCACTTCTTTTCCGCCGGTGGCATCCAGACGGGTAACTGAAAGATGGTACGGCGTGGTGTTTTCAATGGTGTACTGCCCGCCGTTCTGCGACAGACGGATGCCATCCGCACCGGCGATTTTTTCCATCCGCTCCTGAACCTGAATCGCTTTCGGGCGGTAGAACAGTTTGATCTTGGTTTGCAGGGCAATCTGCAGCACGTTACTTTTCTCAACGGCCGGCGGAATTTCACGGACATTCAGATAAAAGACCGATTCGCGGTCAGCCGGTAATGAGGCGGCTTCCGGAGAGAGCTGCACTTTAATCTGGCTTTTGCGGTCAGGCTCAATCCGCTGCACCGGCGGAGTGACAAATACCGGTGATGTGATTTTCTGCCCGGTACTGTTCTCAATCCAGGACTGCGCCAGATACGGTTTGCTGAGGTGCTCATTGGTGACCGTCAGCGGCACAGCTTTATCACCTTCGTTATAAATAACACGGGTTCTGTCGAGTGCGATGGCGGCTCCGGCGGTTACCGGAATGGCGGCCAGGGTAGTCAGTGCGGCGCAGAATAAGGTGGTCACTTTTCTCATGTTAAGGTTCCTTACGGATTCATCTGTTAATTCTGTAAAATACATACCGGTGCCGCCGGATTTACTGGCATGGCAGCAGCATATTAAACTGAACGTTATCATCCTTTGTTTCCGGGATCCGGACAGTACATTGTGTCTGCCCGTTCCAGGCTACAGTCAGCTTCTGGCCCGGTTGTATCCCGGTCAGATAAGCCGATCCGTTATCGGCCACAATGCCGATCTCCGCATTTTTGTCATTCATGACAGAGGCGCCGAATGGCGGATGAGTATTATCATTCATAGCAATAATACCCATGATTTTATAGCCTTCGACAACATTAAATTTCCGGTAACCGATCGCGCCGGAGGTCAGTGTTGCCTGCTGCACGGATGTCAGGGCTTCGGCATTATCCGGCATGGCATCGAGATCAAGAGACAGCTGGCCGCGTGAGTAGGCCGTCGCGGTCGGGATAATCGCTTTCCCGAAGGCGTTGCTCCGCACCGCTTTGCCGGTACCGCGCACATCAATGTCCGGTGTGCCGCTGGTATCCACCAGAATGCGCGGTGCCATACTGTTGCCGCTGCGGTGGAATGCCGCACCTTCACGGGTCAGGGTAAAGCCGCCGCGTGACTGACCGGATACCGTAAGAACGTTATCCTGAATATAGGTTCCGCTCAGTGAAAGGTAGTTATTTCCCCCTTCATTGGTATAGAAACCGGCCAGGTTGACTTTGCCGTCGCCTTCACCGGCAGACAGTGAATAGTTACTCGAGTTATCAATATCGGTGTAATAGTTAACGTTATTACTGTGAGAGTTCTTATTGTAACTACCGCTGTAGCTGAACATGCCTTTATTGTCACCGAGCGGAACAGAGAGGCTGGCGTAGATGCCGTTATCTTTCGTTGAATCCGATTCTGTCCGGTAGGCTGACATACTCATGCTGAGGTTCTTTTTCTCTCCCCAGTCAAAGTTGCGGGAGAGGGTCATGCTGTAGTTATTGATGCTCGCTTTATTCCAGAATGTCTGATGGCTGTAGTTCAGATAGACGTTTATGCGCAGAGACGGGAACACCTTGTTAAAGATGATGTTATACATCTCTTTGCTGTTGTCGGTATTACCGCCGCGGTAACGCAGATCGACAAACTGGTTCATGGTCATGTAATCCCGCTCTGAGAAGCGGTAACCGGCGAAGGTCAGCTGACTGTTAATGGCATCGAATTCCTTGGAATAGGTGATGCTGTAAGAGCCGCCGGTTTTATTCTGTTTATCTGCAAAATCACCCATGTTTGCCCGGGAGTAGGAGACTTTTGCGGAAAATACCCCGAACGGTGCGATATCCCGGCCTATCCCGACAGATACGTTCTGGTAATCCGTTGCCGCCAGTACCCCGCCGAACAGCGTGGTGTTGTTGCTCATTCCCCAGGAGAAACTCCCTGTACCGAATTCCGGGCCTTCGGTTTTGTGATCGTCTGACAGCGGTTTACCGGCCGCCAGTTTAAACAGGAACTGGCCGGGGCGGGTCAGCATCGACAGGCGGGATGTTTCGATGGTGAAATGCTGTTCGCTGCCATCCTGCTCTTTAATAGTGACATTCAGCGTACCGTCGCCGATGTAGTTCATATCACGGATACGGAACGGTCCTTTACTGACCTGCTCCTGATAAATGATACGTTCACCCTGGCGGATGATCACGGTGGCGTTGGTGCGGGCAACCCCGGCGACTTCCGGCGCATAACCGCGCAGCAGCGGCGGGAACATATTTTCATCTGTTTCCATGCTCAGGCCGATGTAGCGGAAGCTTTCAAACAGTTCGGAGGTCAGATACTGTTCACCGAACATCAGACGGGCGCTGAGATCCCGGAGTGCCCGGTAAGCGTAGATCTGGTTCCAGCGCCAGCGTTTTGAGTGTTCCGCGCTGTCGCCGCCGGTCGCCTGCCATTCCGCACGCACACGCCATGCACCGAGGTTAACGCCGGTATCACCGTAGCTGACTACATCCGTCTTGCTGCTTTTATCGTTATCACTGCCCGGCTGGTATTTGCTGTGCGTGGCGGTGGCGTTATAGTCGAATAAAAATCCGGCTATACCGTCATCCCATCGCTCCGGCGGATCCCATGACGGATCGCTGTAGACCATATAGGCCTGAGGGATCCGGATATTGAGTTTATTATCCGCAATATCACCCGTTGCCTGCATATCAGGAATGGTACGGATATCAAGGCACTGCAATTTATCCTGTGCTGTCCAGCTGACTTTATTCTGCCACTCTTCTTTCATGGCAAGTTGTGCAAATAATTCAGGAGTAATACAGGGGACTGTTATTTCCGGATCATATTCAGGGATATAAAAAAGGATATTTTCATCACTGGTAATAACACTATTATTAAGTTTAGTGGCCAGAAGATAAGTACCCGGCATAACATAATTAGCCCGGCTGAATTTTGAAAAATCAATTTCCTGACTGTCTGAGTCTAAAAATGATGTATTAAAGTTAACGGCTTCTTCAGCAAATGCGGCATTTATCTGAATAGCTGCAACCACAGAAGCTGTAAATATTTTAATTGTTGTTCTGAGCTTCATGAGATATATCAGTCACCGCTAATCTATTATGCAGTGGCGGGAGCTGTCCTTGCAGACCACTGCATATATTAAAAAGAACTATTCAGTAACTATCCTGTTATTGATAGAAAATCTGGAAGTTAACCGGGGTATCGAAGTGACCGGTAGTAGCCTGTTCACCGGCAACTGCAGACTGGTTACCTTTCACATACGCTGCAAAGTTCAGCGGAGTGATTTGATCACGGCCACCGTTCAGGGTGTATTTTTCGGCAGGGAAACGTGAACCCAGTTCGATAGCTTTACCGCCGCTGTCTGTCAGTGCGATACCGGCATTCTGGATTGAACCCAGACCAACATATTTGGATGTTGCAGTACCGTCTTTCAGTTCAACTGTTGGTGCAGTGAATTGAATCTGCGCAGTTTTATACGTGGTGGTATCACAGTTTTTCAGTTCGATATTGAATGTTTTGCTATCTGTACGGTAAGTGCCGGTAGTCAGTTCGTTACGGCTGATTTCACCGAAATCCACTGTCTGATCCAGGAATTTACTGTCGATAGAGCAAGGCACGTTATTAATGAAGCCTTTAAAATGCACGGTACCGAGACTGCTTTTTACTTCTGGTGGTTGCACAGGATCTTCTGCCATAGCAGTACCCGCAGCAAATAAAGATCCCAGAACTACTGAGAGTAATACTTTCTGAAGTTTCATGTTATTTCCTTTATCAGGGATATTCGTCAATATTTAAGAATAATCTGTTTTATTTATATTATTAAATAAATAATCCAGTGAGGCTCAAGTCGGGATAATTTAATAATAATTCTGAGCAATATTCTTTGAATGCCGCAGTATTATCATAATTGTTTATTAGAGTGTCAATTGTCATGTAAATACTGCTATTTTTTATATCGCGATAACATTTAAATTTAAATATTATTACCCGGGTAAGAAATGAAATTATATATTGCATATGAACAAAACTCTTTCACGGAAACTGACTAAAAAATAGCGGATTGTTTGGTGTCATTTCCTGTTTGCTTTTTTCATATTTCACATTAAGTCATATTTATAGTGATTAAATGTAATTAGTTAACTAATGGTCATGCATTTAACCACTAATCCCAATCTTAATATGCTCATCACAGGACATAATCACTATTTACAAAAAGTGTTTGATTTGAATCATATACAAAAGTGATTAGTTTTATTGTTTAGTTTTATCGCAATAATTAATTAGGGAGAAAAATGGATTACAGCCGAAAATAAATAATGCAGTTTTATTTATAATTATAGCAACGGTGATGTCAGTCACACGACATGCTTATCTTAAGATGCAAGGCATTATCCGTGGTTTCAGATATTGCGGCTTGTATCACAGTTAAGAAATTTTTATTTATTATCCGCAGTGTTTACATACGGGTATACTCTGATACCGATGTATTTTTTAAGTAATTATGCGTGAGCGAATGCTAAATATTTCTGAGACCTGATGAAACAGATTTACGGACAGAAAAAAAATCCACAATCCGGTAACAATTAAGCAACGTAATGAGGCGCTCAGCGATCAATTCTGCTGTGTTTACCGGGGTTTTCTGTGTTTGTGTGAAAAATAGCCTGCCGGAGGTATACCGGCGGATGAAAGCCGTTCAGTGCAACGCAGTTTTCCGGATTTCTGTGCTGAGGGCCGGGTTAATAGTCAATATTGTGACCTGTGTCCATATTGATAAAATAGTGTGATCTGCATCTGATTTATTCATGTTATCCGTTACAATGGCGATTTTTTACTGCCAGTCAAATATTTTGCCATAACGGTGATTGGAAGGTGTAATAAGATGTTCATCCCGGTAGCACCTGAATAAATTCAGTATTAAAACGGGGTTTTCATCATTATATAAAATCATTCTCATTAAAATCAGCGGGCCGGAAAATTAAAAAAACAGGAGCCGCTTCACATTATTGACTTATTTGAATATTACTCTTTTTATTTTAATAAAAACCAATATCACTTATCGAATAATGTTTTTTACAAAATCATAGCATTTTATATCATATTGAAATTCAAAGAATTATTTATTAATTAGTAACCCGAAATAAGTAGCTGAGACAGGGTTAATCAATAAATATTAATTTATTAATTTATGACATGCCCAAAAGGCATGGCTGAGGAATTTTCGGAATATTGTCAGGAAAACAGTCCCGCAGGTAGTATGAATATGGAAAGGGTACGTTTTTTATATAAATACACACGAGTAATTCTCAATAACAATTCCTATAAAGGTAACACTATGGATATATTAAAAGATAGTAAGTTGCTTTTGGTTAGCTTATTTATCATTCTTCTTGCGGAAGCGATAGGGCAAATTAAAATCAGTCTGGTGATGGTTTTTCCGATGCTCTACTCCATGCTGATGGGTGGTATTATCAGCTTTCCGAAATTTAAAATCCTCAACGAAAAGAACATGGCGCATGCGACCTCTATCATGAGTGTGGCACTGGTGATCCTGATCGCCAAGCTGAGTACTTCCGTCGGGGCCTCCTGGGAAAAAATCATTCAGGCCGGTGGTGCGCTGGTTCTGCAGGAAGTGGGCCACTTTATCGGTACCATCATGCTGGGTCTGCCGCTGGCGATTATGTTAGGTATGGGCCGTGAAGCGGTCGGTGCCACCTATTCTGTCGGCCGTGAGCCGAACATCGCCATCATCGAAGCCAAATACGGCTTAAGTTCACCGGAAGGCCGCGGTGTCATGGCAATGTATATCTGCGGTACGCTGTACGGTGCTGTCTGGATGGGGATCCTCGCGAGTGTGATCGCCGGTCTGGACATTCTCAGTCCGCTTGCCCTGGCAATGGGTGCGGGTGTCGGCAGCGGCTCGATGCTGGCGGCAGCGGTTGCCCCTCTGCTGGAACTCTATCCTGACCAGGCTGCGGATATTCAGGCGTTCTCGTCTTCCGCGAACCTGATGTCTTCTGTGTTAGGTCTGTACATCTATATTTTCTTCTCCTTACCGTTTGCGTCTTATCTGTACAACAAACTGAAAAGAAAACGTGCAACGGCGTCTGCGGATACTGAATAAGGATAACTAATCATGAAAAAGATGACAGAAATAGCCATAATCCTGGTTCTGGTGGTGTTCTTTACCGCGCTCGGCGATGCAGTCGGCGGGTCAATGTACGGCCGTGGCGAGTTCGGACAGGTGTTCAGCGATACACTGCTGGCGATGACACTGCTGGGCGGTATGTCCTTCGCGGCATACCTGATCGCGATGATCCCGCCGTTAGGCAAACTGCCGGTGATCTTCTGGGTTTCCCTGATCGCCGCCGGTCTGTGTTCACCGCTGTTCCCGTATGACAAAGAAATGATTGCCATGACCGGTAAAGTCTCTATCGCGGTTATCAGTACCACAGTACTGGCCTTCGCGGGTCTTTCACTGGGTAAAGATATCGATAAATTCAAAGCGATTTCATGGCGCATTATCCCGGTGTCACTGGCGGTATTCTCCGGGACATTCTTATTTGCCGCACTTATCGGCCAACTGACGCTCACATGGAGTGGCGTTATCTGATCAGAGGGGAATACTCAGCATGACAATGACCAAAGAACAACTGAAAGCCAAAGTCTGCGAAGCGATTGCCGCCCGCAAGGGTGACATTAAAAAACTGGCAGAGAATATCTGGGCAGAGCCGGAGCTGGGTTATAAAGAGACCCGCACAGCGAAGAAGGTCGAAGCGGCATTTGATTCTCTGGGTGTCAGCTACCGTAATCAGCTGGCGCTCACCGGGGTCAAAGCCCGCCTGAAAGGCGGAAAAGGCAGTAAACGCAGTGTCGCGGTAATCGGTGAGCTGGATGCCATTATCTGTGCTGAACACCCTGATGCGGATGACCAGACCGGCGCGGCACACTGCTGCGGTCACAATGCGCAGATCGCCAATATGATGGCGGTCACCATGGGGCTGGTGGATTCCGGGGCGATGGAATATCTGGCGGGGGACGTGGTGCCCTTCGCCGTTCCGGCCGAGGAATATGTGGAACTCGCGTACCGCAACAAGCTTATCGAACAGGGTAAAATCAGTTATATCGGCGGTAAGCCGGAGCTGATTTCCCTCGGTGAGTTTGATGATGTGGATATGGCGATGCAAATCCACCTGACCAGCGTCAAACCGGAGCGTGACAACGGATTTATTGAAATCTCCACCACCACCAACGGCTTTATCGGCAAGCTGATTAATTACAAAGGCAAACCGGCACATGCTGCGGCGGCACCGCATATGGGGATTAACGCCCTGAATGCGGCAATGATGGGTATCATGGGTGTGAATGCTATCCGTGAAACCTTTCAGGAGAAGGATTATATCCGTTTCCACCCGATCATCACCCAGGGCGGTGATCTGGTGAACGTGACCCCGAGTGATGTGCGCATGGAAAGTTATGTCCGTGCCTCAAACGTACCGGCGATGATCGATGCCAACGAGCGTATTACCCGTGCGCTGGTGGCCGGTGCCATGTCTGTCGGTGCCGAAGTGGAAGTGAAAGATTTACCGGGCTATCTGCCGCTGTACAACAATGACGTACTGAATGATCTGTTACAGCAGAATGCGGAAGGTCTGATTGGTGATGAAAATGTCTGGGTTGCCGAGCATATGACCGGCAGTACTGACACCGGGGATCTGTCCCACATCATGCCGGTCAGCCATCCGTGGATTGGTTCAGTGCGCGGCGGGTTGCACGGCAAAGATTATGTCGTTTTTGATGACGATATGGCCTATATCCGCCCGGCTCAGATGATGGCAATGACAATTATTGATTTGCTGTTTGATGATGCCGCCGGTGCGGAAGCTCTGATGGCGGAATATAAGCCGCTGATGAGTAAAGAAGAGTACCTCTCGTTTATCAGTTCCTTTAAGAACTGATCATCCCCCTGAAGGCCCGGAAACGGGCCTTTTTTATAGGATATTACTGCCATTACTTCAGCGGCATAATATATTCGATAGCACCGGATTTATTTGCCACCCAGTCATACAGACGCTGGCCACGGGTATTATCTTTATGGGTGTGCCAGTAGAGACGGCCGCATGGACGTGCCAGCGCCTGCTGCTGTACAAACTCAATCAGCTGTTTGCCGATATACTGACCGCGCACAGACGGATCCACATACAGGTCTTCCAGGTAACAAAACTCTTTTTCCGCCCAGGTGGAGCGGTGATAGAGATAATGCACGAACCCTATGACTTTGCCGTTCATCCGCGCCACGGCGCAGAACACCGGCTCTTTTTCATCAAAGAAACGTGACCAGCTGGTCAGTGTGACTTCTTCCGGAAAGCTGACTTTATAAAATTCCTGATAGGCCAGCCAGTGCGGCAGCCAGCCCGCATAATCATTCTGTGTGGCAGGCGCCACTGTCACCAGATCCGGTACGGATGATGTCATTGTATTGTTCATGGTGTTTCCCTCATTATTCTGCATTCTGCTGTTGTGAAGAAAACGCGCGTTTTCCGTGATGTGAAGAGTACGTGTTATTTTGGTTCTTTATAAGATACACTTTTTATATTTTTAACAGATCCACTTTAGGTCACTATGCGAAAATCCGGTGCGGCAGCGTTTCCCGAATTACTGACCGGTAACGGGATCATCAAAGATCAGGTGTATCACGCTCTGCGTGAGGCTATCCTCAGCGGCCGCCTGCATGCGGGAAGCAAAGTGCCGTCCGGACGGGCGCTGGCGGAGATGATGGGTATCTCCCGTAACTCAGTCATTGCCGGGTTTGAGCGGTTGCAGGATGAGGGCTATCTCATCACCCGGCGCGGTGCGGGGACCTTTGTGGCGGATAATCTGCCGGATCACGCCATCAGCGGACCGGTGGCATTTCCGGCGGATGAGGCCGGGGAGCAGGTGACCGCCAATATCAGTCCGCTGGCAGAAATATTGCAGTCACAGCGTGTTGCATCCGGTGTGCCGTCCGATGCACTGTTTATGGTCGGCACCGGATGTGTGGATCTGTTTCCGCATGATGTCTGGGGGCGGCTGCTCGGCCGTGTCTGGCGTCAGTCCCGTTATGCGCTGCATGCGCACAGTGAGCCGCACGGCTACCCGCCGCTGCGCCGGGCAATCTGTCATTATGTCCGGGCCACCCGCGGATTGCAGTGCGATGAGGATCAGATCCTGATTGTCAACGGCACCCAGCAGGCGATTAACCTGACGGTGCAGACGCTGTTACAGCCCGGGGATGAGGTCTGGCTGGATGATCCGGGGTATGACGGTGCGCGCGGGGCGTTTTTATCACAGCGGCTGACAGTGCGTCCGGTACGGGCGGATGAAGAGGGCATGGATGTGTATGACGGCCTGCGCCGCTGGCCGGACGCGAAACTGGTGTTCACCGCGCCGTCACATCAGTTTCCGGGCGGCGGTACACTCAGTCTGGCGCGGCGATCGGCGCTGCTCTCCTGGGCGGCAAAGCACCATGTCTGGATCCTCGAGGATGATTATAACGGTGAGTTCCGTTATGCCGATCGTCCGCTTCAGGCATTGCAGGGGCTGGACAGGCATCAGCGGGTGATTTATGCGGGAACATTTTCCAAAATGCTCTATCCGGCCTTCCGGCTGGGATTTCTGGTCGTGCCGAAAGCGCTGCTCCCTGCCTTTGAGGTGACAAAATATTATGCCGATACCGGCTGCGGCTATCTGGAGCAGGCCACGCTGACCCGGTTTATTAACGAAGGGCACTATGCACGGCATGTGCGCCGGGTGCGCAAAGCCTGTTATGAGCGGCGGCAGGCGGTGGCGGATGCCATCAGTCAGTATCTCCCCGCGCTGCTGACGATTGTCCCGAGTGACTCGGGGATCCACCTGTTATGCAGGATGAAAAACGGTGTTCCGGCACAGACGGTGATTCAGGCGGGACGGCAGTGCGGCATGGGCATGCAGCCGCTGGCCCGTTACTGCCGTCCGGATGCACCGCAGGAAGGGGTGTTGTTCGGGTTTGCCGCCTATCCGGCGGAGAAACTCACCGACGGCATCCGCCGCCTCGCGGAGGCGTTACAGGCACAGGGCGTGGTCACGGTTTAAAACAGATTCAGTGTCATCATCACGGCGCTGCACAGGATAAGGATCAGCGTGGCATACTGAAAAGCGCGATCCGGCATCCGCGTGAGCAGAATTTTGGTCAGCGGCATACTGAGCAGGGAACCGGCAAACAGCCACAACGCGAGGCGGACATCCGTGTGCCCGTCCTGCATATAGGCAATAGCGGAAGAGCCGGAGAGCAGGGTGGTGACAAAAATAGAGGTGCCGATAGCCTGACGGATATCCATCTTTGCATAGCGCAGCAGCATCGGCAGCACCACAATCCCGCCGCCGACACCCGTTGCCCCCAGCACCACACCGGCAGTGATCCCCGGCAGCAGCAACTCCCTTACTGACATGGGAATTTCAGCCGTATCCGCCGGTAACGGAGGCGGGAAAAACATCCGCTGAATAAACAGCCACAGTGAAAACAGGATCGCCGCCACGACCAGCAGATTAATACTCTTTTCTGTGATCGCCTGCCAGGCCGGTACCGAGGCAAGCCATGTCACCAGCAGACTGGCGCCGAAGGTGGCGGGCAGCATAATCCCCAGCACAATCATGGCGCGCCGGAGCGGAATATTGCCGAGTTTATAATGCAGCCAGGAGGAGGCGACCTTCATCAGCATGGAGAGAAGATTAGCGGTGGCGACGGCCATCAGGGCATTCATGCCGTAGAGATACGTCAGGATTGGCAGCACTATCACTCCGCCGCCGACACCGGTGGTGCTGATAATCAGCCCGGTTAAGGCGCCTGTGATCAGTGTTGTGATAATGGCCATTGTCCTTTCCCCGGGCCGGAACAAACAGGGGAGTTATCATACCCCATGGCGGACAGATAAATACACTTAAGGATAATTCCGGTCAGGATTTCTCATTTTTTGCGCTATGATCACAACGGGTTTCCGGTGATTAAATAAAGGATGAGTCATGAAAAGGGGCGTATTTTTATCTGTGGTGATTGCATTGCTGGCCGGATGTAAGGAAACCCCGCCGCCTGCACCGGACGGATATTATGTGATTGATGATATTACTGTCACGTATGATAACCCGGCGGATAATGCGCCGGAGAACAGTGATCCGGAAAAAAATGTCAAAGCCGCCATCCGCGACACCATGATCAGCCTGAAAGACTCCACATTCTTCTGGTTTGAGCCGGGCAGAGTCACGGTGGATAACAGCGGCAACCGTTTTGACAGTGATATTCATGGCGATACCTTTGATCTGAATAATATACAGACGACCTGGACATCACCGGACAGCGGACAAACCGTCTATCTGACCACGGAAAAAGAGGGCGCGTGCGGCTTCTTTAACTGCACCCTGAAAATGACCCTTTCCCGCGCCGATCACACCTCCGAAAAACTGGCCGGAATGAAAGCGGTGTCTGATGTCAGAGCCGCCTCCTATGAAGCTTATCTGGAAACACAGCGTCAGTATTACAAAGAGAACGGCTTCCCGCCGGTTCCCGGTGACACCATCAGAATGACAGAAAATATCTCAGTTACTCTGCCGGAAACAATGGCTATCGACCTGAAAAAGCAGGAGGGCGGCGATTATGTCCGCGATATCGGCGGCCTTCATATTGAAAGCGATGATGATAATACGGAGATTTACCGCTTCCGCGATCCGCTCAGTGACGCGGAAGGTATCATTCATCTGGTAAAAGTCCCGAAATACCGCTGGCGTTTTGATGAATGGCTGAATCAGCAGAAAGGCATTATCTATCAGGAAGATAACGGCGCGATCTATTACAACCGCTGGGGTAAGCCGGAATGCACCTATTTCCGCTATGACCAGAAAGAGCGGCGCTATGTGATTATTGTGGCGGAAACTGCGGATCAGATGATGATGCAGCAGATGTACAGTATTGCGCGATCAGCCGGGAAAAACCCGCCACCTGAAGCGAAAAGCAATAAATAAGTAAAAAAATGCCCGGCGTCGCCGGGCATTTACGTTAATTATGACTCTTTGGTGCTGATATAGATGTTTTTCACTTCGGTATAGGCATCCAGCATCATTTTATGGGTTTCCCGTCCCAGCCCGGAGTTTTTATAACCGCCGAACGGGGCATGCGCAGGCAGCTCATGATAGGTATTCACCCACATACGGCCGGTTCTGACTGCTTTCGCCACACGCAGTGCGCGGTTGATATCCTGTGTCCAGACAGCACCACCCAGTCCGTACTCGGAATCATTTGCCATCGCGACAACTTCATCTTCATCACTGAACGGGATCACCACCAGTACCGGTCCGAAAATTTCTTCGCGCGCAACCCGCATCTGGTTGGTGACATTGGTGATAATCGTCGGCTTCATAAAGAACCCGGCATCCAGCCCGTCACTGGTCAGGCGTTCACCGCCGGTGAGGATGGTGGCACCCTCTTTTTTCGCCAGTTCCACATAGCTGAGGATGGTATCGAGCTGTCCCTGACTGACCTGGCTGCCCATCTGGGTGTCTTTCGCCATCGGATCACCGACTTTGACAGATTCAAAACGGGCTTTCAGTTTTTTCAGGAATTCATCGTGGATATCTTTGTGCAGGAACAGGCGTGAGCCGGATTCACAGGCCTGACCCTGGTTCATCAGGATCGCGATAGCCGCATATTTGACGGCTTTTTCCATATTGGCATCCGGGAACACGATATTCGCCGATTTACCACCCAGTTCCAGAGTTGCCGGGATCAGTTTTTTCGCGGCAGCGGCAGCAACAGTGTAACCAACGCTGGTGGAGCCGGTGAACGCCACTTTATCCACATCCGGATGGTCAAGAATCGCCTGGCCGACCACAGAGCCGCGACCGGTGACAATATTAATCACCCCGGCAGGCAGCACATCATTCAGGATGCGGCCCAGTTCCAGCAGGGTCAGCGGGGTCAGGCTGGCCGGGTTGATCACCACGGTATCCCCGGCAGCAATGACCGGCGCCAGTTTCCAGGCTGCCATCAGCAGCGGGAAGTTCCACGGGATAATCTGACCGACAACGCCCAGCGGCTCGCGGATCACCAGACTCAGGGTGTTTTCATCCAGCACATCGGCCTGGTCGGAATGGGCGCGGATAGCCCCTGCAAAGTAGCGGAAATGGTCAATTGCGGCCGGTAAATCGATGGAAATAGCCTCATTATACGGCTTACCGTTATCGAGGGATTCCAGGGTGGCGAAGCGCTCTTTTTCGGCTTCCAGGCGGTCGGCAATTTTCAGTAACAGTTGCTGACGTTCAACTGGGGAGGTATGGCGCCAGGTTTCAAAGGTCTTTTTGGCGGCAGCAACCGCGGTGTTGACATCCTGCGCGGTACCGGCCGGATAATCTGCCAGTAATTCACCGGTTGCGGGGTTAAATGTCTGGCTTTTGGCGTGATCACTGCTTTCGACCCACTGGCCGTTAATCAGCATTTTGTAGGATGGCTGAGGACGCAGAGCCTGTTCTATATCTTTCAGTTTAATCATTATCTTCTCCGTTCTGTCCGGGTGACTGATGAGCGCCGGAACGGCCTCATCGGGACAACAAGGCGTAAATACATGAGAACGTAACTGCACGTATTTATTAACGTCATTAAACATTACCATATCAAACTATTAACGTGGCAATGAATTTGGCTATAACTGCAAAAGGCAGCATTAATTACCAAAAATCAGAGCGCCAGCAAAAGCCGCCCGGCAAACAGCAGCAGGACAGTGCCGATGACATTGTCGAACAACCGGCTGTGTGCGAGGAACCGCTCACGGATACGCTGGTGTGAGAACAGAACGGAGACGGCCATAAACCAGGCCGCATTTACGCCGCACATCCACACGCCGTAGAACAGTTTGACCGTCACCGGCGTGGACGGGCTGACCAGTGTGGTGAACATGGCCAGGAAAAACAGCATCGCTTTCGGGTTGGTGGCGTTGGTCAGAAATCCCATCCAAAATGCCTTTCCGGCCGTTTGTGCCGGGCAGGTATCCGGGCTCTCCGGGGTGATAGCGGCACTTGCGCCTTTGCTGCGCAGAAACTGAATGCCCAGCCAGATAAGATAAGCCGCACCAATGTATTTTGCGGTATCCATCAGCCACGGTGTGGCCTGCATCAGTGCCGTGACACCAGCCAGCGTGTACACCACATGCACGGAAATCCCGGCACCAATGCCGAGTGCTGTCATCAGCCCGGCTTTGCGTCCGTGATAAATACTCTGGCGCAGCGTCACGGCAAAGTCCGGTCCCGGCGAGACAACAATGAAAAAATGGACGAGCGCAAGCGCCAGAAATTCACTCTGGTTGAACAGATTCATCATAACCTCAGCAGATTAGCAGGGGCGGCGGGAGTGCCGCCGCAGAGAGACAGGCTCCGTCAGATGACGTCGTACTGAACGGACAGAACGCCCTTTTTGGTTTTTACGGATTTCAGCACCAGTGTGCCGATCTCGCCGAGTGACTGCACATGCGTGCCGCCGCAGGAGTAAGGCTCAAAATCCGCAAACCGGATCTGAAACATGCCGTCCTCACCCTGATAGTGATGGCAGAGGTGATCAGCGTCGATCAGCGCCTGGCAGTGACGGCGGACATCTTCCGGATCCACGATCACCGGGGAACCGGCAGGAATATACTGGATCCGTCCTTCATCCGGCCAGTGATGTCCTTTGGTCGGTTTCCAGCCGAAAGTTTCCATCACATGAGAGAGCAGGTGTCCGCCGGTATGCAGCCGCGAGTGCAACTGACGTTTCTCTGCATCGACATTCATCTGAACTTCACCGGGGGCGACCGGTATATCTGTGTAATGAATGATACCTTCCGGCATAAAAGCGGTGTGAATAACAGTGGCATCACCAAGCGTGCCGGTGTCACCCGGTTGTCCGCCGCCCTGCGGATGAAACAGGGTTTTATCGAGAATAACTGCATAGCGCCCGTTCTCTGCCGGACGGCATTCCAGGACAGTGGCGGTACCCTGTAAGGCGCGGCTGGTCAGATAGCATTTTTCTGTCATGGTGATGTGTGCCTCATTATTATTGTGTCGTGTTGTCTGACATTGTATTGCAGGCACTGTCATATGATAATACGGCAAAAATGCAAAGGATTTATTCCCTGTGATCACAAATGAAACCCTCGCATTACTCGAGGAAATGGCGGTATTTGCCAAAGTGGTGGAAACCGGCAGTTTCTCGGAAGCAGCCCGGCAACTCGGCGCGACACCGTCTGCGATCAGCCGTGCGGTCTCGCGGCTGGAGCGCGCACTGAATACCCGGTTATTGCAGCGCACGACCCGCAAATTGCGTCTGAATGAGAGCGGCAAGGCGGTGTATCAGCATTGTCAGGCGCTGGTCAATTCTGCGGGAGCGGTGATGAGTGCCAGCGGGCAGTTCAGTGAAATACCGTCCGGGCTGGTGCGTCTGGGCGCCCCGAAAGCACTGGGTTACTTTATGGTGCATCCGCTTATCAATGAATTCCTCGCCATGAATTCCGGTGTGAATGTGATGCTGCGCCTGGAAGATCGCTATATGGATCTGATTGATGAGGAGATCGATCTCGCCATCCGGATTACCAATGAACCGCCGCCGGGGCTTATCGGTAAGCGGCTGTTTACGGTCAGTCATATTTTATGTGCCACGCCACAATATCTGGCGGAGCACGGTACCCCTTCTCATCCGCAGGAGCTGAAGGAGCACAGTTGCCTGTTTCTCAGTGAGGAAGCGGCAGATACCCGCTGGCGTTTTCAGCAGGGGAATAAAGTGGTGTCTGTGAATGTGCACGGGCGTTATTCATCAAACCACAGCGGGGTGCGGCTCGGCGGGGTGAAATCACATCTCGGGATTGGCGGGCTGCCGGTGTTTACGGCGCGTAAATCGCTGGAAAGCGGGGAGATTGTGCAGGTTCTGCCGGACTGGACCTTTAAAACCCGTTACAGCGGGGATGCCTGGCTGCTTTATCCGCCGTCGCGTTATCAGCCGCCGCATATGATGGTGTTTATTGATTATCTGGTGAAAAAACTGCGGACATAAAAAAAGCGCCTTAAAGGCGCTTTTTTTGTATCTGTCTGATTAATCAGAATGCTTTGCTGTATTTTGCAATGATAGCAGCAGCACGGGTCAGATTAGAGAAGAAAGTTTTGATACTTTTCATAATGAACTCCTGCTTTGAATTAGTTGAGTAAGCGTGTTTTGCTTCGATGGAGGTATGATACCAGTTTTGTGATGTGGGTCAACATTAAATTCAACTATTTTTTAATGATTACAAAATCATTTTAATAACAAAAAAGCAGTGAAAAATAGCAGAAGTGAACATCAGAACCGAGATAAAACAGTATGTTTCTGCTGTCTGTTATTTACTGAATTGATTTAACAGAATTTTTTAATCAGCGAAAAGATGTTGAAAATGTTAGTGACACGTTACAGCGGCAGAGAAACCGGCTGTTTTTCCTCTGAACAGGTTATCTGTTTCAACTTTTTTTGAAAGGATCACACGGTGATAAAAAAAAGGGTGGCCGGAGCCACCCAAAACTGTGCATTTAAAGGACGAGACTGTTGTTGTTAATTAATGACGGTTGCGCACTAACTGGTAGCGGCGCGTAATGTATTCAACCGGCGCACTCCAGATATGCACCAGACGGCAGAACGGGAAGATCAGGAACAGTGTCATACCCAGCACCAGGTGCATGCGGAAGATAAAGGCAACCCCTTCCAGATGCTCTGATGCCCCCCCCTGAAATGTCACGACAGACTGTGCCCAGCCGACCAGTTTCATCATCTCGCTGCCGTCAGTGTGCTGCGCGGAGAACGGAATGGTGCCCAGGCCCAGAATTACCTGGATCACCAGCAGGGTGATAATCAGGATATCACCCGCAGATGATGTAGCACGGACACGCGGGTTGGTCAGACGGCGTTTGAGCAGCAGACCGCCGCCGATCAGCGTCATCACCCCGCAGGTGCCGCCCGCCACCATCGCCAGCATCTGTTTCTGCGCCACAGTGATAAACGGCTCATACATCCAGTGCGGCGTCAGCATGCCGACGAAATGCCCGAAGAAGATACCGAGGATCCCGACGTGGAACAGGTTGGAAGCCAGACGCATCCCTTTTTTATCCAGCATCTGACTGGAACCGGCACGCCAGGTGTATTGTCCGTAGTCATAACGCAGCCAGCTGCCGATGATAAACACCGCGCCCGCGATATACGGATAGATATCAAAGAAAAACGTATTCAGGAAATTCATGGAGTTACTCCTTTCGCCGCAGGGGGAACCGGCGCGTCACCCACCTGAATGTAATTCGGGGCGACACTCTGTGAAAAACGACGCTCATGCTGTGTCAGAACAGAATTGTCACAGCCTTTATCGGCCAGGAATGTCACCTGTTCTTCTTCCCAGACCGCATCCAGCGCAGCCGGGGTGTCATCACGGGCTTCACCGTCCACCTGACGGGTCAGTGAGCTGAGTGTCAGGTCGCTGTCCGCCATGGTCAGCAGCAGGCTGAACAGTTCATGGTAATGACTTTCGCGCTGACGCAGCCGCTCACCGAGCAGGGCGAGGATCGGCGCGATGTCTTTCAGCCCCTGACAGGCCTGTTCCGGCGGCATAACAGAGAGATATTCCAGATAAACCGGCAGGTAATCCGGCAGTTCGCGGCTGCTGAGTGTGATCCCGGCCTGCTCATACTGCTCCAGCAGGGACACCATTGCCTGGCCGCGATCGCGCGATTCACCGTAAACGTGTTCAAACAGCAGCAGAGAGGTGGCTCTGCCGCGATCAAACAGTTCACTGTAACGAGCCTGGCTGTCGAGCAGCGGCTCTGAGGTCAGTTCAGCGACGAAGTACATCAGTGCGGCGGCCTGAGTCAGGCGCAGCTCGTGCGCCTGTTCAATCTCTGCAATCAGTTCGTCGCGGTGTGCCCAGAGCTCCTCATTCGGGTAATCCAGCAGGCAGCCGATAATTTTTAAGCTGATCATGATGAATGCCTCTCTGAAATTGGCGCATCTGCCGGTGTTTTCTGCGTGATATCAATGGCATCGATACGGCGGCTGTTAAACAGGTTAAATTTGGTATCGCTGCCGTGGCAGCCGTCACCGAAGCTGAATCCGCAACCGTTACGCTCAGGGAATGCCTCACGGGCCAGTTCGCGGTGTGAGGACGGGATCACAAAGCGATCCTCATAATTCGCGATAGCCAGATAGCGGTACATTTCCTGTGCCTGGGCTTCTGTCAGACCCACTTCTTCCAACGCACTGATATCGCGGGTTTTATCCACGGTTTCCGCACGTTTGTAGTGACGCATGGCCAGCATCCGTTTCAGGGCACGCAGTACCGGCGCGGTATCCCCGGCGGTCAGCAGGTTGGCGAGATACTGAACCGGGATGCGCAGACTTTCCACATCCGGCAGTACGCCGCTGTGCGGCAGCATACCCGCATCGCTGACAGACTGAATCGGTGACAGAGGCGGCACATACCAGACCATAGGCAGGGTGCGGTATTCCGGGTGCAGCGGCAGCGCGAGTTTCCACTCCATTGCCATTTTGTAGACCGGCGATTTCTGTGCCGCGTCAATCACACTCAGCGGAATGCCGTCTTTCTGCGCCTGGCTGATCACTTCCGGGTCATTCGGGTCGAGGAAGATCCCGAGCTGACGCTCATACAGATCTTTTTCGTTATCCGCGCTGGCCGCTTCTTCAATGCGATCCGCATCATAGAGCAGTACACCGAGGTAACGGATACGACCCACACAGGTTTCCGAACAGACGGTCGGCTGACCGGCTTCGATACGCGGATAGCAGAAAATACATTTCTCGGATTTGCCGCTCTTCCAGTTGAAGTAGATTTTTTTGTACGGACAACCGGTCAGGCACATACGCCAGCCGCGGCATTTGTCCTGATCGATAAGGACGATGCCGTCTTCCGCACGTTTGTAGATAGCGCCGCTCGGACAGGTCGCGACACAGGCCGGGTTCAGACAGTGTTCACACAGACGCGGCAGATACATCATAAAAGTCTGCTCAAACTGGCCGTACATCTCTTTCTGCATGTCGGCGAAGTTTTTGTCTGCGCTGCGGCGGCTGAACTCACCGCCGAGGTCATCTTCCCAGTTCGGGCCGTTTTCGATTTTTGTCATGCGCTGACCGGTGATCAGTGAGCGCGGACGGGCGGTCGGCAGATTGCCTTCCGGGGCATTTTTCAGATGATCATAGTCGTAAGTGAACGGCTCGTAATAATCATCCAGCTCCGGCTGGTCGGGGTTGGCGAAGATTTTTGACAGCAGGCTGATTTTGTTACCCATACGTGGCACCAGTTTGCCGCGGATGTTTTTGATCCAGCCGCCTTTCCATTTTTCCTGGTCTTCCCAGTTATGCGGGTAGCCCAGACCGGGTTTGGTTTCGACGTTGTTGAACCACGCGTATTCCACACCTTCGCGGCTGGTCCAGACGTTTTTACAGGTGACAGAGCAGGTATGGCAACCGATACATTTATCCAGGTTCAATACCATGCCGACTTGGGAACGTATCTTCATTATGCTTTCTCCTGCCCGCTCAGGGTCTGTTGATAACCATCCTGCTCACCGTCGAGCCAGTCCACATTTTTCATTTTGCGGACCACCACAAACTCGTCGCGGTTGGAGCCGACAGTGCCGTAATAGTTAAAGCTGTATGCCAGGTGGCTGTAGCCGCCGATCATATGGGTCGGTTTCGGACAGACACGGGTGACGGAGTTATGAATACCGCCTCGCATACCGGTCACTTCCGAGCCCGGCAGGTTAATCTGACGCTCCTGGGCGTGATACATAAAGATCATGCCGTCCGGGATACGCTGGCTGACAATCGCACGGGCAGTCAGTGCGCCGTTGCTGTTGAAGGCTTCGATCCAGTCGTTATCCTCAATTCCCAGCGAGCGGGCATCGTCCTCACTCAGCCATACCACCGGACCACCACGGCCGAGGGTCAGCATCAGCTGGTTGTCGCTGTAGGTGGAGTGAATACCCCATTTCTGGTGCGGGGTCAGGAAGTTCAGGGCTTTCTCCGGATAGCCGTTTGGTTTCGCGCCCAGCAGCGGTTGTGCCGCACGGGTATCGACCGGCGGACGGTACACCACAAGTGCCTCACCGAATGCACGCATCCATTCATGATCCTGATACAACTGCTGACGGCCGCTCAGGGTACGCCACGGGATCATCTCGTGAACGTTGGTGTAACCCGCGTTATAAGAGACATGCTCATCTTCGAGGCCGGACCAGGTCGGGCTGGAGATGATTTTGCGCGGCTGCGCCACGATGTCGCGGAAGCGGATTTTTTCATCTTCTTTATGGATGGCAAGATGCGTATGGTCGCGGCCGGTCACTTTACCGAGCGCATCCCAGGCTTTCACCGCCACATGGCCGTTGGTTTCCGGTGCCAGTGACAGCACGACTTCTGCCGCATCAATCGCGGTTTCAATCGCCGGACGGCCTTCCGCCGCGCCTTCAGTGCGGGTGCGGTTAAGTTTTTTCAGGAAATCGACTTCTTCCTGAGTATTCCAGCTGATACCTTTGCCGCCGTTACCGAGTTTATCCATCAGCGGTCCCAGCGAGGTAAAGCGGGCATAGGTGTTCGGATAATCGCGCTCCACCACCATCAGGTGCGGTGCGGTTTTCCCCGGGATCAGGTCACATTCGCCTTTTTTCCAGTCCTTCACATCAAACGGCTGCGCCATTTCGGCGGCGGAGTCATGCTGGATTGGCAGAGTGACAATATCCGTCTCTTTACCCAGGTGGCCCGGGCAGAGTTCAGAGAAGGATTTGGCGATCCCTTTGTAGATTTCCCAGTCGGTTTTGGATTCCCAGGCCGGGTCAACAGCGGCAGTCAGCGGATGAATGAACGGATGCATATCCGAAGTGTTCATATCATCTTTTTCATACCAGGTAGCGGTCGGCAGCACGATATCCGAGAACAGACAGGTGCTGGACATACGGAAATCGAGTGTCACCACCAGATCAACTTTCCCTTCCGGGGCATTATCCACCCATTCCGCTTCTTCCGGTTTCACGCTGCCCTGTTCGCCGAGATCTTTACCCAGCAGACCGTTTTCGGTACCGAGCAGGTATTTCAGCAGATACTCATGACCTTTACCGGCGGAGCCGAGCAGGTTGGAGCGCCAGATAAACAGGTTACGCGGGAAGTTCTGCGGATTATCCGGTTGTTCCGCCGCAAAGCGGATTGCACCGTTCTTCAGGGCTTCTGCGGTGTAAGCCTGCGGATCCTGACCGGCTTCTTTTGCTCTCGCCGCGATAGTCAGCGGGTTCACGTTCAGCTGCGGTGCGGACGGCAGCCAGCCCATGCGCTCAGCGCGGATGTTGAAGTCCAGCAGGCTGCCGCTGAAGCGGGATTTGTCCGCCAGCGGGGAGAGAAGCTCCTGCGGCTGAACAGTTTCATAACGCCATTGGCTTGAGTGGTTATAGAAGAACGAGGTGCTGTTCATATGACGCGGCGGACGTGACCAGTCAAGCCCGAACGCCAGCGGTAACCAGCCGGTCTGCGGACGCAGTTTTTCCTGGCCTACATAGTGGGACCAGCCGCCGCCGCTCTGGCCGACGCAGCCGCAGAACACCAGCATATTGATGATACCGCGGTAGGTCATGTCCATGTGATACCAGTGGTTGATACCGGCACCGACAATCACCATTGAACGGCCGTGAGTTTTCTCGGCGTTATCGGCAAACTCACGGGCAATGCGGGAGATATGATGCTGGCTGACGCCGGTCACTTTCTCTGCCCAGGCCGGGGTATAGGCCTTGATTTCGCTGTAATCCGCCGCGCAGTTCACATCGTTCAGACCGCGGTCGATACCGTAGTTGGCGAGGGTCAAATCGAAGACACTTGCCACACGGACTTCACTGCCGTCTGCCAGACGTACCACTTTCACCGGCAGTTTGTGCATCAGCACTTCATCCAGTGCCACACCTTCAAAGAATTCATTTTCAATGCCGCCGAAATACGGGAAAGCGACATCAGCAACTTCATCGTGCTTATCCAGCAGGCTCAGCTGCATAGTGATCTCATCACCGCTCTTGCCGTCACGCGGCTCCAGGTTCCATTTGCGGGATTTATCCCAGCGGAACCCGATAGAGCCCTGTGGTGCCACCAGTTGCTGACTGTTTTCATCAATAGCGATGGTTTTCCACTCAGCATTTTCTTTCTCGCCGAGAGAATCCACCAGATCAGATGCCCGCAGCATACGGCCCGGCACATAGCCGCCTTCCGCACGCGGATCCAGCATTACCAGCATCGGCATGTCGCTGTAAGTGCGGACATAATTGGTGAAGTATTCCGCCTGACGCTTCGCGTGGAACTCATTGAGGATCACATGCCCCATCGCCAGTGCAACGGCGCTGTCTGTGCCCTGTTTCGGGTTCAGCCACTGGTCACACAGTTTGGCGATTTCAGCATAATCGGGCGTGATCGCGACAGTTTTGGTGCCTTTATAGCGGACTTCAGTAAAGAAGTGCGCATCCGGGGTACGGGTCTGCGGGACGTTGGAACCCCAGGCAATCAGATAAGAGGAGTTATACCAGTCTGCTGATTCCGGCACGTCAGTCTGCTCACCCCAGGTTTGCGGGGAGGCCGGCGGTAAGTCGCAGTACCAGTCATAGAAACTCAGGCAGGCACCGCCGATCAGGGATAGATAACGGGCACCGGAAGCATAGGAGACCATCGACATCGCCGGGATCGGCGAGAAGCCGATAATACGGTCAGGGCCGAACTGTTTGGCAGTCACAATATTGGCTGCCGCAATCATTTCATTCACTTCCTGCCAGTCGGAGCGGACAAACCCGCCGCGGCCGCGTGCCTGTTTGTAGCTTTTGGCTTTTGCCTCATCATTAATAATGGATGCCCACGCATCGACCGGGTCCGCGTGCTGAGCTTTGGCTTCACGCCACAGTTTGATCAGGCGCTTGCGCACCATCGGATACTTCACGCGGTTTGCGCTGTACAGATACCAGGAATAGCTGGCACCACGCGGACAGCCGCGCGGCTCGTGGTCAGGCAGATCAGGACGGGTACGCGGGTAGTCCGTCTGCTGCGTCTCCCAGGTTACCAGCCCGTTTTTCACGTAAATTTTCCAGCTGCATGAACCGGTACAGTTCACGCCGTGGGTGGAACGGACAATTTTGTCATGCTGCCAGCGGCTGCGGTAACCATCTTCCCAGTCGCGGTTGACGTTCAGCTCTTGTCCGTGGTTGCCGGAGAAGGTTTCCCCGCGCTGCTTAAAATAACGGAATCTGTCTAAAAACTTGCTCATTCGGTAATCCCCCGATAAGCGCCGGGCGCTCACATTGCTCTGATTATCAGAATTGAATTAATTATTTTTTACGGCCGTATACCAGCCATGTGGTCAGAATGCAGACCACATAAAAGACAACGAACACTTTCATTGCACCGGCAGGCGAGCCGGTCAGTGTCAGTGAAATACCAAAGGCATTCGGGATAAAGAACCCGCCGATAGCGCCGATGGCAGAGATAAAACCGAGTGCGGCAGCACTTTCGGTGATAGCTTCATGCTGAGCTTCTTTTTCGGTACCGCCCTGTGCCAGCACGCGCTCAGTGGTGATTTTGCGGAACACTACCGCAATCATCTGGAAAGTAGAGCCGCTGCCGAGACCGGCAGTGAAAAACAGCACCATAAAGACGCCGAAGAAGGCGGCAAATGAACCGGCATCATTTTTGCCCGGCAGTGTGAAGAACAGCAGGAATGCAAATACCGCCATCACCACGAAGTTAATAAAGGTTACGCGGATACCGCCGAATTTATCGGAAAGGAAGCCGCCCAGCGGACGGGCCAGCGCACCCAGTAACGGGCCGAAGAAGGCAAATTTCAGGATAACGATATCCGGGAACTGGGTTTTCGACAGCATGGCAAACCCGGCGGAAAATCCGATAAATGAGCCGAACGTGGAGAGATAGAGGAAGCTCAGGATCCACAGATGTTTGCGTTTCAGAACCGGTAACTGCTCTTTTAACGAGGCTTTGTTGGCAGAAAGGTCGTTCATCCCCAGCCAGGCCGCAGCGGTAAACAGCAGCAGGAACGGCACCCAGATCCACGCAGCATTCTGTAACCACAGCTCAGAACCGTCCGGCTGGGTCACGCCGGTGCCGCCCATAAAGCTGAACACACCGAATGTCACAATAAACGGTGCGACCAGCTGCATCACACTCACGCCGAGGTTACCCAGCCCGCCGTTGATACCCAGTGCTCCGCCCTGTTTTGCTTTCGGGAAGAAGAAACTGATATTCCCCATACTGGAGGCAAAGTTTGCCCCGGCAAAACCGCACAGCAGGGCGATAATCACAAACACCGCATACGGCGTTGACGGGTTCTGCACCGCGAATCCGAGCCACACACACGGCACAATCAGGATCAGGGTACTGAACGCAGTCCAGCGGCGGCCGCCGAAAATCGGAATCACAAAGGAGTAAGGAACCCGCAGGAGTGCCCCGGAAACAGACGGCAGCGCGGTCAGCATAAACAGCTGATCGGTGGTAAAGTTAAAGCCGACTTTCGGGAGATTGACGGCAACGGCGCTGAACAGCATCCATACACAGAATGCCAGTAACAGGCAGGGAACGGAGATCCACAGGTTGCGTGATGCAACCCGGTGCCCGCTCTCTGCCCAGAATTTTTCATCTTCCGGGCGCCAGTCGGTAATGACGCCCGCTGATGCCTTGCCTTCGGAGATCTGAGCCATAATACACCTCAAAATTATGCTGAAATTAAAGGCGTTTTACGTGGGTTATAAGGTGCTGATACTGATCTTAATCAAAGGGTGAACCGATTGATTTTTAAGCGCAAAACCGTCATTCTACTTTAGGGGTACGGTTGTTAATCTAATGAAAATACGTAAAATCAAACGGTTAGTATCAGTATGATTAGTGTGGGTTATAACAGCTAATCCCTCAAGGTTTTAAGGGGTACTACTTTGGTGGTAAGTGTTTTTTCGGAGAAATCGGAGAGAATAACCGGTCAGTTCAGAGGAGCATCAGTGCATGCTGAAACACACATCCATTCTTACCCAAATCACCGGTTTTATGGTGCTGCTTACCGTGTTTGCGGTGATCGGCATGGGGCTGACCAATCAGATCACGGAAAGTGTGCAGGGCAATGCGCACGCGATTAATAAATCCGGCACATTGCGGATGCAGAGTTACCGTTTCCTGTCTGAGATCCCCCTGACCGCGCATTCACAGCAGTATCTTGATGATTTCGAATCCGATTTAACCCTGCTTGCCGGGATGAAAGCAGTGAGTCCGGCCAAAATACAGCAGCAGTTTCTCTCTGTGGAACAGACCTGGCGGCAAAAGCTGCGTCCGGCACTGGAAGCGGCAAAACAGCCGGAAGAGGCCCGTGCGCTGGTGGCTGCGTTTGTCAGTCAGATTGACAGCCTGGTGTCTGCCATTGACCACCAGACTGAATCCACCATCCGGCTGGTGGCGGCCATTCAGCTGGTCTTTATCGCGCTGATGATTTTACTGTTGCTGTTGTCGGCGCGGCATTTCCGCCGCCGGATCCTCCATCCGTGGCAGCGGCTGCTGGCGCAGGCGGATGCGATGGGGCAGGGGAATTTTCAGCCGCGCTTTGCGGATTATGACCACCGCGACGAAATCACCATGATCGGCAATACTCTCAACCGCACAGCAGAGGAGTTGTCCGCACTCTACGGGGAGCTGGAATCGCGGGTGGCGGTCAAAACACAGGATTTGCAGGAAAAAAACCAGATGCTGGCCTTCTTATATAAGAGCGGGCAGCGGCTGAATAACACCAACGACCTGACCACACAACTGACAGATATTCTGCGTGACCTGCATCAGATCATACCGGAAGGTGCGCTGTGCCTGCGGATTTTTGAGGATAATAACGCCACCCGTTTTACTGAAATCGGTGACTGCGGCTGCCTGCCGTCACAGACACAGGAACAGCTGACCTGGAATCTGAGCGGACCGATTAACCGTTACGGGGTATTAACGCTCCTGTTACCGGCCGGACAGCAGCTGAACAGCGAGCAGCAGAATATGATGCAGATGCTGAGCAAACAAATTATTTCGGCCTTTGCGCTGGCTTATCAGCATGAGCAGCAGCAGCAGCTGATTCTGATGGATGAACGCTCAGTGATTGCCCGCGAACTTCACGATTCTATCGCGCAGTCGTTATCCTGTCTGAAAATTCAGATAAGCTATCTACAGATGCATTCCGCGCAGATCCCGGAAAATTGTCAGACACTGCTGACCGAAATGCGCCAGGAAGTGAACGGCGCTTATCATCAGCTGCGTGAGCTTCTGACCACTTTCCGCCTGAAACTGACTGAGCCCGGGCTGCTTGCAGCGTTACAGAGCACGCTGGAGGAGTTTGAGCAGCGGATGGGTTACCGCATCGGTTTTGATTTTCAGCTCTCCGGGCGCCAGGTCTCCGCGCACCAGACCATTCATGTGGTGCAGATTGTCCGTGAGGCGCTGAGCAACATTCTCCAGCATGCCAATGCGTCGAGGGCGCAGGTGGTGTGCCGGTCAGAAGACCAGATGATTTATATCAGCGTGGAAGATAACGGGGAAGGTATCCCGGAACATCCGGAAAAAAATAACCATTACGGGTTATCCATCATGCGGGAACGGGCAGCCACACTGCACGGAACCTGCCGGATAACCACACGGGAACAGGGCGGCACTCAGGTGCTGATAAGCTTTCCCGCGAATACAACTATAAGAATAAATGAAGACGATTCAGGAGCAAGGTAAACAATGACGAACAGAATACTTTCGGCCGGAGAGATTATACTCAGTGACCCGGATGAAGCCGCTGACCCGGCCTCTCCCTCCACGATCCTGCTGATAGACGATCACCCGATGCTGCGTAACGGCGTCAGGCAGTTAATCAGTATGGAGCCGTCACTGACCGTGGCCGGTGAAGCCGGGAATGGCCGCGATGGCATTGCGCTGGCGGAATCACTCGATCCGGATCTGATTCTGCTGGATCTGAATATGCCGGAAATGAATGGCTTTGAAACCCTGGATATTCTGCGGCGCAAACCGCTCTCCGGCCGGGTGGTGGTGTTCAGTGTGTCCAACTACCGGGAAGACCTGATTACGGCACTGCGCCGCGGGGCGGACGGCTATCTGCTCAAAGATATGGAACCGGAAGAATTGCTGGTGGCACTGCGTCAGGCGGCCGCCGGTAAAATGGTGGTCTCCCCGGCACTGACCGAAGTGCTGGCAGGCGCGCTGCGTGAAGTGCGCAGTGATGATGAGCCGGATATCAACAGCCTTACCCCGCGTGAACGCGATATACTGAAACTGATTGCTCAGGGGCAGCCGAATAAAATGATCGCCCGTAAACTGGATATCACGGAAAGTACGGTAAAAGTGCATGTGAAAAACCTGATGAAAAAGATGAAGGTAAAATCACGGGTGGAAGCAGCGGTATGGGTGTTGCAGAACAAATAGTACCGGTATCTATCCGGCCTCTCTGTATAAAGGAACAGATTATGATTATTGCAGCACACCGCGGTTTTGCCGCCCGTGCACCGGAAAATACGATGGCGGCATTCCGGCAGGCGGCGGAGTTCGGCTGTCTGTGGATTGAAACCGATGTTCAGCTCAGCGCTGACGGCGTGCCGGTGCTGATCCACGATGAAACGGTGAACCGCACCACTAACGGCAGCGGGAAAGTGACGGATCTGACCTTACGCGAACTGCGGGCACTGGATGCCGGGTTATGGGCGGGGGAGGTGTACCGGGGCGAAAAAATTCCGCTGCTGACCGACCTGCTGGTGCTGGCGGAAGAATCCGGACTGCATCTGAACCTGGAACTGAAAACCGAGCTGACAGACAGCGACCACGCAATTGCCCAGTTGTGTGAAGCCACCGCAGCGGTACTTGAAATGCAGAATTTCCCGGCAGAGCGGATTCTGTTTTCCGGCTTTGATACCCGCACACTGCGCCATATGCACAAACGGATGCCGCACATCCGGCGCGGACAGCTCTGGGAAAAAATTCCGCCGCAGCCTCTGACACTGCTTCAGGAGATTGACGCGTTCAGTGTGCATTGTGACTGGCTGTTTCTGCGGGAAGAAACGGCGAAATCGCTGAGAAAGGCCGGTTATCAGGTCTTTTGCTATACACCGAATTATCCGGAGCTGGTCGCGCATTATGCGGACTGGGGAGTGGGAATGCTGATAACGGATAACCCTGCAATATACAGGGACGAAAATCGTTTTTCTTAATGCTATATTGCATCAGTATTACACCGGCCTCTTCCGACAGGCCGGTGTTTTTATTTTGGCAGGCAAAAATACAAGTTATTGGAGTTATATTTAATAAATCATAATAAAATTCTTTTTATTATTATCAGATGAACGAAAAGAGGATAAAAACTGTAACAAAGTAATACAGATTTAATCATACAGGGAGTTATCTCAAATATCCTTTTTCTCATACTATCATTACCCATCCTGTTTGTTTTTATATAATGAACTGAAATTACATGACTATTTTCCCTGTTATTACTATTTGTGGTTACTCACAGAT
The DNA here is from genome assembly GCF_051172335.1 of Morganella sp. B601. Classification (NCBI taxonomy): domain Bacteria; kingdom Pseudomonadati; phylum Pseudomonadota; class Gammaproteobacteria; order Enterobacterales; family Morganellaceae; genus Morganella; species Morganella sp. B601. The sequence continues at coordinate 237,062 of NZ_JBPIZE010000004.1, forward strand.
AGATTTCACCAATTGTTCTTAAGGCAACGAAAGAGGAATGATTATTTGCATGACTGCTCCGGATTCACTTATTCTTTACCCGATCTGATAGTGATGATTTATCGGTATTATTTTGTTATCAGTGATTTTATTGCTGCTGAATAACCGGAATTAAACTCACTTAATTTGTATTTGGCTGAATAATATCAACTGAAAATAAAAGGCAGTGGCTGGCTTCTTTTCCGATAAAGGATGCAGTAATTAACAGGGATTGTTACCTTTCCGGTCTGATTCTCCGGTGGATATAGTGCGTAATAACGGGATTTTTATGTTTATTACTATCGTTAATTATTCCGGATAAACCTAAAAGGAGTTAAATATCCCGGGTAAATCAGGTTTTGCTATGTGTGATAATAATATATCTCTATTGAAAGAAGTTGGTTTTTTCTTAAAAAGAAGGCGAAAAAGTCAGGGATTAACAGGTTCGGAAGTGGCTGAGAAACTGAATATCAGTCAGCAGCAGATATCCCGCTATGAACGCGGGCTGTCGGTGCTCAGTCCGGATGTCATGCTCAGGTATTGTGCGGCGCTGGGAATGACGGAGCGTGAGATCAGCGAACTTTTCTCCATTATCAGCACCCATTATCAGTCTGTTATTTCCGGACCGGAAGATACAGATGACACTGATAACCCGTAATGCTGACTATCCAACTGTTATGACTCTCCCTTTACGCGTGTATTTAATATCACCAACCTTTTTCTGTCTGATGACATCTGAATGCTGTTAATAATATGTTGCATTAACTTCATATCATCAGCAGACAGGTGTTTTTATTAAACCTGTAATTTCTCTCTGTAAGAGTTAATTTTATAAATAGGAATGAATGAAAATGATGATTAACAAAAAAGCACTCGTTGTAGCCGGGCTTTCACTGGTTATTTCTGCCTGCTCAACATCACCGGCAAAGAAAAACACGGCAGCAGTTAAAAACCCGCCGGTAAAACAGCAAACCCGTTCTGCGACACCTAATGTGACCGGTAATAACGCGGCACAGGCGTATGTGGGAAGTAAACAAATGGCATCTCAGGGGATTGTTATTGCATCTACCAATAACGCCTGTGTGGACGGATTTAATTTCCTTAAAGGTGTAAACCAGGCTGAATTTAATGATTTCTCATCAAGCTACGGACGTATTAATCAGAACTATACCTTCTTAAACGTCAATAAAGAGATTATGGATAAAGACTCCCGTGAAGTGTTATCCATGACGCTGAATAAAAAACTGGACACTTTATGTACCAAAGTTCAGTACGCAGGTTTCATTGGTGTGAAGGATAAAATAAAAGCACTTTCTGACATTTAATTTTTTATAGTTTTTTAATCTCATTTCGGGGATGTATTCATGCCTGTTACTTCGTATTACTCAAAAACAAAGAGGGTAACGGCATATCTGTTGCTCTTTTTGCAGTTATTTTTTCCGGTGTCGACGGCAACATTATCTGTTGCTTACGCGGCAGAACAAAATGACGCATTAATTATGTCAGAGACATTTGACGGACTTAATGCACTGATGGATACATCCCCGGAACCGCCTCCGAATCCTCAGGGCGGAAAAACCACCTCCGGCAGTTCTTTCAGCGGTGAGGGATTTACCGTTGAAATGCCGTCCGGCAGTGAATACGGCGTGATGCCGGCCGGTTCAGACAGCGGCTTTATCTCCGGTCAGAACGGCATGCCGTTCCCGATGAGTGTCAGCACGCTGCCGGATCCGGCGAACCCTGCACCGCGCGATAATACCGTGCGGACAGATGATGTTTTCAGTGCCTTGCCGACCCTCGGTCTGCCGGATACCTCTCCGGAAGATGACGCGGCAAAGAATGAAGCCCGCTGGGCAGGCAATGCTTCACAGGCGGGGCAGATCCTCTCCAGTGAGGATGCCGTTGACGCTTCTCTCGGCTATGTGCGCGGTATCGGTGAAAACCTGCTTAATCAGCAGGTGAATGACTGGCTGAACCAGGTGGGCCATGCCCGCATTCAGTTCGGCAGCAATAAAACCGGCGACGCCGATGTACTGGTACCGTTAATCGATAATCCGAACAGCCTGTTCTTCTCACAGATCGGGCTTCGCGCCAATGAAGAACGTACCACCACCAACCTTGGTCTGGGCTATCGTCAGTATGAAGACGGCTGGATGTGGGGCGTGAACAGCTTTTATGACTACGATATCACCGGCAGTAACTCGCGGGTCGGTGTCGGCGGTGAATTATGGGCTGATTACCTGAAACTTGCGGCCAACGGCTATTTCAGGGTAACGGACTGGCATCAGTCAAAACTGCATGAAATGCGCGATTACGACGAACGCCCGGCAAACGGGTTTGATATCCGCGCAGAAGGCTATCTGCCTGATTATCCGCAGTTAGGTGCATTTGCAAAATATGAACAGTACTTCGGCGACGGCGTCAGCCTGGCCAGTACCACCTCTTCCGGTGAACTGAAAAGTAACCCGTCTGTCTCCACCATCGGGCTCAGTTACACCCCGTTCCCGCTGATCACGTTCAAAGGTCAGACATCCCGTGGTGATTCCAATGACAGCCAGGTCGGTATGGAGCTTTCCTACCGTTTCGGCGTGCCGTTATCACAACAGCTGGATACCGATAATGTTGACCTGATGCGTAACCTGGCAGGTAACCGTTACGATTTCGTCGACAGAAACTACAACATTGTAATGCAGTACCGTAAGCAGGAACTGCTGCGGATTGCCCTGCCGCCGACACTGCGCGCTGAAGCAGCACAGACAGTGCCGGTAACGGTCAGTGTGCTGAAAGCCAAATACGGCCTGAAATCTCTGCGCTGGTCAGCGCCTGAACTACTGGCAAACGGCGGTGAGATCAAACAGACCGGGCTGACCACGGCGGATATTACGCTGCCGGCTTATATCTTTGCTAACCGCAGCGGCGAACCACAGGGCTACCGCGTGACAGCCGTCGGTGAAGATAACGAGGGTAACCCTTCCAACACCGCAGAAATGTGGGTGAATGTTATTCCGTCTGTGGAAACTATTACTAAACTGACCGTTACGCCGAACCAGTCACTGGTGGCGAATAACCGTGATCAGTTCACCGCTGTGGCGCTGTTACAGAATGACAAGGGCGAAGTACTGCCGAATAAAGCAGTGACCTTCAGTGTTTCCGGCCTGAAAAATCCGGAAGGTGTCACCATTTATGATGCGGACGGCAACAACGGCCAGACACTGACCGTGATCTCCGGGCCGGACGGCACGGCGACCGTGAAAATCATCAGTAAGTCCGCCGGTAAAGCATCACTGCAGGCGAAGATGCGTAACGGTAACAGCCGTTCGGAATCGATCATCTATATTGCGGATCTCAGTACCGCAAAAATCAAAACCCTTGAGTTAACCAATAACAAAGCAGTGGCTGACGGCCAGGCGAAAAACATCGCCGTGGCAACAGTGACTGACCAGTTTGATAACCAGGTGGAAAACTTCCCGTTAACGGCCAGAGCGGATAACGGTGCAACAGTCGTTGATCCGAACCAGCAGACTGACGATAACGGCCAGGTCACTATCCGCTTCAGCAGTGAGACCGCCGGGGATTCCAAACTGGTGGTTGAAGGAACGGGTACTTCGAAGAGTGTGACCGCACAGTTTGTCGCGGATATGAGCACCGCACAAATTCAGAGTGTGACTACTGAAAATGACGGTGCGGTGGCAAACGGACAGGCGAAGAACAGTGTGCTGGTGACAGTAACTGATAACCGGAACAACCCGCTGGCGGGTGCACCGGTCACCATAAGTGTCCCGGGAACTGCCCGTTACCAGACTCAGCCGGCAAGCGGAATGACGGATAACCAGGGGCGTCTGCGTGTCTATATCACCAATACCAAAGCCGGTTCTGAGGATTACACCTTCAGCATTAATAACAGCAGTGTCACTAAACAGCTGTTGTTTAAGCCGGATGAATCCACTGCCACCATTACTGACTCGCAACTGAAAATCGTGGCTGACGGTCAGAAAGCTGACGGCACATCGGTAAACCGGGTGCAGGCGACTGTTCTGGATGCTTATGGTAACCGTATCCCGGGCTACACCGTACAGTTCATTACTGACAACAATGCCCAGCCGTCACAGGCTCAGCTGACAACGGACGGCAACGGTGAAACCATTTTTGATCTGACGAATACCAAATCCGGTAAAACGAAGGTCACTGCACAGGTGAACGGTAAAACGGCATCCGTTAATGTGACATTCACCGCTGACAGCGCCACCGCAAAAATTGCGGATATGACTGTCACGGCGGATGGCATGCCGGCAAACGGCGAAGCGAAAAACGCGGTGGAAGTTACCGTAACGGATGCTTCCGGTAACATCGTGCCGTTTGTGGCGGTTCTTTTCACCGCAGATAACAGCGCACAGCCGCCATCACAGTCACTGATGACAGATGAGAACGGTAAAATCTTATTCAGTATGACCAATACCGTGGCCACGCAGGTCAATGTGACTGCGAAAGTGAACACCAGTGAGATGAGTGCGGTGGTGACGTTTAAGGCAGATACCACTAATCCGGATGCCGGTAAATCATCGCTGTCGGCAAATCCGATGGTCATTGTGGCGGACGGCAGCACTGAGTCAGCACTGACGCTTATTCTGAAAGATAAATTCGGCAACAATATCCCTTCTCAGGGTGTGGAATTTAAATCTGACCTGACGGGTAGCACAGTAAGTACAACGACGGAAAATCCGGACGGAACTTACAGTGCAACACTGACGGGAACCAAATCCGGTAACGCTAAAATCACGATTGTACTGAACGGTAAAGCGTTTGCGGTTGCACCGGTTATTGTAAAACTGACTGCCGACAGCACGAATCCGGATGGCGGCAAATCAGCGATGAGCGCCGCGCCGGCAACGATTGTGGCGAATAATTCACAGGAATCGGTACTGAAACTGATCCTGCGGGATGCTAACGATAACCTGATTTCCGGCCAGACAGTGACATTTACCACTGTACTGAATGGTGTGACTATCTCCGGTACGGCAGAGGATCAGGACGGTATTTATACCGCAAACCTGAAAGGTACTATTGCCGGTACGGCACCGGTTAAGGTGTTTGTCGGCGGTACTGAACTGGCGGTAAATGCAGTGAGTGTTGAACTGACAGCAGACAGTTCAAAACCGGACAGCGGTAAGTCAGTCCTGGAAGCCGCACCTGCGACTATCGTGGCTGATAATACAAAGGAATCAGTACTCACACTGACCCTGCGTGATGTCAACGGCAACCTGATCCCGGGGCAGACTGTCCTGTTCAAATCGGATCTGAACGGTACCGTTATCAGCGGCACCGGTGAAGATACCGCAGGTATCTATACCGCAACACTGAAAGGAACCAAATCCGGAGATGCACATATTACCGTCACACTAAACGGTAATGCATTCAACGTGACAGGAACCACCGTCACACTGACCGCAGACAGCACGAATCCGGACAACGGTAAGTCTGAGCTGACAGCAACACCGGACACCATTGTCGCGGACGGCGCTGACAAATCGGTACTGAAACTGATCCTGCGTGATGCCAACGATAACCTGATCACCGGACAGGATGTGGTGTTCGTTACCGACCCGGCTAATGTCTCCGTCACCCCGGCAGCAGAGAACACCGGCGGAACATATACAGCTGAGCTCAAAGGAACTCAGGCGGGTGTTGTGGCTGTGAAGGTCAAAGTCAATGGTACTGAACTGCCTGCAACCTCGGTGAATGTGACACTCATCGGTGATAAAACGCATCCGGATATCAGTAAATCAGAACTGACAGCCACTCCGGAGACGATCGTGGCTGACGGTAAAGACGGCTCGGCACTGAAACTCATCCTGCGTGATGTTAACGGCAACCTGATCACCGGGCAGACCGTCCTGTTCAGCACGGCGCTCGGAAATACCGCAATAACGGACAATGCGGAAGCACAGGGCGGTACCTATACCGCAACGCTGAAGGGAACAACGGCCGGAACAGCGACCATCAAAGTCAGCTTAAACGGGACTGAACTGACCGGGCTGACCAAAGATGTGACACTGATTGGTGATAAAACTAACCCTGATATCACCAAATCTGAACTGACCGCCACACCGGATACGATCGTGGCAGACGGTAACGACGGATCAGCACTGAAACTCATTCTGCGCGATGTCAACGGTAACCTGATCACCGGGCAGACCGTTCTGTTCAGCACGGCGCTCGGAAATACCGCAATAACGGATGATGCGGAAGCACAGGGCGGTACCTATACCGCGACGCTGAAAGGCACGACGGCCGGTACGGCCACCATCAAAGTCAGCTTAAACGGGACTGAACTGGCAGGTATTACCACTGATGTAAAACTGATTGGTGATAAAAACAATCCGGACAGCACGAAATCTGAGCTGACCGCATTACCGGGCCAGATTGTGGCTGACGGCAAGGACGGGGCAGTACTGAAGCTTATCCTGCGCGATGTCAATAACAACCTGCTGCCGGGCCAGACCGTGGAGTTCATTACCGCGCTGGGAAATACGGCAATAACGGATAATGACGAACCTCAGGATGGCGTTTATACCGCGACACTGAAAGGGACAACTGCCGGTACAGCCACGATTAAAGTGAAGGTAAACGGTACTGAACTGACGGGTATCAGCGCTGACGTGATACTGATTGGTGACAAAAATAATCCGGACGGGACTAAATCGGAACTGACGGCATTACCGGATACGATTGTGGCCAACGGTACTGCTGAATCAAAACTGAAACTGATTCTGCGCGATATCAACGGTAACCTGATCACCGGCCAGGAAGTCATTTTCACATCAACGCTGGAAAATACCACGGTCGGCGGTACATCTGAAAATACCGGCGGGACATATACCGCCAGCCTGACAGGGACGACATCCGGTAAGGCAACGATCGGTGTGACGGTCAATGGTACCGCACTGACGATCACTGCGGCAGAGGTCACTCTGACAGCAGATAAGGATAATCCGGACAGCGGTAAATCCGAACTGACGGCAGCTCCGGAGACGATCGTGGCAAATAATACGGATGAATCAGTACTGAAACTGACTCTGCGTGATGTCAACGGTAACCTGATCTCCGGACAGACAGTTGAGCTCAAAACCGCGCTGGAAAATACAGTGATCACTATGACACCGGGGGATCAGGATGGTGTCTATACCGCAACCCTGAAAGGTACAAAAGCCGGAACGGCGACTGTCACTGTGACAGTTAACGGAACGGAACTGGCGGGGCTGACCAAAGATGTCACACTGATCGGAGACAAGAACAATCCGGACAGCAGTAAATCAGAGCTGGTGGTAACACCGGAGACGATTACCGCTGATGATACAGATACGTCAGCACTGAAACTGATTCTGCGCGATGTTAACAATAACCTGATCACCGGACAGACAGTTGAATTCAGTACTGCGTTAGCCAATACCACTATCACCGCTAAACCGGAAGCACCGCAGGGTTCGTACAATGCTGTGCTGAAAGGGAAAACAGCCGGTAATGCGGAGATCAAAGTGAAAGTGAATGGTGCAGATTTCGGCGTTGCATCAAAAACGGTGAAACTGATCGCGGATAAGAGTACGGCAAAAATGATTATCACGAACTTAAATACGGATAAACATGCGGTTGCCGATACGGTATCGGTCAATAACTTAGAGATAAAAGTTGTTGATGCCAATGATAACCCGATTAGTGGTGTGAATATCAAAGTTACCGAAAAAACACAGCCTGCAATGGTGATGATAGACAATGCGGAAGGTGTTACCGGTGCGGACGGGGTATTTAAACCGGGCGTCAGAAGTAAAATTCAGAATGTCAGTTTATCTGTATCGGCAAAAGATGCAGGCGGAATCGATATCACTGAAGATTATGCACTGATATTTGACCTGGTGAAATTTACTCTGAAGTCAGCCATCGTAACCAATTAATCCGTTACTGAATTGCCGGTACAATATTTATACCGGCAATTCAGCTCTGTTTTTATAAGGGTAATGCAATGAAAAATAAAATAATTGCCATGGCATTGGTTGTGTTGTCGGGCAATGCGTATGCACATTATGTGGTCGAAAATGTAAAAACGACCACCAGGATATTTTCATTTGAACTGGTTCATAAATATCTGGCCAGTCATGAGTTTCATCAAAATACATGCAGAAGCACTTATACAAATAACAAGCTGGAATCCTGTGTGCTGAATTATAAAGTGACATCCGGCGGTAATAGTAAAGTAATTAAAACCGGCTTTGTTGATTTGCGGGGAGACGGCAGTTTTGATCAGGAACTGATGAGTGCGACATCTCATTATAATGCATTACGGGTGGCAGAGGCTCATGGTGTTGATTTAACGCAGCTTGTTGAGATTCCGCGTGAAGATATTACGTCATTGACCGGCGGCAACAACAGATATACAGTCGATACGTCATCGGCGGGGCGCGTTTGCAATGCAGATTCGCCGTCAACCTGTAAAGATTATGCAGAGTCAGGTTATACCAATAACACATTAGATTTTACGACGATGAAAGATTTACAGGTTGCCTGTGAATTTACCAGCAAAGACATATCGGTTAAAACGTCATTATCTGAGGATAATCTGTATTTGTATGATGGTGCAGCCAATCAGAAAATACTGCCTTATAACTATGATGTGGATAATGTGTCGGTTGACTGTGTTAACTGGCTTTCAACCGCAATATCAAAAGATGTCACGCTGAAGTATGAGGTTCTGGATAAAACAGCGGCTGATGGCGACACTCAGCTGACCTGTAAATTATTCGGTAATAATGCCGGAACAACATCACCGTCATCATCAACGAATAAGATGACTATTCAGGGATTCTCGACGAAGGACGAGAATTTTAAAATTCCGGAAGCATTTCTGGGATTTTATGTCTCATCACCTTCAGGAAGTGCGCAAACATCGGTTTCATTTGACTGCAACTTCCCGTTATCAACAGAGATTAAATAATAACCCCGGAAGAATCAGTGCAATAACTCAGCTGTACGGACGGACACTAAATGAGTATCACTGTATTAGTGCTCGTCCGTATCAGGTAACGGTGTTTTCTTTTTATTTCCTCAGTTAGTCACCATTAACTTAAACGCCTTTAACTGGTATTTGTGAGTTGTTATGTTTTAATAAAATGTAACATCAACTCTGATAATAAGTAATGATAATTTTATTTGCTATTTCTTAATGATATCTACTCCTGAGGGTGTCTGTATTTACTTTTTTTTGTAAAAAATAATTAAATAAAAATCTATTGAAGGAGTAATTCGGGGTTATATTTGCCGTTGTTTTATTTAATTCATTGATTGTTATATATTATTTTCTGTTTTTGACCTGTTTCTGAGCCCTGTATATACTGTGTGATAATGTAAAAGTATGTCTTATTGTTTACTTTTAATGATGTGCATATAACTCCAATAATAAGTATTTAAATGGATTGCTGATATTAAATCCGGCAAGGCGATGTTCTTGTTATCTGCTGCTTTAAATAGGTGGCAGATATGTGTATTTGTGCCGCAATAACGTCCGGGTTGAATAACGTAACAGGAAATAAATACGCCTGTGATATGTAAACATTCAGAGGGAGTAAAAAATAACATATTTTTATAACGTGTCCGGTGATTGAACTTATTAGCGGAAATAATGAAAGAGTGTTTTCTGATTATTAATTTATGGCTTTAATCTTACTTTCGGGGATGTATTCATGCCTGTGACTTCGTATTACTCAAAAACAAAAAGGGTAACAGCATATCTGTTGCTCTTTTTGCAGTTATTTTTTCCGGTGTCGACGGCAACATTATCTGTTGCGCAGGCGGCAGAGCAAAACGATGCATTAATCATGTCAGAGACATTTGACGGACTTAATGCGCTGATGGATACATCTCAGGCTCCGCCTCCGAAACCGCAGGACGGAAAAACCACCTCCGGCAGTAAGCTGAGCGGCGAGGGATTTACCGTTGAGATGCCGTCCGGCAGTGAATACGGCGTGATGCCGGCCGGTTCGGACAACGGTTTTATCTCCGGTCAGAACGGCATGCCGTTCCCGATGAGTGTCAGCACGCTGCCTGACCCGGCGAACCCGGCACCGCGCGATAATACCGTGCGGACCGATGATATCTTCAGTGCCTTACCGACCCTCGGTCTGCCGGATATTTCTCCGGAAGATGAAGCCGCAAAGAATGAAGCCCGCTGGGCAGGCAATGCTTCACAGGCGGGGCAGATCCTCTCCAGTGAGGATGCGGTGGATGCATCTCTCGGTTATGTGCGCGGTATCGGTGAAAACCTGCTTAACCAGCAGGTGAATGACTGGCTGAACCAGGTGGGCCACGCCCGCATTCAGTTCGGCAGCAATAAAACCGGCGACGCCGATGTACTGGTACCGTTAATCGATAATCCGAACAGCCTGTTCTTCTCACAGATCGGGCTTCGCGCTAATGAAGAACGTACCACCACCAACCTCGGTCTGGGCTATCGTCAGTATGAAGACGGCTGGATGTGGGGTGTGAACAGCTTTTATGACTACGATATCACCGGCAGTAACTCGCGGGTCGGTGTCGGCGGTGAGTTATGGGCCAACTACCTGAAGTTTGCGGCCAACGGCTACTTCAGGGTAACAGACTGGCACCAGTCAAAATTGCATGAAATGCGCGATTACGACGAACGCCCGGCTAACGGGTTTGATATCCGTGCGGAGGGCTATCTGCCTGATTATCCGCAGTTAGGCGCATTTGCAAAATATGAACAGTACTTCGGCGACGGCGTCAGCCTGGCCAGTACCACCTCTTCCGGTGAACTGAAAAGTAACCCGTCGGTCTCCACCATCGGGCTCAGTTACACCCCGTTCCCGCTGATCACGTTTAAAGGTCAGACATCCCGTGGTGATTCCAACGACAGCCAGATTGGTATGGAGCTTTCCTACCGTTTCGGCGTGCCGCTGTCACAGCAGCTGGATACCGACAATGTTGACCTGATGCGCAACCTGGCGGGTAACCGTTACGACTTCGTCGACAGAAACTACAACATTGTGATGCAGTACCGTAAGCAGGAACTGCTGCGGATTGCCCTGCCGCCGACACTCAACGGTGAAGCGGCACAGACACTGCCGGTAACGGTCAGTGTGCTGAAAGCCAAATACGGCCTGAAATCTCTGCGCTGGTCAGCGCCTGAACTGCTGGCAAACGGCGGTGAAATCAAACAGACCGGGCTGACCACGGCGGATATTACTCTGCCGGAATATATTTTTATGGATCGTAACGGCGGGCCGCAGGGCTACCGTGTGACAGCTGTCGGTGAAGATAACGAGGGTAACCCGTCCAACACCGCAGAAATGTGGGTGAATGTTATTCCGTCAGTGGAAACCATCACCAAATTGACCGTCACGCCGAACCAATCCTTAATCGCCAACAACAGCGACCAGTTTACCGCTGTGGCGCTGTTACAGAATGACAAGGGCGAAGTACTGCCGAATAAAGCAGTGACCTTCAGTGTTTCCGGCCTGAAAAATCCGGAAGGTGTCACCATTTATGATGCGGACGGCAACAGCGGCCAGACACTGACCGTGATCTCCGGGCCGGACGGCACGGCGACCGTGAAAATCATCAGTAAATCCGCCGGTAAAGGATTGCTGAAAGCCAAAATGCGTAACGGTAACAGCCGTACCGAAGCGATCACCTATATTGCGGATCTCAGTACCGCAAAAATCAAAACGCTCGAATTAACCAATAACAAAGCAGTGGCTGACGGCCAGGCGAAAAACATCGCCGTGGCAACAGTGACTGACCAGTTCGATAACCTGGTGGAAAACTTCCCGTTAACAGCCAGAGCAGATAACGGCGCAACAGTTATTGATCCGAACCAGCAGACTGACAGCAACGGCCTGGTCACTATCCGCTTCAGCAGTGAAACGGCCGGGGATTCCAAACTGGTGGTTGAAGGAACAGGCACCTCGAAGAGTGTGACTGCACAGTTTATCGCGGATATCAGTACCGCGAAGATCCAGAGTGCGGTCGTGACTCAGGATGGGGCGAAAGCAGACGGTAAAGCGAAAAACGAGGTTCTGGTGACTGTCACGGACAGCCGCAATAACCCGTTAGCCGGTGCACCGGTCACCATCAAAGTGCCGGGAACCGCCCGTTATCAGACCCAGCCGGTCAGTGGTCTGACAGACAGCCGCGGTCAGTTGCGTGTCAGTATCAGCAATACCAAAGCCGGTTCTGATAACTATACCTTCAGCATTAACGGCGATGATGCGGTACGTGCACTGAAATTTGTGGCGGATGAAACCACGGCAACCATTACGGACGCCAGCCTGGTTATCGTCACCAATAATCAGAAAGCAGATGGTGCGGCAGCAAACAGTGTAAGAGCGACTATTGTTGATGCTTACAATAACCCGGTTCCGGGGATCGCGGTGCAGTTTGTCACCGATCACGGCGCACTTCCGTCTCAGATGCAGATCAATACGGATGCTGACGGTAATGCACTGTTTGAACTGACAAATACCCGTGCCGGTAATACCAAAGTCACCGCACAGGTTAATACCAAATCCGCATCAAAAACTGTGATGTTTACAGCGGACAGCTCGACAGCGGAAATTCTGGCATCGAACCTGACGATAACCGCAGATAACAGCGCGGCGGATGGCTCATCCGTTAACAGTGTGAAAGCGATTGTCACCGATGCACAGGGTAACGTTGTGCCGTATGTGGCCGTTCTTTTCACTGCGGATAATGGTGCGTCTCCGGCTTCACAATCACTGCTGACTAATGAGCAGGGTGAGGTAACCTTCAGCCTGACCAGTACCCGTGCGGTACAGGTTGCGGTTAAAGCGAAGATTAACACCAGTGAACCTTCTGTCACTGTCACCTTTAAGGCAGACAGTGCGAACCCTGATGCTCAGAAATCCTCGCTGACAGCTGATCCGATGACGATCGTGGCAGACGGGCAGACAACATCAACGCTGCATTTCATCTTAAAAGATCGTCAGGGGAACCTGATCCCGGGCCAGACTGTGGTCTTCGGAACTGCGCTGGCGGGAACAACGGTGAGCGGTACTACCGAAAATCCGGATGGTACTTACACCGCGACACTGAAAGGTGTTAAAGCCGGGGATGCGAAGGTCAGCATCACGCTGAACGGAAAAGCGTTTGCGGTTACACCGGTCACCGTAAAACTGACGGCGGATAACGGTAACCTGAGCGGCGATAAATCAAAACTGACTGCTGTTCCTGACACCATTGTGGCTGATGGCAAGACGTCTTCAACGCTGACTCTGAGCCTGAAAGACGTGAACGATAATGCCGTGAGCGGACAGGAGGTCGTATTCAGCACCACGCTGGCAGATACCGTATTCGGTACGGTAAGAGATAATGCAGACGGTACTTATACTGCCACGCTGAAAGGCACTAAAGCCGGGACTGCAAAAATCAAAGTCACCGTGAATAATGCTGTGCTGGCCGTCACTGAGGTGAGTGTAAAACTGACCGCAGACAGCAGCAAACTGGATAAAGATAAATCGTCCCTGACCGCTGTACCGGACACCATCGTGGCGGACGGTAACACGACATCCGCAATCACCCTGACGCTGCGGGATGTGAATAACAACCCGGTTGCGGGGCAGACTGCATTGTTCAGTACAACGCTGAAAGACACCACCTTCAGTGGCGTAACGGATAATCAGGACGGTACCTATACTGCGACTCTGAAAGGAACCAAATCCGGTAATGCACAAATCAGCGTTACGCTGAACGGTAAGGCTTTTGCCGTCGCACCGGTGACAGTCAGACTGACAGCGGACAGCAGCAATCTGGATAAGGACAAATCTTCACTGACCGCAGCGCCGCTGAGTATTGTGGCAAACGACACTGCGACCTCATCACTGACGCTGACCCTGAAAGACGGGAACGATAACCCGGTTCCGGGGCAGACGGTGCTGTTCAGTACCACACTGGGCGGTACTACTTTCAGTGGCGTGACGGATAACCGGGATGGTACTTATACTGCAACCCTGAAAGGGAAAACCGCCGGTGATGCGGCACTGAAAGTGACCGTGAACGGCGCTGTGCTGGCGGTTGCACCGGTAACAGTGAAACTGACAGCGGACAGCGGCAACCTGGATAAGGATAAATCTGTCCTGGAAGCATCTCCGCTGACCATCGTGGCAAACAACACCACGACTTCAGCGCTGAAACTGACACTGAAAGATGCCAACGGCAACCTGGTGTCCGGACAGACAGTATTGTTCAGCACCACGCTTGGCGGCACTACCTTCAGTGGCGTAACGGATAATCAGGATGGTACCTATACTGCGACCCTGAAAGGGAAAACGGCCGGGGCTGCGGAGATCAAAGTGACCGTTGGCGGTAATGCGCTGAATGTGGCACCGGTCACCGTCACCCTGACACCGGACAGCACCAATCTGGATAAAGATAAATCCTCGCTGACTGCAGCACCGCTGAGTATTGTGGCGGATGATGCCTCAGTATCGGATCTGAAACTGATCCTGAAAGATGCCAACGGTAACCTGGTTCCGGGACAGACCGTGCTGTTCAGCACCACGCTCGGCGGCACCACCTTCAGCGGCGTGACGGATAATCAGGACGGTACTTATACCGCAACGCTGAAAGGCAGAACTGCCGGTGATGCATTACTGAAAGTCACCGTGAACGGCACGGAGCTGGCGGTTGCACCGGTAACAGTGAAACTGACAGCGGACAGCGGTAACCTGGATAAGGATAAATCTGTCCTGGAAGCATCTCCGCTGACCATCGTGGCAAACAACACCACGACTTCAGCGCTGAAACTGACGCTGAAAGATGTCAACGGTAACCTGGTGTCCGGACAGACAGTACTGTTCAGTACCACGCTTGGCGGTACCACCTTCAGTGGCGTAACGGACAATCAGGACGGTACCTATACCGCGACCCTGAAAGGGAAAACTGCCGGTGATGCAGAGATTAAAGTCACTGTCGGCGGTAATCCGCTGGATGTGGCACCGGTAACGGTTACTCTGACACCGGACAGCACCAATCTGGATAAAGACAAATCCTCGCTGACGGCAGTACCGCTGAGTATTGTGGCGGATAATGCCTCCGCATCGGATCTGAAACTGATCCTGAAAGATGCCAACGGTAACCTGGTTCCGGGACAGACCGTGCTGTTCAGCACCACGCTCGGCGGCACCACCTTCAGTGGCGTGACGGATAATCATGACGGTACCTATACCGCGACCCTGAAAGGGAAAACGGCCGGTGATGCATTACTGAAAGTCACCGTCAATGGTGCGGTGCTGGAAGTGGCACCGGTGACTGTCACCCTGACAGCGGATAACGGCAACCTGGATAAAGATAAATCTGTCCTGGAAGCGGCGCCGCTGAGTATTGTGGCGAATGGTACGGCGGAATCCACTCTGAAGCTGACGCTGAAAGACGTCAACGGTAACCTCGTTTCCGGACAGACTGTGCAGTTCACCACCACACTGGCAGATACCACCTTCAGTGGCGTGACGGATAATCAGGACGGCACCTATAGCGCGACCCTGAAAGGCACTAAATCCGGTGCTGCACCGCTGACGGTTATTGTTAACGGTACCGGACTGGCAGTGGCACCGGTAACGGTTACTCTGACACCGGACAGCGCTAATCCGGATAAAGATAAGTCAGTACTGACTGCGTCTCCGCTGACCATCGTGGCGGACAATACCACAACGTCTTCACTGAAACTGACCCTGAAAGATACTTACGGTAACCTGATTCCGGGACAGACTGTGCTGTTCAGCACTGATCTGGAAAATACGACCTTCAGTGGCGTGACGGATAATCATGACGGTACCTATACCGCAACACTGAAAGGGACCAAATCCGGTACAGCGGCACTGAAAGTGACTGTAAACGGTACGGAACTGGCAGTGGCACCGGTGAGCGTGAAACTGATCGGGGATAAGGATCATCTTGATGAGGATAAATCTTCACTGACAGCGGCACCGCTGAGCATCGTGGCAAACAACACCGCGACCTCGTCACTGACGCTGACACTGAAAGATGTGAATAACAACCCGGTGATCGGTCAGACTGTGCTGTTCAGCACTGACCTGGCAGACACCACCTTCACTACGGTGAAAGATAATCAGGACGGCACTTATACCGCAACACTGAAAGGGACCAAAGCCGGTGACGCATTACTGAAAGTCACTGTCAATGGTGCAGTACTGGAAGTGGCGCCGGTCACTGTCACCCTGACGGCGGACAGCAGTAATCTGGACAAGGACAAATCCTCACTGACAGCGGCACCGCTGACTATCGTGGCAAACAATACCACGACCTCTGAGGTGAAACTGACCCTGAAGGATGCCAACGGTAACCTAGTTTCCGGTCAGACCGTGCTGTTCAGTACCACACTGGCTAACACCACATTCGGTACAGTGAACGACAATCAGGACGGTACCTATACCGCGACCCTGAAAGGGAAAACTGCCGGTGATGCAGTGATTAAAGTCACTGTGGGCGGTAATGCACTGGAAGTTGCGCCGGTTACGGTGAAACTGACAGCGGACAGCTCAAACCTGGATAAAGATAAATCTGTCCTGGAAGCAGCGCCGCTGAGTATTGTGGCGGATAACGCAACGGAATCCACGGTGAAACTGACACTGAAAGATGTCAACGGTAACCTGGTCTCCGGTCAGACCGTGCTGTTCAGTACCACACTGGCCAACACGACTTTCGGTACAGTGAAAGATAATCAGGACGGCACCTATACCGCGACCCTGAAAGGTAAAACTGCCGGGGCTGCGGAGATTAAAGTGACAGTGGGCGGTAATGCGCTGGAAGTGACATCAGTCACTGTCACCCTGACACCGGACAGCAGCAAACTGGATAAGGATAAATCCTCGCTGACCGCAGTACCGCTGACTATCGTGGCGGATGGTGCAACAGAGTCCGCGCTGACACTGACACTGAAAGACGTCAACGGTAACCTGGTTCCGGGACAGACCGTGCTGTTCAGTACCGGCCTGGCTGATACTACCTTCAGTGGCGTGACGGATAATCAGGACGGTACTTATACCGCGACCCTGAAAGGAACCAAATCCGGGAATGCGTTACTGAAAGTGACGGTGAACAGTGCTGAACTGGCTGTTGCACCAGTGACAGTGAAACTGATCGGCGACCAGGATAACCTGGACAAAGATAAGTCAGCACTGACGGCTGATCCGCTGACTATCGTGGCAAACAATACCACGACGTCTCTGGTGAAACTGACCCTGAAGGATATCAACGATAACCCTGTGACCGGGCAGACGGTGCTGTTCAGTACCACACTGGCCAACACCACGTTCGGTACGGTAACCGATAATCAGGACGGCACCTATACGGCAACCCTGCAGGGTAAAACAGCCGGGGCCGCTGTTATCAAAGTGACTGTCGGTGGTAATGCGCTGGAGGTGGCACCGGTAACGGTTACCCTGACAGCGGACAGCAGCAAACTGGATAAGGATAAATCCTCGCTGACCGCAGTACCGCTGACTATCGTGGCGGATGGTGCTACAGAGTCCGTGCTGACACTGACACTGAAAGATGTCAATGACAACCCGGTTACAGGACAGACCGTGCTGTTCAGTACCGGTCTGGCTGATACAACTTTCAGTACGGTGACGGATAACCTGGACGGTACCTATACAGGGACTCTGAAAGGCACTAAATCCGGTGATGCGTTACTGAAAGTGACTGTCAACGGGACTGTGCTGGAAGTGGCACCGGTAACGGTGAAACTGACTGCAGACAGCAGTAATCTGGACAAGGATAAATCGGCACTGACAGCAGATCCGCTGACTATTGTGGCAAACAACACCGCAACGTCCGCGCTGAAACTGACCCTGAAAGATGCCAACGGTAACCTGGTTTCCGGACAGACCGTGCTGTTCAGTACTGAGCTGGCCAACACCACGTTTGGTACGGTGACGGATAATCATGACGGTACTTATACGGCAACCCTGAAAGGAACCAAAGCCGGCGATGCGTTACTGAAAGTGACCGTCAACGGGACTGTGCTGGAGGTGGCTCCGGTCACGGTGAAACTGACAGCGGACAGCAGTAATCTGGACAAGGATAAATCCTCACTGACAGCAACACCGCTGACTATCGTGGCAAACAATACCACGACCTCTGAGGTGAAGCTGACCCTGAAGGATGCCTATGACAACCCGGTTTCCGGACAGACCGTGCTGTTCAGCACCACGCTGGCCAACACCACGTTCGGTACGGTGACGGATAATCATGACGGTACCTATACCGCAACCCTGAAAGGTAAAACTGCCGGTGATGCAGAGATTAAAGTCACTGTGGGCGGTAATGCACTGGAAGTGGCACCGGTTACGGTGAAACTGACGGCAGACAGCAGTAATCTGGATAAGGATAAATCCGTGCTGACAGCAACACCGCTGACTATCGTGGCAAATAACACGGCGACTTCAGCACTGAAGCTGACCCTGAAAGATGCCAACGATAACCCGGTTGCCGGACAGACCGTGCTGTTCAGTACCACGCTCGGTGGTACCACCTTCAGTGGCGTGACGGATAACCAGGACGGTACTTATACCGCGACCCTGAAAGGGAAAACCGCCGGTGATGCTCCGCTGACAGTAACCGTTAACGGAACTGAACTGCCGGTTGCGGGTGTGACCGTCACGCTGACAGGTGATGCCGCAACAGCGACTATCACGAATGTGAAGCTCAACGGTGCGCTGGCACGGAAGATTGCCAACGGTACGGATTCTTTTGAATTTATTGCCGAAGTCCGTGACGCGAACGGTAACCCGGTCAGTGGTGTGACGACTAACTGGACCAGTACTGCCGGTAGTGCAGCTGTATTATCTGCGACTTCAAAGCAGACAGATGCAGCGGGTAACGCGACTGTCAAACTGACCAGTACCAAAACACCGGTCTATGACATTGTGGTCAGTGCCGCACAGGGAAGTCAGGCTGCGGTTAATGCTGATAAGAAAGTCTCCTTTGAAGAGCTGTTCTCAACGTCAGTGCTGGTTATTGACGCGATTGCAGCCGGAGATAAGCCGGTTAACGGCGCACACGTTAAGATCTTCTCGGAAGACGGATCAGAACTGCTGTATGAGACAACAACGGATGCAACCGGTAAGTTTAAGGTTGATCTGGTTGGCGGGAAGTACGCAGTTAAGATCACGGCGAATAATTACGACGACTACGATGACTTTATGGACGTGAAGAGCGGCGCGGATACCAACTTTAAGTTTGCGTTATCTCCGGCGCTGGGCACAGAGTTCGGTCGTATTATTCTGCAGTGGAGTGAAAACCCGAGAGATCTGGACTCTTACCTGCTTGTTCCGCCAGCATCAGGCAGCGGCAGCAGAATTAAGGTTAACTATCAGAACAAAACACCGTCAGGTGCAGATGCCTCCCTTGATAAGGATCAGACAACAGCTCCGGGTATTGAAACGATCACGATGACGAAGTCACATAAGGGAACTTATACCTATTATGTACAGAACTTCGCCGGTCCGAATGCTAAATTGTCAACTGCGAAGGTGCAAATCTTCCTGAATAAGGATTTGACACTGAAACCGGGAACATCCAGAACAATGAGTTTCAGTGCACCGGACTTAGTCGTCGATACCAAAGCGCAATGGATTGTGTTTGATATCATTGTTGACAGTAATAATGAGGTGCAGGTGGTTACCAGAGGAACAGTAGATGCAAATCAACCTAATTAAATAAGAAAGGTTACTATTAATTAGTAACAATAATAAAAGCCACAGGCAGAAATGTCTGTGGCTTCTTTATTTTGCAATAACACTATGATTATGGTTAATAATGTTGGGTATGGTTAATATATTTGAATAATCGTCTGGTTTTGTCGTCTGATTTAGTATTATTTTAAGGGATAAAATTTTAAAAATATGTTATTAATTAGTGTTCTGTTTTGGTGTAAAGGTAATAAAAAATGCTTATTTTGTAACAGAGTGCTTCAAACGTAATCGCGAGAGGAGTGGGGGGAATATTTAGGATAAATCGTATTTATTGTGTAAAAACAGTCACTTCAATTTAACTTACTGATGTAATTAGTAAATTTGACTTATTATGCTATTTTTCGGGTATGAATAAATTTTTATTGATAGGTTTAATCTATTGTTAGATTTGAATGGAGAGGTGAATAAAAATTTGCACACACCGCCATAAGTCATTTACTCTTTACATGAAAATAAAATAACTTATATAAAGAAGGTTATTAACGATAACAGGTAAATGGCGACAAAATGATCTTTGTGATCGTCTTGTAATACCAATTTTCCCGGCGATAAGAAAAAGAAATACAGCTGACATATCAGTGACGATAATGTTTATCCGTACACGGGATAGCAGAGAGCATTAATCTCTGCCGCTCTGATATTGTTATCAATAAAATAGTTAACTACTTAACAAAATGAATGCTGAGAATAACATTTTTACTCTCGCGTGGAGTGAAAATGTATTATCATGCTTATCTTTTTTAACTGAAGAAGGGGGTGTCTTAAACAGGAATGCAGTATATTAGGTTATCTTTTCAGTGATTATCATTATTTCACATGGCATATAAAACAGAATGTATATTGTTTTATTTATAATAAATAGTAGTCAGAGTGTAATGTAGTCGTCAGGAGGATTTGTGATTAAAAATATTCATCCTATTTCCAGCGTAATAGGCCAGGCTCTTAAAAATAAACGCCGACAGCTCGGGTTATCCGGTATTGAACTTTCAAAAATCTTAAGTATCAGTCAGCAACAGATCTCCCGTTATGAAAGAGGCGTGAATTGTTTTAACCTGGATATGCTTATGCGCTATTTTGCTGCTCTTCAAATGACACCAAACGATGTTAATAATTTATTTTCGGTATTAGGAAGCTATTACCATCATAAGGTCGGAGAGCATGAAGGAAGAATAGAACAATCGTACTATAATGATTACGGAAAATGATTTAAACAATAATAAAGTATATTTATACAGAAATAATGCATAAAACCATTATGATGGGGATATCGTCGGTACTTATTGATAAATTATTTTATCATCATTAACTCTGAAAATCCGGGACCGGGACATATTTATGTTTATGTCATATAAAAAATTTAATATGAAAAAAATAAGATTATATCTGCTGTTTTCCTTACCATTTATTTTTCCGGTTTCAGTCGCAGTATCCTCTGCATCAAAACCGGTGGTCAGACAATCTGAGCCGGTAATATCGGAAACAATAGAGGGTATCGGGGCAGTTGTCGCCGTGTCTCCGGATGATCTCAGAAACCGCTTTTTATCCGGCAGACGGGGCATGCCGTTTCCGATGGATCTGACCACACTGCCGGAACCAGCCGGAAAACTGCCGCCCGGCAGCCGGATCCCGCACAGTGATGTGTTCAGTACATTACCGGCGGTTCCGGTGCAGCGCGATGAATCCGGTGATCAGTTTTACTCGGATGAGATCGCCGGTGCCTGGCAGGCATTCTTCGATAATAACGGGTACGATGTACAAACCGGATTCGGCGGTGACCTGGAAAAAGATCTGAAAAATAATCAAAAAAATAACTTATTAAATACCAGCAGTTATATGGTTATCTATGATGAAAAACCATAGCTTTATCTTATGCAGTTCTGTTCAGATGTATTTGTTGCCACTTTAAACCTGAACATCAGGAGGAACTATGATTTTTGATGATATGAAAACTGATTTGGCAAATATAATGAAAAAATTTGTTAAACAGGATTGTGATATTAAATATCACTATGACGGTGATAACGTCGTGTTTTATATCGATGAAGAGAATGGTGTGCATATCCAGATCAATATAAATTGTATCAGTGATGTGCCGGTATACCAGTAAGCATAAAGACGCTGAACGAATGAAAATACATTTGTATTTATACAGTCTCTGGTTTCTCTGGGGAGGAGTACTGATAGCGATTATCTCTTCCGGGAGAAAATTGTATTTTCATATGAGCATCTATTTTTTGCTTCTCTTTGTATTATTTTTCATCACAACAGGAAGGCGTTTTTTTATGGCATTATTCAGACAAGACGATAAAAAAGATAAAGCAGAAACCGTGAAAGCGGAACCGGTAAAAGCAGAGCCGGTAAAAAATGAACCCGCCGGTAAAAGTATTACTATTGTGGGAACCGGCTGTGAAATAACCGGCGATATGACTCCCGGGGGGAATATTGAAATATACGGAAAAGTAAAAGGGAATATCAATGCCGGTGCTTTTAAAGTTTCCGTTATGGAAAAAGGCGTTATTGAAGGCGATGTGACTGCGGAGCATGTTTCAATCAATGGTCTTATGATGGGCACCTGCTGTGCTAAAAATACGGAAATTTTACAAAAGGGCGAACTTAATGGCGTGTGCCGCGCTGAAGCATTTTCCATTATTACCGGCGGGCGTTTTACCGGCCAGTCCGAACCTTATAAGAGTAATAAAGTAAACCCTGATATCGTTGTTGCCGGTAAAGAAAAGACAATAAATCAAAAATAATCTTTACCCCGGCACACTGTTAACGGATAAAGGAAAAATGAAAATATATTCCCGGATTTTGATAGTGCTGCTTTTTATCCCGTTACTTTGTTCTGCGGGGACGCCGCCGCAAAATGTTGAGCTGCTGAGTATCAAAGCAGGACAGGGAGAGACAAATGCTCAGTTTTTATTGGGAACGTTGTATCTCACCGGGCGTTATGGTGTGAACAAAGATATTGAAAAGGGAAAGTATTATTTGCTTATTGCGGCCGGAAAAGGCGATTCAGATGCAAAACGTTTTTTGGCACTTCAGTATTATAATGAAAAGAACTATTTTGCATTTCTTAATCTGCTTTCCGGGTATTGCCTGGATATTATTGAACAGAATCCTGACTGATAATAAACAGAGGCGAAAAAGGCTTGTATTAACTGCAAGCCTTTTTTATTTATGAACCGGCATTCAGGCTGGATTTTTTCTTGATTGAGCGGAATGCGCTCAGTTTGATATCACTGCATACCTTTCCGAGTTTTATCGTCAGGCTGTTTTTCATATAAACTTTAATATCATTGTCCATGATGCTTTCATTTTCCCGCAGGAAATTAAACTCATTCATCACTTCACTGTATTTTCCGGATAATACACGGTAATCATTGGCATTCGTTTTACGCAGCAGATACATATCATCAATACAGCTGTCGCTGGTGGAATTCTGTGCCGGAGCAGGGAGCAGTTTTACCGGAACGACCTCAGGTTGTGCGGGCTGAGAGGACATTTGCCGTGATGGGGTGGTACAGCCGGACAATGTGGTCAGTAATCCCGAAATCAGAATTAATGTTTTAAAACTCATGATAACTCCTCTGGCGGGTATATATTTTATCTGATTTTAAGAACAGAGAGGGCTATACATTAAAGTATGTCTGCGGTGTTTGTATATGAATAGAGTGTGACGAAATAAACATAATATTATCGTGTTTTCATTGGGTGTTTTGGCGATAAATATACCGGTAGTTATATTTTTTGTTATTAAATTTTTCGTGACGCAATATAAGTAATGCCGGGTGCAGAGGATATAATTACATACACTTTATAAGAGTGATAATAAGCATCATAGTATATATATAACCGGTATTTTGCTGTTGAGTAAATAAAAAATATTTTCCCGCCGTGCTCTGTTATGTCGCGACAGGAAACAGTCTTTTCCAAAACGGAAAACAGCCTTTTACCAATCATCAGTAGGGTAAGGAAAAACAGATAGTTACAATCCCGCAGATGACTTTCTGACGGGGATAGTGTGATACTTAAATATGTGATTTTTAGTTTATGGATTGTGCTGATGTATCCGCCGGTGTATGAAGGCATTTACCGGGGAATAAAAAAAGGCATCCGCCCCCGGATGCCTTTGGGTACAACAACTGAACAGCGGGCTATTCAGCGGTTCTGGTACTGGTGCGGATCAGGTAATCAAAGGCACTGAGTGATGCTTTGGCCCCTTCGCCTGCCGCGATAATAATTTGTTTGTACGGAACGGTGGTACAGTCACCGGCACCGAACACCCCTTTAATGCTGGTTTCGTTACGGGCATCGACCACAATCTCACCCATCGGGTTCAGATCCAGTGTTCCTTTCAGCCACTGCGTATTCGGCAGCAGGCCAATCTGAACGAAAATCCCCGCCAGTGTCAGTGTGTGAAGTTCACCGGATACGCGATCTTTGTACTGTAAGCCGGTTACTTTGCTGCCGTCGCCGAGCACTTCGGTGGTTTGGGCATTCACAATAATATCCACGTTTGCCAGGCTGCGTAATTTCTGCTGTAACACCGCATCGGCTTTCAGTTCCGGGGCAAATTCCAGCAGGGTGACGTGTTCCACCACACCGGCCAGGTCGATAGCCGCTTCCGCGCCGGAGTTACCGCCGCCGATCACCGCCACAGATTTTCCTTTGAACAGCGGGCCGTCACAGTGCGGGCAGTAAGTCACCCCTTTGGTGCGGTATTCCTGCTCGCCCGGAACACCCATGTTACGCCAGCGGGCACCGGTACTGATAATGACACTGCGCGCTTTCAGCGTTGCACCGGACGCGGTCTGTAACTGATGCAGGCCGCCTTGTTCCGTGGCCGGGATCAGCGCTGTGATGCTTTGGTTATCAATCACATCTGCAGTGTAATCTTCCACATGCACTTTCAGTGCCGCCGCCAGTTTCGCGCCTTCGGTTTTTGGTACGGAGATATAGTTTTCAATATCCACGGTATCCAGCACCTGGCCGCCGAAACGCTCACCGATAAGTCCGGTACGGATCCCTTTACGGGCGGCATACACGGCAGCGGATGCCCCGGCAGGGCCGCTGCCGACAATCAGCACTTCATACGGCGCCTGCTGATTCAGCGCATCGGCTGCGCGTTTACCGGCGTTGCTGTCCACTTTATTGACGATTTCCGCCAGTGTCATACGGCCCTGACCGAACTCGTTGCCATTCAGGAAAACCGCCGGCACGCCCATGATATTGCGTTCGGTGATCTCATTCTGAAACAGACCGCCGTCAATGGCCGTGTGTGTGATATCCGGATTAAGCACCGCCATCAGGTTCAGTGCCTGCACCACATCCGGGCAGTTATGGCATGAAAGTGAATAATAGGTCTCAAAATGGAATTCACCTTCCAGATTACGCACCTGATCCAGTAATTCCTGTGCTTCTTTCGACGGATGACCGCCGACTTGTAACAGTGCTAACACCAGTGAGGTGAATTCATGACCCAGCGGGGAACCGGCAAAACGGATACCCTGAGTCTGTCCCGGATTTACAATCAGGAATGACGGCTTGCGTGCAGACGCGCTGTTATCTTCGCGAACAGTAATCTTCGGCGATAACTCAGCGATTTCCTGTAATAATGTTCTGATTTCACCGGACTTAGCACTGTCGTCAAGGGTTGATACCAGCTCAACCGGACGGGTTAATTTTTCGAGATACGCTTTAAGCTGCGCTTTCATTGTGTTATCGAGCATGATTATTCCCTTAAAAAATCGGGTGCAATGCACCCGATAACAGTAAATAAGAAAGAAGACGGAGAGGGGGTCTTAAATTTTACCGACCAGGTCCAGTGACGGAGACAGAGTCGCTTCACCTTCTTTCCATTTTGCAGGACAGACTTCACCCGGATGGCTGGCAACATACTGAGCCGCTTTTACTTTACGCAGCAGGTCAGATGCGTCACGGCCGATACCTTCAGCGGTGATTTCAATCGCCTGGATGATACCCTGCGGGTCAACAACGAATGTACCGCGGTCAGCCAGACCTTCCAGTTCACGCATGTTTTCGAAGTTACGGGTCAGTGCGCCGGTCGGGTCGCCGATCATGGCATATTTGATTTTGCCGATAGTTTCTGAGCTGCTGTACCATGCTTTGTGGGTGAAATGGGTGTCAGTGGAGACAGAGTAGATGTCCACGCCCATTTTCTGGAATTCGTCGTAATGGTCAGCCAGGTCGCCTAACTCAGTCGGGCAGACAAAGGTGAAGTCAGCAGGATAAAAGAAGAAAATGCTCCATTTGCCTTCGGTGTCTTTTTCGGTGACTTCAACGAATTCACCGTTTTTGAATGCCATGTTTTTGAAAGGTTTGATTGGGGTATTAATTAAAGACATAGATGATTCCTCCTGTTTCGTTGAAAATAACAATACGGGAAGCGGTGCCGGGAGGCCAATGGCTTGCTGCTATCGATGTGATAGGTTTTATCTAACGATGGGTTTATTTTAATAGCTTACAGCGCCAAAACGGCAGATATTGCGCACGGACAATAAGATCGCATTCCTGTTTGAAAATGCATTCAATCAGGGGGATGATTGTTAAGATATGTATGAATAAAGATGAACAAAAAATTAGTGGCGTGATGACGTTTCAGCTTTCATTTTAAGGTCGCTGTGTTTATTATGCCCTCTTCTTTTTTTGACGGCGTAACTGGTTTTGGGCATTGGCCATAAGTAGACCAATCTGCTTTAACAGTCTTTTTTCAGTTACGGTTCTATCTGCATGACCTCCGGGATAGAGTGAATAGCATAAATGACTGAGACAACCTCTCTGACACCACTTGTCACCCTGAAAGGGCTGAGCAAAAGCTTTGATGACAAGAACATAATTAAGCATTTCGACCTCACAATTAATCATGGTGAGTTCGTCACCATTCTGGGTCCGTCCGGGTGCGGTAAAACCACGGTTTTACGGTTAATCGCCGGGCTTGAGGATGCGGATGAAGGCACTATTATGCTCGGCGACCAGGATATTACCCATATCCCCGCTGAACAGCGCCATATCAACACTGTTTTCCAGAGTTATGCCCTGTTTCCGCACATGACGGTCTTTGAAAACGTCGCGTTCGGGCTGCGCATGCAGAAAACCCCGGAAAATGAAATCACACAGCGCGTGGAAGAAGCCCTGAAAATGGTGCAGCTGGAAGATTTCGCCGGGCGCAAACCGGGCCACCTTTCCGGCGGACAACAGCAGCGTGTTGCCATTGCCCGTGCGGTGGTGAATAAACCGGAAGTGCTGCTGCTGGATGAATCCCTCTCCGCGCTGGATTACAAACTGCGCAAACAGATGCAGAGTGAACTGAAAGCCCTTCAGCGTCAGCTGGGGATCACGTTTGTGTTTGTCACCCATGACCAGGAAGAGGCGCTGACCATGTCTGACCGTATCATTGTGATGCGTGACGGCAGGATCGAGCAGGACGGCACACCGCGTGAAATCTACGAAGAGCCGAAAAACCTGTTTGTGGCGCAGTTTATCGGCGAGATAAATATCTTTGATGCGGATGTTCTGCACCGGATCGATGAACAGCGGATCCGCGCAAATGTCGAGGGGCACGAGTGTGATATTTACACCACCCTGGATGTCACACCGGGGCAGCGGGTTCATGTGCTGCTGCGTCCGGAGGATCTGCGCGTTGAAGAGATCCATGATAATGAGCCGATTGCTGGGCTTATCGGCTATGTCCGCGAGCGCAACTATAAAGGAATGACGCTGGACTCCGAAGTGGAGATGGAAAACGGCAAACGGGTGATGGTCAGTGAGTTCTTTAATGAGGATGATCCGGATGTGGATCACTCGCTGAATCAGAAAATCGCCGTGACATGGGTTGAAAGCTGGGAGGTGGTGCTGGGCGATGAAAATGACGCGTAAACCATTCCAGACTATCGTGATCACGGGGATTGTCGCCTGGTTACTGCTGTTTGTTTTCCTGCCCAATCTGATGATCATCGGTACCAGTTTCCTGACACGCAATGACGCGAATCTGGTCGATATGGTCTTTACCCTCGATAATTACCGCCGCTTATTTGACCCGATGTATGCACAGGTGATGCTGCACTCGTTCAATATGGCGGTGATTGCCACGGTCTGCTGCCTGCTGATCGGCTATCCTTTTGCGGCGTTTATTGCAAGGATGCCGCAGAAGTACCGGCCGCTGATGTTATTCCTGCTGATAGTTCCGTTCTGGACAAACTCGCTTATCCGCATTTACGGGCTGAAAATATTCCTCAGCACGCGCGGCTATATGAATGAGTTTTTATTATGGACCGGACTTATCGATAAACCCTTTAAGCTGATGTATACATCTGAAGCAGTGGTGCTCGGGCTTATCTATATTCTGCTGCCATTTATGGTGATGCCGCTCTATTCCAGTATTGAAAAGCTCGACAAATCTTATCTGGAAGCGGCGCGGGATCTGGGGGCAAATAAATGTCAGACCTTTTTCCGCATTATTCTGCCGCTGACCATGCCGGGCATTATCGCCGGCTGTCTGCTGGTACTGTTACCGGCGATGGGGCTGTTCTATGTGGCGGATCTGATGGGCGGGGCGAAAAACCTGCTGATTGGGAACGTGATAAAAAGCCAGTTCCTGAACATCCGTGACTGGCCGTTTGGCGCGGCAACCAGCATTTTCCTGACCGCAGCGATGGGGCTGCTGCTGTATGTCTATTACCGTGCGGCAAAAATGTTAAATAAGAAGGGTGAACTGGAATGATAGGACGCCTGTTACGCGGTGGTTTTATGACCATCATCTATGCTTATTTATACATCCCGATTGTCATTCTGATTGTGAACTCCTTTAACTCATCCCGTTTCGGGATCAACTGGCAGGGGTTCACGACTGACTGGTACAGCACGCTGGTCAATAATGACAGCTTGTTACAGGCGGCGGGCCATTCACTGACGATGGCGATTCTGTCTGCCACATTTGCCACGGTTATCGGTTCACTGACAGCGGTGGCACTGTACCGCTACCGGTTCAAAGGAAAGCCCTTTGTCGGCGGTATGCTGTTTGTGGTGATGATGTCACCGGATATCGTGATGGCAATCTCCCTGCTGGTGCTGTTTATGATCCTCGGGGTGTCGCTCGGTTTCTGGTCACTGCTGTTCTCGCACATTACCTTCTGCCTGCCGTTTGTGGTGGTCACGGTCTATTCGCGGCTGAAAGATTTTGACGTGAAAATGCTGGAAGCGGCACGGGATCTGGGGGCCGGGGAATTCACCATTCTGCGCAAGATTATTCTCCCGCTGGCGTTACCGGCGGTGATTGCGGGCTGGCTGCTGAGCTTTACCCTGTCGATGGATGACGTGGTGGTGTCCTCATTTGTTACCGGGCCGAGCTATGAAATTCTGCCGCTGAAAATCTACTCGATGGTAAAAGTCGGGGTTTCACCGGAAGTGAATGCGCTGGCCACGATTTTAATGGCACTTTCGCTGTTTATGGTCATCATCAGTCAGCTTGTGCTGCGTGACCGCTCACACAAACAGCAGTAACCTTTCTGTTACCGGCGCGGTCTTCAGCGGATCCGCCGGTTTATTTTGTGAATAAACCTGCATTGCCGCAGAATTTTCAATTCTGTTACCGTTTTATGACGTAATCGTTGCTTTACCCCCCGCTTTTCCGCTTTTATAATTGCTCTGCGTAATTAACAAAGGGGGCGTTACCGCCTGTGATATTCACTGATTAACCCGGGTTGAGGGAAACACTGAAATGAAAAAGTGGTCCTTACTGCTTGGTGCCGGCATTCTGGCAGCGGGCTTGAGTTCAGCATCAGCAGATGACAGTAAAACACTCTATTTCTATAACTGGACGGAATATGTTCCGCCGGGGTTATTAGAGCAGTTTACCAAAGAGACCGGAATCAAGGTGATTTACTCCACCTATGAATCCAACGAAAGCATGTACACCAAACTGAAGACCTATAAAGACGGGGCTTATGACCTGGTGGTGCCTTCAACCTATTTTGTCGCCAAAATGCGCCACGAGGGGATGCTGCAGAAGATCGATAAATCAAAGCTGAGTCACTTTGATAATCTGGATCCGAATCTGCTGCACAAACCGTTCGATCCTGAAAATGATTATTCGATCCCGTATATCTGGGGTGCAACTGCTATCGGTATTAACGGTGACGAGATAGATCCGTCATCTGTGACCTCCTGGGCCGATCTGTGGAAACCAGAGTACAAAAACAGCCTGCTGATGACCGATGATGCCCGCGAAGTATTCCAGATTGCCCTGAGCAAACTGGGTTATTCAGCAAATACCACCGACCCGGCTGAAATTGAGCAGGCTTATAAAGAGCTGCAAAAACTGCGTCCGAATATTTTAGCGTTTAACTCCGATAACCCGGCCAACCCGTTTATGGAAGGGGAGGTGAATGTCGGGATGATCTGGAACGGCTCTGCTTATGTGGCGCGTCAGTCCGGCCTGAATATTGATGTTGTCTGGCCTGAGGAAGGCGGTATCTTCTGGATGGACAGCCTGGCTATCCCTGCTAATGCGAAAAACCCGGAAGGCGCACATAAGCTGATTGATTTCCTGCTGCGTCCGGAAATTGCAGCACAGGTTGCACAGACTATCGGGTATCCGACCCCGAACCTGGCAGCGAAAAAACTGCTCCCGGCTGAGATTGTGAATGACAAATCACTTTATCCGGATGAGGAAACTATCCGCAAAGGACAGTGGCAGGATGATGTGGGTGACGCCAGCGTGCTCTATGAAAGCTATTATCAGAAGCTGAAAGCCGGTCGTTAGTTTTACTGACGCTAAAAAAAGCACCTTCGGGTGCTTTTTTTATGCCAGCAATAAAGTGACATAACCTAAATAGTTTCATTGCAATGATATATAAGCAGCTAAACAAAAATGTTTTTAATTATTAAACAGTGATTGAATCAATAAAGCGGTTTATAGAAAAAACATAAATGACACCTGTCACAATGTGGATTTATAATCATTTCAACTAATTGTTTTAAGTCAATTATTATCTAATACATTGATGTATAAGGGTGCCGATTTAAGTTATCCTGGTTTAAGCGAAAAGTGATGTGAAAATTAACAAATAAAAAATTACAAATACAACAAATAGGTTACAAAATGCAACAATGAAGCTGCAATATCATGCTGGATATCTTTTTTTGTTGAGAATAAAAACTTGAAATTAAAATAAAATATTCATGGTGCAGCATGAAACACTTACTCACTGTGAATGTCAGATTTTAATGGTTTTTTCTCCTGGCAGCATAACTGATGCCTATCTAAAAATAATTAGATGATTATAATTACGAAAGTGACTAAGTAATGTGTAAATGGGTAATTATAAATACCATTATTTGTTACTGGTTTTTCAATCAATTCATCCTTCGGATGGCGGATTGGTCAGTTGCTGAGTCTTTTTTCGTCATATAGCTGGTGTTTTAGGCATAATGGCGATTAAATTGCGATATATATCACTGAATTGATGTAAGGCAATGAAAGATATTTTGTTGAATGTGATCTATTTCACTTTTTATGTGGCTAGATCAAAGAATCATAGTTAGCGGATGGATTAGTATATAATCAGACATCCTGATTTACATTCTCTCATTATTTCGGCTGATGCTACGGATAGCATAAAAAAGACAGGGCGACGAATTAATCACAAAATGATTAAGTAATTATACTAAAACATTACTTATCTTTATGTGGCTAGTTAGTAATCCCGGTCTTATTTTGTTTAGGGAATAGTCTTAAATATGCAGAGTGATTTTAAATTTTGATATCGTAATAAAAATTCTCACGTTTTTCTGTGGCGCTTAATTTTTTAATTAGTTAAATAGATAAACCTGGTTAAGTATTCTCACTGAAGTTCAGATAAATCTGTTTATTCCTGACAGATGTAATGAAATTTTTGTGAAGTGTGACTTTGATATTAAACTAAATTTAAATATTACGTCATAATTAAAACTAAATTATTCATAACTTTTAGTATTTCGCGAGAAATACTTTGCTTTTATTTGAAATTTTAATACATAAAAAATATATCTTTTAAGTAATTTTACTTAATTGAATTCACGACTTATAGAGAAAATAGGTAGACATTATGGAAACTTCCGATTTTTATGCAGTCTTAGGCCACAGAATCCAATCAAGACGTAAAGAACTCGGGATTGTTACGGTTAAATTAGCGCAAAAACTGAATATCAGTCAGCAGCAATTTAACCGTTACGAACGCGGTGTCAGTAAAATCAGTCTGCATCATCTTATTGAATTATCTGAATTATTGGATGCGCCGGTCGAATGGTTTCTCAGCGGTAAAGCTGAAGCATCAGAACATCCGCATGAACCGCATATTCAGATGCGTTCAAATCAGTTCAGAGCAGAAACAGTATTACTGAACGGCAAACAATTTATTTAAATCAAGATATTGTTTCTGTTGTTATCAATTCTGATACGACAGGCATTATCAGCTAAACGCAGTAAGCCAGTCATCTTTGTTATTATTCTGGTCAAAATCAGCGGAAAGTACATCCGGTGCTAATCCCAGCTGTTTTTGATTCACCATCTTAAGAAGGTATTGTTGGTAAAAGGCATAATAGTTCACAGCTTCGGCGCCAACCTGGCTTACTGATTTGCACATTTCCGTATCAGAATATTCCGGATTTTTAATTAACTTATTTTCAACAGCAATTAATAACTTTATTTTTTCTTGTATATTATTTCCGGTATTGTAGCCATCAATACCTACTAACCCCATTCCCCGATAAATATCTTCCTTTTTATTATAATTAGTCATAAGCCAGTCATGCAATCGTTTGGCTTTTTCATTATTTTCGTCAGGGTTAATATCCGCCTTTCCGGTTGTCATTTCTGTTCTCATATTTATTGTCCTTTTTTGTATAATTATAAATATTCACCGGAGATATCCGCCGGGCTATCCGGAACAACACGGGCATTTATTTGTGTTATTTTTTCACGGGCAAACGTTTCCGGTGTCAGATAAAGTAATTTTTTTCCGGTACGTAATATGATGTTACGACTGAAATGAAAAGAAACCGGTACAGTGAAATCCGGATATTCAGTCATTTCTTTTTTAAGCTCAGCCGGCAGGATTAATTCACATTCACTCTCCGCGGCAAACTGTTCAAGCAACTGATGCATCAGCTGAAAACGTATTTTTGTATCATCAAAAAATGCAGTCAGCTCTTTTTCCAGACCGGAAACTGCAACGGCGAGGTTTTGGTGAATGACAGATTTATACTCATTCACCACGCGCATCAGTTCCGGCATTGCCTGTGCCAGCCCCTGCCGGAAACCGGCATCAAATCCGGTTTTTCGATGTTGTTCAGCAGTATCTTCCGCCTGTTTTATCAGGCGGGTCGCGTGCTGGTTTGCCTGCCGGGTCAGGTTACTGAGGCGGCAGAGGGCAGAGACATGGCGATCTTTAATCAGCACACCGTGTCTGATATGTGACAGCAGGGAATCAGGCAGTGAACGGCACATAATGTAATACCAAAGGTAAAAGTGAATCGGGCAGATGCGGAAGCCGGATGTCTGCCGGTGACAAGGATGCATCCGTCATCAGCTGAAAGCGGGCTGCCAGCGCAGGAGAAAAACCGGATAATAACTGTGTCATGGTAATCTGGCCGGGCAGGACTGCCGGAATATCCGGCTGTTTGTGTGCTTGCGGCCACTCCGGCAGTCGCAGTACGGGGCTCAGAGATAAAAATGCCTGTTGTGATAAATCCGGCACGGTATTATCCGGCAGGCCATAAGCATGGCGGATGAACATATCCAGGTAGCGGCTGACGGCCGGAAGCTGCTGCCAGTGGCGCATCAGCGGGATAATCAGCGGGGAGAGCAGGTCAAAATCTCTCTCTCGCGGCAGCCGGTAGTGATCCATAATAGCTGCGTTCTGCATTCTGCGATAAGACGCCGATTGCGCTACCGGCGGCAATCCGCTGAATAAGCGGCTGCTGTGCAGATAATCCGCCGGCTGGTACATCACCCGCGTGACCGCGCCTTGTATATCAAACCGGCTATTCATGCTGTTTTGCCTTCCGCTGCATCAGAAATACCCGTAGTTGTGCGCGGCGGAAATAACCGGCTGCTGCCAGCATTATTCCTGCCGGAAACAGCAGAAAAAGCGGAGACAGCCCGGCTGCTTCCGGCTGAGGCGGCAGTTCAATAACCGGTTTCCCGGGATACAGAAGCACCGAAACGGTATCTTCCGTCAGCCCGTTAAAGGCATTCATCACAAATGTCTGAATATCCCTGGTGAATTGTGTCTCATCTTCAATACCGGAATGGTAGATCAGCACGGAGGCGCGGGGTGTTTCCGGTTTTTTCCGGGGGCTTCCCGGGCCGGACAGCGGATAACTGAGGTGAACACGGGCTCCGGTAACCGCATCAAATGAGAGCAGCGATTGCTCCAGCCGTTGTTCAATGGCCGAAATCAGGCGGGCTTTTTCTGACTGCGGGGAGGCAATCAGTGAATCTGACGGAAAGATCCCGGCAATCTCAATCCGCTCATTACTGGGCAGGTGATATTCCTGCAAAATATGAATGGCCTGACGGCTCTGCTCTTCCGGTACTGAAATGGTAAACAGCCCTTTTCCCTGCGGGACTTTTACTGCCTGAATCTGGTGTTTATGCAGTGCAGCCAGCACTTCATTCGACTGACGCTGATTCAGCGATGACAGAATCGTACCTTCTTTACAGCCGCCGAGCAGAAGACTTATTCCGCTTATTATTAATATAAATATTATCTTGTGCATCACTGACCCTTAATTACGGTATCTGCAGCATTCAGGGTCAGATGCAGCATACGGGAATAAAAACTGATCTCGGTATGCCATTTGGCCATTACGGCCTGGTTTTCCAGCATCATCATGACATCACTGGTGGCCGGGGCTGTTTTTCCCGTGCTCAGTGCTTGTGTTTTCCGGCGCAGGTCTTTTTTTGCGGTTCCCGGTAATATCAAATTCTGATGAGCTGACTGCTCACGGTCATTGAGATCAGCCAGTAATTCAGTGATCCCGGTGATCGTTGTGACAGGTAAAATCCGGTTAAATGATGACATCATACAATCCTTGTTATGGTTAATGGCAGGCGGGTAACCTGCCATTTTTACGTCATAAATCAGCGCATATTGCCGATTGGTGTTGAGAGGTTTTCTTTATGCTGGCGGATCATTGCTGAAAGTGCCGAGCACTTTATATTCAGCGATGAGGAACAGGCCTGCAGTATTGCCATATCGTAGGCATTGGCCGTGTCTTTATTGCCAGACTGTAAATTATTCATCAGCGTATTCAATTTCACATTATCTTCATGAATCGGTGATTTGAATTGTTTTAGCAGGGTGGTAAATGTTATTGCATCATTTTTATTTGCTATATCAGGCATAAATATCCTTATTTATTAGTCAGAGGTGAATTGTGTATGACTATCAGACAGGTGAATATAATTTACTGAGCCATATACTCCCGGCGGTGTATCACGGTATGGTATTTCCCTGTACTGTACCAGCGTGTTTCCCGGCGCTGAGAATATCGTGGTGTTGATATCCTTTATAATATTGTCTGTTTCCTTATCTCTCCTTTTTTCGCCATAAATGATAATGTTGTTACCTGATTTTTCTACAGAGTATCTGATTAATAGATGGCTGAATCTGTTATTTATTAACTTGATTATATCATTGAGTGAAAAATGTTGTATGGCAATGTCTTTTCTGAATATATCCGGGATGGTTAATAGCGTTTTTTTATCATCACGGTGTATATATGTAATCTCTTTTTTATGATGAAGAACATTAATCAGGATGATATCACCATCATTTATTTTTAATTTTGATTTATTTATTATGTGAATTTTATAGCCAGGCATTTTATTTCTGATGATATTAATTAATTTTTCATCAGAGGATAAAATAAGGATGTCATTTCCGTTAATGATGTAATTATTGTCTTTAATGTACTGACTTATAATATTTTTGCTATCTATAGCAGCCGGATTTCCATTTTTATTGCTATCGTACTGAAAGAGCATAAATCCGGTTACCGGTATGATAAATAAAAAAAGTATTACAGACAGAAGATAGCGCGGGACAGCGCGCCTTGTTGTTTTCTCATATAACATGATGTTTTTACACCATTTATCCTGCTGTTTTTTTATGGCGAAAAAGGCTTTTCCCTGAAAAATAAAGGGGGTGTTGTAACTGATTTCTTGTATTACTAATTCACCATCACAGGTTTTAAAAGAGACGTGATAATTGTTTTCATATAGCTCTGCTTCTGTTTTTTCAGGTAGTGATTCTGCACCTGTGAGATTCAGGTTAATCAGGTCGTCGTCATGATTAATTGTACTGTTGATGCAGTATCTTCCGGATGGAATGGTTATTTCTTCCTTTGATTCCTCATCGGAAATTGTTATCAGAGTATAAAGGTTTTGCATCAGAGTATCCCGGTTATTAAATCATAAGTATAATAATTTAA
This sequence comes from Morganella sp. B601, assembly GCF_051172335.1. NCBI lineage: Bacteria > Pseudomonadati > Pseudomonadota > Gammaproteobacteria > Enterobacterales > Morganellaceae > Morganella > Morganella sp. B601. The sequence continues at coordinate 273,373 of NZ_JBPIZE010000004.1, forward strand.
TTTTGTAGTGTATTCTTGGTATTCAAATGGTAGTTAGTTTTATAAAAAAATGGTAGTAAAAGATAGTGTAATGTCTTAAATTCATCACTAAATTTTAGTTCGTTCAGTAACAGTTTACTGTTTTACAGATAGTTATTATCTATGCTGATGCAAGGATGGTTTAATTTATATGGAAAAGGAAAGGAAGATATATATTTATAATGATATATATAAAGTGAATGGATGCAGAGAAAATAGTCAGGCTGACTACTGTTTTCCGCTATCGAAATGTATAAAACTGCTGGCATTTATAGATTGCCATTATCATTTATCCCGGGCAGATAATAATGAAGTTGCGGATAACAAGGTTTGTCCTGATTATGAGATTATTTTTCCGGTTCAGGGGGATGCAGACAATCCGGAATACCGGATTGTCTGTGAAATGCTGAATGAAAATAGTGTAATAAAAACATTTTTTAATACACTGCGCCACTCTGAGCATTACTGGCTGGTGAAACACCTGATCAGCGCAGCGGATTGCAAAAACAGTAATATCAGGGATATCAGTCAGCGTTACGGGTTATCCGGCACTCACTTCAGACGCCTGTGCCAGCGCTATATCGGCAATCAGAGTAAATACCAGTTACGTCACTGGCGCGGCGTGGCATCAGTGCTGGATATCCTGGTAAAAGAGCATTCACTGACCCGGATCGCGGCAGATAACGGTTACTGCTCGGCATCGCATTTCTCAAATGAAATCAAAATATTATTTGGTATGTCTCCCCGGAAAATAAGGAATTTAAATCATGCGGTTAAAAAATAGCACCGGGGGGGTGTTCTGCCTTTTTTTCTGCCTGTTTTCTTTGCCGGTCATGGCGGAACAAACACTGTTATACGAAAAAAAACCACCGCAACAGGCGCAGTATGTGGCGAAAGAAACACGGTTGGATCATTTTTTTGATGCGCTGGCAGGAAAGCTGGATGTCATGATTATTTCGTCTGATGCGGTGAAAAAGAAGAAGATCTCCGGCACTTTTGATTTATCCGACCCGCAGGCGGCGCTGTCGCAGATGCTGAAAACCATGGCGCTGGTGTCATACCGGGAAAACCGCACACTCTATATTTACAGCAGCAATGAAGTTGAATCTTCCATGCTGACGCTGAATGCGGTAACCCGCAATGAACTGACGGCTTTTCTGAAACAAACCGGGCTGTTTGATGCGCAATACCCGCTGACATCTGACCGGCAGCAGCGGATTTTGTATGTAATGGCTCCCCCGCGCTATCTGGCACTGATCCGTGCTGCGGCGGACGCACTGGAGGCACAGTACAGTGTGCAGGAGCAGGGAATTACGCCGGAAGATGAGCATATTCAGCTGGTTAAGCTGGAACATAGTTTTGTGCAGGACCGGGAAATTACCTCACGGGGGAAAAGCCTGATACTCCCGGGAGTGGCGTCCGCATTGCGGGAGTTACTGGATTCCGGACCTGCGGCAAAAACCGGACTGGTACCGCAGGACGCTGAACAGGACGATATTCAGCCGGCTGAAACTGTCTGGCTGGGCGGAGAGCGGGTGCGGATTGTGCCGCTGCAGGGGGAAAACAGCCTGTTGTTAAAAGGGAACCGTAATGCACTGCACTTAATCAATCAGCTGATCAGGCAACTGGATACTGCCAAACCGCAAATCGAGTTATCACTGTGGATTATTGATGTATCAAAAAATGAAGCTGACCAGCTGGGGATCAACTGGCAGGCAGATTACGGTACAGGAAAAATGAAAGTAGCTTTTAATTTCAGTGAGCTTAATCAGTTCACCGGTTTTTCTTTTTTCAGCAAGATCAGAGCATTGTCCGCAAAGGGACAAGCCAATATGGTGTCCCGTCCGATTATTCTGACTCAGGATAACACCCCGGCGATTTTTGATAATAACACCACATTTTACAGCAAGTTACAGGGCGAGAGAACATCATCTCTGGAAAGCATCACTTACGGCACAAAGGTGAGTGTGACACCGCGGATTGCCAATCAGCGGAAATCCGTGGAGATGATTATTGAGCTTGAAGACGGCGCACAGAAAAAGGACGCTGACGGAGCAGGTGGTGAAGATGCCCTGCCGGTGATTAACCGCACGAATATCAGCACAATAGCCAGGGTCGCACAGGGAAATACACTGCTGATTGGCGGCTACACGCGGGAAAATACCCATCGCCATAACGATAAAATTCCGCTGCTGGGCGATATCCCGCTGGCAGGGCGGTTGTTTCAGTTTGAATCAGTGAAGACAGAAAAAATGGTCCGGCTTTTTTTGTTGCAGCCCCGTATTCTGCAACAGGATTTTTTCAGCGACACAGAAATTACCGGACATATTCCGTTTAATTATAAGAATAAACAAGGTATTAAGATGATTCAAAAACTGAAGCAGGACTATTGATATGATAAATGGTTTACCCGGCGCACCGGCGTTCAGTCCGTCTGCGGCACCACAGAAACAACAGAATAATGCTGCAGCAGAGCAGCGCCCGGCGGAAAACCAGACGGAAAACCATGCCGAGCAGATGATGGATGTGATGGATGATATGGCCATGGCACTGTCGCAGTTTAACCGGCGGCAGTACGGAAAAGAGGATCACATCAGCCAGTTACCGGCATCAGAGCAGAAAAACAGTGCTGAGGGTGCGGAAACAAAACTGGGCCGGGTCGTTAAGTGGTTTGCTGCTTCCGGGCGCTCAGTTCGTGAGTTTCTCGATTATGTGCGCAATTTGTTTCCGGATCCCAGTGATTATGTCATGGCATTGCGTTCCCTGTTGCGCAAACTGCCGTTTTCTGCGGAGGAAGCCGCCGAAATTGATGCGGAAATTGAGCAGTTACTCTACGGAGAATTTGCACAGGAAACCCGTGCAGGGATCAATATCGCACTAAAAATCCGCCAGTATGCGCCGGTAACACAACTGGATTGTGCGCAACTGAGAATGGTATACCGCAGTTATATCAGCTGGAAATTCGACATACTGTATCTGTGGAAAGTGTGGCTGGAGCAGTACCGGAAAAGCCGGGTCAGAAGCCTGCTGTGTTATGTCCGTGACTCGCTGGTATGTGATATGGCGGCAGCACTGCCCAGTTGCAGCCATCACAGTGAGTTCGGGGAACTGACAACCCGTCTGCATACCCTGAATCAGCTGATTTCCCTGAATGATATGTTTTATCAGAAAATTTCCTCCCTGAACTGTACGGAACCGGTGCTGGCGGATGAGCAGCGGCTGAACCAGCTGCTGATTTCCGGGCTGGGTGACCCGGAGGCATTTCAGTCAGAAACAGAATCGTTGCTGGCGGCGGCAGAAAATGACAAAAACAGACCATTTATTTTACAGCGCCTGATTGTGATTTTTGGTGAGATACCGGATGTCCTTTTTCTGCAGGATGCAGGCAAAGAGCAGGTAGTTTCTTTTTTGAAAGCCCTTATGAGCAAAATTATTAATATCTTATAACTTTCACCGGCAATGGATTGCTATGCTGACAACTTTTATTAATGCGATCAAAAGCAGGCCGGAGATCGCAGTACTGCTGATTATGGTGATGGTGATCGCCATGCTGATCATTCCGCTGCCGAAAATGCTGGTCGATTTTCTGATCGGGCTGAACATCGTTATTTCTATCCTGATGTTACTGCTCTCTTTCTATATCACCCGGATTCTGGGGTTTACCTCTTTCCCGGCACTTTTGCTGATCACCACACTGTTCCGGCTGGCGCTGTCCATCAGTACCAGCCGTCTGATCCTGCTGGATGCGGATGCCGGGAATATCATTCAGTCCTTCGGTGAATTTGTTATCGGCGAAAATATTGTGGTCGGATTTGTGATTTTCGCCATTGTCACAGTGGTGCAGTTTATTGTCATCACCAAAGGATCGGAGCGCGTGGCGGAAGTGGCGGCACGTTTCTCCCTCGACGGTATGCCCGGCAAGCAGATGAGTATTGATGCGGATCTGAAATCCGGCCTGATTGATAATGAAGAAGTGCGCAAACGCCGTAAAGAACTGGAGCAGGAGAGCCAGATGTACGGTGCATTTGACGGCGCGATGAAGTTTATCAAAGGGGATGCAATCGCCGGAATTGTCATCATTTTCGTGAATTTTGCCGGCGGAATTGGTATCGGTGTTGCGCAAATGTCGATGCCGTTCAGTGAGGCGCTGAATACTTATACTCTGCTGACCATCGGGGATGGCCTGGTGGCGCAGATCCCGGCGTTGCTGATTGCCATCAGCGCCGGGTTTATTGTCACCCGGGTCAGCGGCACCAATCAGAACTTAGGGGCCAATATTGTCAGGGAGCTGTTTTCTCATGACTTTACCCTGATAGTGACCGCTGTCCTGGCGCTGTGTATGGGGATGTTACCGGGATTTCCGGCCGGTGTTTTCGGCCTGCTGTCCGCCGGACTGATGTTGTTTTACGGTATGCGTCTCAGACAGAACAGGCAGAAATCAGGGACCGGAAAAGCCGGCACTGACAATCGCTCTGCAGTGGCTGCATCGTCCGCATCACCGGCGGGGGATTTTGCGCCGCGCGGACTGTCGGCAGAAAATAATGAAGCCATTCCGTTGATTATCACCCTCCACACCTGTTATCAGGCTATGTTTGAAAAACAGAAGATGACGGCATGGTTGCAGGAGGAATTTGCCTTCCGTTTCGGTTTCTTTTTACCCGGTATCATTATCAATTACAGCCGTGAGATACCGGAAAATAAATCGGTGATCTTAATTAATGAGATTCAGTCCGGTGTGATTTACAGCTATCCGGATAAATACAAAGTGACAGAAATAAATGATGCTTTTGAGTCACTGAATATTGAACCGGTCGTGATTGAGCCTGAAGGCGGGGAAAAAACCGTCTGGACGGATAAAAAACACGATGAGGTATGCCGGGCCGCCGGGATGGGAACAGAACCCGGTGTTATGGTATTTTTCAATGAATTCAGCCGGATAATGACACAAAATATTCAGGAATTGCTTGGTATCCAGGAAACCAAAACATTGCTGGATAATATTGAAAATAAATATCCGGAGCTGCTGAAAGAGTGTTACCGCTATTTATCTGTTCAGCGTATTGCGGATGTCTTTCAGCGGCTTATCGCTGAGCAGATCTCTGTCCGTAATATCAAAATTATCCTCGGCGCACTGGTGCAGTGGGGGCAGAAAGAAAAAGATCCGCTGGTACTGGTTGAGCATGTCCGCAGCCACCTTGCCCGTTACATCTCAGCGCATTTTGCCTGTGATCAGGTTCTGCGGGCAGTGGTGCTGTCAAACCCGCTGGAGGAGATGATCCGTCAGGGGATCCGCCAGTCCGCCGGAGGTACTTTTATCAATCTCGAACCGGCGCAGCTGGATCATTTTTATGATGCGATGTCAGTGGTGATGACGCCGCTGCGGCACCGGCGGGATATTGTTTTTCTGACGGCAATGGATGTCCGCCGCTTTGTCCGGAAACTGACTGAAATGCACTATCCGGGTATTGCCGTGCTGTCATTTTCTGAAATTGTTCCGTCGGCACAGGTGTCGGTGATTGATTCTGTTTAATGTCATAACAAGGAAACTGAAGATGGATCTTGCAACACTGGTTACAGAAGGAATGAAGCTTATCGGACGCGGCGATTTGGTGCCGGAGACAGCGGCTTTGGATAATCATTCAACAATATCATTATCGCTGGGGGAACAGCAGGTCATTCATATTGCGGTGGTTGATGAATATCCGGTTATCTGGATGCCGTTGCAGACTGATTTACCGGCATTGCGGCCGGAGGTAAAAGGCGGTTTGCTGGATATCCTGACAGAAGAACCCGCCCCTCTGTTTTATCCGGGCTCACCGGCGCTGCGGCAGACAGATAACGGCGCGGAGCTGGTCGGGTGTTTCAGTCACAATGCTGTCAGCGGCGCGGAACCTTTTGTGCAGGCGCTGGATCAGTTTGTCCGCCTCAGTCAGCAGTGTCACACACTGATCCTCAGAGGCTGACTATGCTGAATGCACTGCTCAGTCAGCGGGCATTTCCGGTGCATATCCGCGGATATTACCTGGAAGCGCCGCTGCCGGATGTCTTTATCGGTGAAATTTGTCTGTTATGGCAGGATCTTACCTGTCGCGTACTGCTCGGCCGGGCTCAGGTGGTGGGCTTTAATGAACACAACACGCTGCTGAGTCTGATCGGACAGGCCGCCGGGCTGACACTGACAACGGTTATCGCGCCGACGGGGAGTGCCGTAACACTGACATTCACACCGCAAATTCCGGGCTCGGCGATTGATCCGTCCGGTAATACCCTGGCCCGTCTGAGTGAGATAACAGAGCCGGATAACCGGAGTATCATCCGCCCCGTCAGCGGGGAGGCGCCGGATGTGCTCTCCCGGCAGCGTATCACGGAGATTTTGCCGACCGGCGTGAAAGCCATTGATGCTCTGCTGACCTGCGGAAAAGGCCAGCGGCTGGGGATTTTTGCCGGTGCCGGGTGTGGTAAAACCGTGCTGATGAATATGCTGATTGAGCATGCACAAGCCGATATTTTTGTGATAGCCCTGATTGGCGAGCGTGGCCGGGAAGTGAGCGAACTGATTGATGAGCTGCGCAACGGCCCGCAGGCGGCAAAATGTATCCTGGTCTGCTCGACATCCGATAAACCGGCGGTTGACCGCTGTAACGCGGCGCTGGTGGCAACCTCACTGGCGGAATATTACCGTGATGAAGGAAAAGAGGTGATCCTCTTTGTCGATTCGCTGACCCGTTACGGAAGAGCATTGCGGGATGTGGCGCTGAGTGCCGGGGAAGTGCCTGTCCGCCTGGGATATCCGGCATCGGTATTTGAGCAGTTACCGGCACTGCTGGAGCGCCCGGGGGCGACGAAAACCGGTGTGATCACGGCTTTCTATACTGTTTTACTTGATAGTGAAAATGAGCCGGACGGCTTTGGCGATGAAGTCCGTTCCATTCTCGACGGACATATTTATCTCTCCCGGCGGCTGGCGATGCAGAATCACTATCCGGCGATTGATATCCCGGCCAGTATCAGCCGTGTCATGTCGCAGATTGTTTCACCGCAGCATCTGGCGGCTGCCGGGCGTTTCCGGACACTGCTGGCGAAACAGAATGAGCTGAAACTGCTGGTGGAGCTGGGGGAATATAAACCCGGGCTGAATGCGGAGAGTGATAAAGCGGTTGAGCTCACTCTGCCGATGCGCCATTTTTTGTGTCAGTCACCGGCGGAATCCGTTGCGGCGGATGAAACAGGCAGATTACTTGAACAGCTCACACAATGAATTACAGCAACTGATCGCGCATTTCAGTCTGAAAGAGCGCAGTGTCCGGGCGGCACTGGCACAGCTGCACCAGCGCTACCGGCAGGAACAGGAAAATAAAGATAAGCTATTGTTGTTAATCAAAGGATTAGAACAGCAGATCCTTGAGTTTGAATGCCGCGGATTATTATCTTACACCGCACTGAATGAACTCAGGCGCAAACAGGCAATCTACCGTAAACAGATCCCGGATGTCCGTGCCAGAGTGGATGAATCATCCCTTCAGCTGGCGCAAATCTCGGATGATATTGCTGAGAGTAATAAAACAATAAATAATCTGAAAAAGAAACTTATTAAGTTTGAACAATATAATAAACAATGAATTTATTTTTTAAATATAAGCAGGATGCTGTAATGAATATTAATCGTTGTTGCCGGGAACCTGAGCAAGATTTTCCGGAAGGTTATGTTAATCAGCAGGTGACTGATTTTTTATCCGGAATGACAAAAAAGAAAAAAGAAAATAAACATGTCAGTGCTATCCCGGGGATTAATTCACTGTTCTGTCCGTATAATGACAAATGTTATTATGGTGATATATTAAATTCCGGGGTGATGATGAAAGGTCATAACAATAATCACCGGAAAGTTCATGATATTATGCTGGTGTGTCCGGAAAAGAATAAAATAAAGAACAGCATGTTCAGGAATAATGTTATCACGGAACCTTCCGGTGATATCATACACAATACGCTATCTGCGGATAAACCAAAAAACGTTCCGGCAGAGGAGGAAGATTATTCAGGTGCTGATATCTCAGCAGAAGAGAAGATACCGGCAGGCAGTGCAACGATTGAGTTACCGGAAATACCGTTTTTTCTGAACCATCCGCCGCCGGGGATAAAGACGGAAGTAAAAAATCAGCCGTTGCGGCATTGTGAGCAGGGAAGGGGTACCCGGGAAAAAATACCGCTGATGGTTTACCATACGGAGAAAAATGCGTTATCTCCGGCGTACAGCAGAGCTGATTATTATTGCTCTTACCATTTCAGACAGAAATATCAGCCACCGGAACCGGTTCATATTTACAGAGATAATCCGGGAATATTTAAATTGGAAACAGATTCAGAGTCTCTGAGGCGACGTCTGAAATCAGCAGTAAATATAAATGGAATTGATAATATTGATATAATATAAACGGATGAAATAAATGCATTATGATACCCATCAGATAATGGACTATCTGAGCTGTTATCTGCCGGAAAAAAAAGAAAATACCAAACGAGCGATTAAATGTCATTTAATTAATACTCAAAACATATTGGAGGTTTTAATTGATGTTGAATCCTTTCTTTCTGAGCTGATTGGTGAAAATACGATCCCCTGGGAAATCGTTCCTGAAAATTATCTTATTGACCTGATAAATGAAAATAAGAAAGAGATTCGGCTGCCGTTTTTTTCAGCAGAGAGTTATTTTCCTGAGTTCCGGACGGAAAATATCGCTGTTAATCCAACCCATAAACTTGCTTTCCGTCAGGGAAATATTGATTTTACTCTGATTGGCGCCCGGGGCCGGTTTGATATTAATGGCCCGCCACTGACGCCGGATCTTTCTGTTCCGGTGAATGCCGGGATTTATATCGGCTCAACCCGGACATTCACTGGTGTGATTCAGCAAATCAATGAAGGCGATATCCTTTTTATTACACAAAACCAGCGATTTCTGAGAGCAGGAGGCTATTTTCAGATGACACTGAAACAGGAGCAGGACGACACGGTTATCACCGGACGCGGAATTATTCCGGAAGTGCCGGTTACCACAGCGGAAACGGCAGTTTTTGACAGCCGCCGGGTTCCGGTTCAGGTGGATTTTCTGCAGTACCGCAGAGTGTTTCCGTTATCGGAACTGATGGCGCTGCAACCGGGCGATACACTGCCGCTGCCGGCGGCGGATAATCACCTGATCACGCTGGAAATCAGCGGGCAGCGTTTTGCACAGGGGGAACTGGTACGTATCGGGGAACAATACGCCGTGGAAATTCATCATATCTTTCATAAGGGTGAATGATGACTGACAGTGCTGTTTCGATGATGCTGATGCTGGCTGCGGCATCCGTTCTGCCCTTTATTCTGGCGGCCGGAACCTGCTACCTCAAATTCTCCATTGTCTTTGTGATGGTACGCAATGCTCTGGGGGTTCAGCAGGTGCCGTCAAATATGGTACTCAACGCGATTGCGTTTATTCTGGCGATGGTGGTGATGTTTCCGCTGGTCAGTAAAACCTATGCTTATGTTAATGAAAATCCGGTGGAATTATCTCAGCCGGAATCACTGTCGCGTTTTGCGGATGAGGGGTTACGGGATTACCGGGACTATCTCTTCCGTTATGCCGATAAACCTCTGCTGTATTTTTTTGCGCAAACAGATATTGATGAAGATACCGATCCGGAACTGAATAATGCCCGGGATATTGCATTTTTTCCCTTGCTGGCGGCCTATGCGCTGGGAGAAATCAAATCAGCCTTTCTGATCAGCTTCTATCTCTATCTGCCGTTTATTGTGATTGATCTCGTGGTGTCCAGTGTTTTGCTGGCGCTGGGGATGATGATGATGAGCCCGGTCACGCTCTCGGTGCCGATCAAACTGATCTTATTTATTGCCCTTGATGGCTGGTCGCTGTTATCCACCAGTCTGGTGTCTCAGTATCTCGAACTTATGGACATATAACATGGATGTGATTTATGCGGCAGATAAAGGGATTTATCTGGTGATTATGTTATCGCTGTTGCCGGTGAGTGTGGCGACCGTCGTGGGTCTGACGGTCGGCCTGCTGCAGACTGTCACGCAGATCCAGGAGCAGACACTGCCCTTCGGGCTGAAATTGATTGCCGTGTTTGTCTGTATCCTGATGCAGCTCAGCTGGCTGGGGGATTCGATGCTCAGTTATGCCCGCGAAATGTTCTCGCTGGCGCTCAGCGCGACAGCGGCAGGTTAATTCCCGGTGCCGTTATTCTCCTGGTTTCATGACCTGTTTCAGAGCGCGCTGTTCAGCAGTGTGCGGTTATTTGCGGCGTTCGCTTTTCTGCCGTTTCTGAATGATAAATTTATTCTCAGCCGGAGCACGCGGGGCATTATTGTTTTTCTTATGGCACTGTGTCTCAGCGGAAATGAACATTACCCGGCGGCAGAGTTCTCTGTGGTCAGTCTGCTGAGTGAAATCATTACCGGCACGGTAATGGGATTGGTTTACAGCACACCGTTTTTTATTTTTGCCGCCTTCGGTGAATATATTGATAACCAGCGCGGAGCGAATATCAGTGATACCGCTGATCCGACAACAGGGACCGATGCGTCACCGTTTTCCACCTTTATGAATCTGTTTTCTGTCTCGTTTTTTTTACTCAATAACGGCCTTGTATTACTGATGACATCCGTTCAGGACAGTTTCCGGTTATTACCGCCGGGCACATTACTGACGGAAATACATTATGTGCCGGTCTTTGACTGGCTGACAAACAGCCTGTCACTCTCTTTGCTGTTTTGTATGCCGGTACTGATTATCTTATTTATTTCTGAAGTCAGCCTGGGCATTCTGGCGCTGTACAATTCACAACTGAATCCGTTTTCCTTATCACTTTCAATAAAAAGTATTATTGCCTTTCTGCTGGCGCTGCTGCTGTTTCGCAGCACAACAATGACGGATGTGACAGTGCTGTTTGATACTTCCCCTCTGACTCACTTTTTGAGAGGAAATAATGGCTGAAAAAACCGAAAAACCCACCAGTAAAAAACTGAAGGATGAATCAAAAAAAGGGAATACGTTCAAATATAAAGAACTGCTCTCCACGACCGGCTATGTGACAGGTATTGCGTATCTGCTTTATGTTGCTGACTGGTCAGCATTCTCCCGCTTTTATCAGACGGTATTACGTAATGTGAATCACTTGTCACTCTCTGTCTATATACAGATGTTGTCAGAGATTTTTTTTCAGATGGTATTACCGCTGATTATGTTATGTGGTTTGAGTGTCAGCTTTGTTTCTCTGATGCAGACCCGTTTTGCTGTTGCGACGGAAGCGATTAAATTTGATTTAAAGAAAATTGATCCCATTGCCGGATTCAAACGGATTTTTACCAAAAAATCCCTGAAAAATCTGGTAAAAGCACTGATTTCACTCATTGTATATTTATCTGCCGGTTATACCTTTATTTCTCTGTATACCGGTGATATTTATCAGTTAATTACAGCACCTTTCTCTGAGGTTAGTGAGAGCTTTCTCTATTTCACCGGCCGCTATATCTTTATTTTTATCCTGCTGCTGATGCCACTGCTGGTGATTGATTACATCGTTGAATATTTTTTCTTTTTTAATGAAATGAAAATGGAAAAGCATGAAGTTAAACAAGAGTATAAAAATAGCGAAGGTAATCAGGAGATAAAATCAGCCCGCAAACAGCAGCACCGGGAATTACTGAATGCGGAAACCAAAGCACTGATAAAGAACTCGGATGTCGTGGTGGTTAACCCGACGCATATTGCCGTTGCTATCTATCTTGATCCGGAAAATGGGGTTATGCCGCTGATTACCGTGAAAGAGAAAGGTGAATACGCACTGGCTATCCGCCGGTATGCTGAAAAACATAAAGTACCGGTGGCCCGGGACATCCGTCTGGCGCGGACATTATTCCGGAAATACCATGTCTTTGACACCATTATTGATGATGATCTGGATAAGTTTCTCGATCTCTTACTATGGCTGAATGACGCAGAGCAGGCTGCACTTGCCGATAGTGAACCGCACTAATATGTATCAGCAGGATGGTGCTGAGGCGTATTTTATGAAAGTGATTATCAGTGCAATCAGATAGTATGGCCTGACTTGATAATCGGATATTATTAAGGAGTATTGTTATGGATGATAATATAAACAATGATATTAAATCATTGATAGAGAATATTTTTTCTCATCTTGAAAACGGGACTATATTAACAATATTTTCACCACAGGAACCCAGTGATTTTAGTGGTGTATATTCATTAGCCTGTGATTATTATGATAAGGGGTTAATTGAACAGGCTGAAAAAATTTTCCGGTCGTTATGTTTATATGATTTTAATAATATTAATTATTTACTCGGGCTGGCAGCCGTAAAGCAGGTACAGAAACAATATCAGAAAGCTATCAACCTCTATTCTCTGGCTATCAGTCTGAATGAAGATGATGCATCCTGTTATTTTTATATTGGCCAGTGCTATTTGTTTTCCGGGGCGAAAGAATTGGCTGTATCGAGTTTCAGACAGTGTCTCTCAATGGCATGCGATGAAAATGAAAGAGAGAAATCATTAAATTACATCTCAATGCTGGAGAATGATAAATGAATATAATTGAACATCATAATGTTTCACCTGTGGCACAGGATACACATTCTCATATTTACGATATACGAGAGAAGTCTCTGTTAGCGGAAGTGCCAAATGATATCGAATTGCTTTCATATTTTTATGATGAATTAAATAATATAAATATAATCTTGTCAAACCTGGTGATAACAGAAGAACAAGCGCTAAAAGAGTTGGATAAATATAATAAATTAATAAAAAGATCCGAATTTTCAGAACTCATATTATCTCATGAAAGTGAGATTTTATATAAAATAAAAGATATACAGGAGTCTATAGAGTATTACTTTATAAAAAAAGAGATGGTCACCTTTGGTTATTTTGTTGACAAAATGGATATTGCATCTAAGTATGGACATGATTTAAGTGTTAAATGTTACCGGGATGGATTTAGTCAGTATACGGAGTTTTATAAAACACTATCAAAATTATTAAGCTCGTATGGCGAGTATTCTGCCGGTGTAATAGATGACGGTAAAAAAACAAAGTTCAGACAAAATGCATTTTACTATGATCTGCATATGGTATTAATGAAATTTTATCCGGTGACAGGTAACTTAAAAAACGATGCGGGAAAAGATTGCGCAATATATAAAGGGCGGTTTGAAATAGATACAAAGAATGGGGTAAATAACTGTTCAATTTATGTTGATGGCGAACTCATTGATTCGAATGTTACTTATGGCGATGCTATAAAGAAAATGGAATATTTCTTTTCCGTAATGAGAAAGCCGGTATCAGGCACTGGGGTAATTAAAAAAATAAATACAGAAACAGACCGTGACGGTAATCTGGTAAAAATAACCGGAATGGTTGACGTTATGGTAATGCCCGAAGCATTATTTAGATGGCTTGATTTTTCTATCAAAAAAGAAGATTTTGATAAAATAAATTCTTTTTTTGATCAGTCAATGGATAAATTAAAAAATTTTAATCATATTAATGATGACTACTCATTGGTATCTTCTTTGTATGAGGATGCATTAAAAAAAACCAGTGATTTTTTTAAAGAAAAATTAAGTTCAAGTTATTTTAAAAAAGCAGAATCAGGAAGAAATGAAGAATGGTCGTTAGATCAGGGTAAAATTAATTCATATAATACTATTATTGATGGGATTAAGAAAGAACTGCAAATGACTCTTGATGAATTTTCTCAGCGATATAACTCTATCAATAGTAATTACGATAATATGCTCAGAGTCATTACCACAATGATCAGTGAACTGACTCAGGAATTGAAAGGTTTTTTACGGATTTGAAATAAAGGTGAATACATGGATGTATCAGGCATTAAAACAACAAAAATAATCACTTCGGGGACTTTGCCGGGAGAGGTTGATGAAGCAGGAAAAAATAATGTTATTGGCCAACAAGATGCGATATTTTTTTCTGAAAGAATCATTGAAGAGCTGAGTGACAGATATGACAAGGAAAATAGTAAAAAAGAAAAACCGCAGCTTAAAGGACATCAGGCAGTAAAACAACATGACGAAAAAGCATCAGCGAAAAAGATGTCAATTAATGAAATTTTTGCACGGTTCTCTGACGATCTTATTGAAGAGCAGATTAAAAATTCAGGTGTAAACTCAGGCATTAATAGTAATTTTTTAAAAAATATATGGTCTCAAAGTAAAGAATGTGAGTTAGATAAAAATATTGTCAGTTATTTCAATGTGCTATCTGAACGGATTGATAAAATATCAGACTATTACTTTGACGTTATTAATAACAAGAGTAAGGATAATGATAACATCAGGTTTTTTTTCACCGGAGATGAAAATATCACCATTAGTGATAAAAAAGAATTTTTGGTTTTTTTCTGTAAAAAACTGGGTATGGATGCTCTCCGGGAAATTATGACGGAGAATACCGGTGATTGTAAGGATAAAACAAATTTAATCAAAAAATTACTTGATGATATTATCAGCCTGCCAAAAGCAAAAGATCAGGCGTGGGTAATTGATCCCCGGGAATTGGCGCTACTAAAATCAGAGCTGAATATATTACAAAATACGGCTGAAACACTGTCTTCAGCGAGAGAGTGTCTGTCTTTGGCACAATCGCTGGTCAATTCGAATAATCAAAATACGCTTGAGTATAATAATTCACTCGCGGTTCTGATGGGAAAACTAGCTGATTTGCGTGACAAAATAGCACAGCAGAAACTGGAAAATGACCGGGACTTGGCACAATTACAGCAGTTGGCGTTGCAGACCAAAACAGATAAAGATGCCGCAGATATTGCAGAGAAAATAAAAAAAGCAGAGCGGCTGCAGGCCTTGTTTAAATGGCTGGGGCCTTTGCTGATTGCCATTATGGCGGTATTAACAGCATTAACCGGCGGGTTACTGGCAAAGGCACTGGCAGCGGTTATCGTGGTAATGACCATTATCAGTGAAGTTGTAAAAGCGGCCGGCGGCCCTGATATTATGGCAAAAGTCATGGAGCCGGCGATGAAACTGATAGAGGCAGTGCAGAAATTTATTAAAGATATTGCCATGGCGATAGGTAAAGCGCAGGGAAAATTACCGGAAGAACTGAAAAAGCTGGAAAAAACCATGGAAATTGTCGCAATGGTGCTGGCCGTTGTGGTCGTGGCAGCGTTATTTATGGCGCTGGCATCAGTGGCTGGTTCAATTGCAGGAAAAGTTATGGGTAATTTTGCATCAGAAGCAATGCAGGCGGCAATAAAGAGTGCTTTTGCTCAGATACAAACGATGCTGATTAATATCATGATGACATCAACCATTATCAATGGTGCCAGTTCTGTTACAAATGCAGTATTACAGGCTGACGCTGAACGGTTGCGGGCAGATATGGATCTTGATCTGGAATTTCTGGACAGAATAACAGAAATGATGAATCAGATAATGGAGACTTTTTCTGAATCACAAAAAGAACTCATTGCATTAAATGAAAAAATCAGTAAGCACGGCAGTGAATCTTTTCAACGGATGAAATCAATAATACAGCAGGGACAATTAGCTGTTTAATTTATAAAAGGAATGCAGATGAATATTTCCGGTCATATCGATAATGTCAATGTGTCATCCTCAGGTTACATACCGGAGGATGCGGTTACCGTAAAAGAAAAATTGCTGTTACCGGTTAATAAGGTTCATCCGGGGATGGTTCGGTCAGTTGCTGATAATCAGTATTTTCAGCAGGAAACAGCAGCCGGTAAAACAGCGGAAGAGATAGTCTGGCCATTTTCACAACATGTGATACCTGCACTGCTGACGGATTATGATAATAAACGTATGAGTGCTGTCATTGAATTATGTAATGTGCTGTTGCTTGATGCGATTAATCAGCAGGAACGACGGAATACGTTAGAAAAGCAGGCAGTGCAGCAGGCAACGCTCTTAAAAGATCTGAAATATAAAGAAGCCGACTATCAGGTAGCCGCTGCGGTTGTCGGCGCTGTTGTCTCAGTGGCGGTTGCTGTCGTCGGCGGCAGTATGGCAATTAACGGAATTAATCCGGCCAATCCGGGGATAATGACAGCGAAAGGCATAGCCGGGCAGGCAATATCCGGTTTGTCACAATCTCTCGGACAGCTTGCTTCCCAGCCGATTGCGGCAATAGGAACCCGGTTGCAGGGAGATGCGGAAGTGGTTCGTGTCAGGAAAGATATCCTGCTCAACGCTATGTCCGCCCATAATAAAGTATCAGATGATCAAAAAGCGTTTCAGAAAAAACTGCTGGAGATGATGACCAGTGAATTTGAGAACCGTAAAAATACAACTCAGAATCTGATTAATAATATGAAGATCTGATTTTGCCAGCGATAGACCAAAGCCGCTTCTGACAGCGGCTTTCTTCATGTTCTCTCTCATCATGAAGAAAATTCATCTTGTTTTGCCACTTCCGTTTTGATCTCTGCGGGGAATACCGGTATAAGAAAGGAATGTCTAAACGTCTGGACGTCTAAATAAAAATATTCACCTGTGCGGTAAGGAAGAACACATGAAACTTGAAACGCTCTCTGTCCATGCCGGTTATTCACCGGATCCGACCACTAAATCTGTCGCGGTTCCTATCTATCAGACCACCTCCTACGCCTTTGATGACACGCAGCACGGCGCGGATCTGTTTGATCTGAAAGTCCCGGGGAATATCTATACCCGTATCATGAACCCGACCAATGATGTGCTGGAGCAGCGTGTGGCGGCTCTGGAGGGCGGAATTGCCGGGCTGGCGGTGGCATCGGGCATGGCGGCGATCACCTATGCGATCCAGACCCTGGCCGGAGTCGGCGACAATATTATCAGTGTCTCCAAACTCTATGGCGGCACGTATAATTTGTTTGCGCATAATTTTCCGCGCATCGGGATCGACGTCCGTTTTGCTGATCATGATGATTTCGCACAGCTGGAATCCCTTATTGATGACAATACCAAAGCCGTTTTCTGCGAAACCATTTCCAACCCGGCGGGGCATATCGCGGATATTGAAAAACTGGCGGAAATCGCTCACCGTCACGGTGTTCCGCTGATTGTGGACAACACCGTTGCCTCTCCGGCGCTGTGCCGCCCGATTGAATTCGGCGCGGATATTGTGGTGCATTCATTGACCAAATATATCGGCGGACACGGTTCATCACTGGGCGGGATTGTTATCGACTCCGGAAAATTCCCGTGGCAGCAGCATGCGGATCGCTTTGCGGTACTGAATACCCCGGATCCTTCCTACCACGGTGTGAACTACAGTGAGCACTTCGGTGCGGCGGCATTTATCGCCCGCTGCCGCGTCGCGCCACTGCGTAATACCGGCGCAGCTCTGTCGCCGTTTAACAGCTTCCTGATTCTGCAGGGACTGGAAACACTGGCGCTGCGCATGGAACGTCATACCGAAAATGCCCTGCGTGTTGCGCAATACCTGCAACAACATCCGCAGGTTGCCTGGGTGAAATATGCGGGTCTGGCGGATAGTCCGGAACATGCACTGGCGAAGAAATACGTGCAGGGCACGCCGGCATCAATTATGTCTTTCGGTATCAAAGGCGGGGCAGAAGCGGGAGCGAAGTTTATCGATGCCCTGAAACTGATTGTCCGTCTGGTCAATATCGGTGATGCGAAATCCCTGGCCTGCCATCCGGCCACCACCACTCACCGTCAGCTGAATGAAGCCGAACTGGCCCGTGCCGGGGTATCACAGGATATGATCCGTTTATCCGTCGGTATCGAGCACATTGATGACATCCTGGCGGATATCAGTGCGGCACTGGACAGTGCGAAATAATATTAACAATCAATAAAATATAACCATAACAATATGTTCCGGAGATAGTATGAGAAAAATTATTGTATCGGCACTGCTCGCCTGCACCACATTACTGGCCGTGTCCTGCTCGCAGAATGATGATGAAAAACCACTGAAAGTGGCGATTAACACCGGGCCGGATCAGGCTATCTGGGAAGAAGTGGTCAAAGTTGCCAAAGAGAAGCAGGGGCTGGATGTTGATGTTATCGCCTTCAATGACTATGTCCTGCCGAATGAAGCGCTGCGCAACAGTGATGTGGATGCCAATGCGTTCCAGACCGTGCCGTACTATGAGGCGCAAAGCAAAGAACGTGGCTATCAGTTTGAAGTTATTGGTAAAACCTTTATCTTCCCGATAGCGGCATACTCAAAGAAAATCAAATCCGCAGCTGAACTGCCGGACGGTGCAACAGTGGCCATCTCCAACGAAGCCACTACGCTCGGCCGCAGCCTGCTGCTGTTACAGGCTCAGGGGCTGATTAAACTGAAAGACGGCGTCGGTTATCTGCCGACCACCCTGGATATCATTGAAAATCCGAAGAAACTGAAGTTTGCGGAGATCGATACCCCGCAACTGACCCGCACACTCGATGATCCGGATGTGTATCTCTCCATTATCAACAATAATTTCTCATCTCAGGTCGGATTATCCGCCGCCCGTGACGGTCTGTTTATGGAAGGGGCTGATTCCCCGTATGTGAACCTGATTGTGGTCAGAGCGGCAGATAAAGATAATGAGAAGCTGAAAAAACTGGTCGCGGCATTCCAGAGTGATGAGGTGCTGAAAAAGGCCGATGAGGTGTATAAAGGCGATGCTGTCCGGGCCTGGTAAATACGCGTCATCCTTCCGTCCATAGCGGTGTTGGCCGCATTCAGGGGCACGGGTTACATACTGATGTATGCTCCCCGTGCCCCTTCATTTGCCACCTTGCTCTGAACGGAATGATTTAGTGTATTGAGATCTGCGGGCACAGGTGACGGGCAAAAACAGAAAGCATGCGAGCCATGGATGGCGAGCCTGAGCGTATCCGCGTCATCCTTCCGTCCATAGCCGCGTTGGCCGCACTCAGTGTCCCGGGTCACATACTGATGTATGCTCCCCGTGCCCCTTCATTTGCCGCCTTGCTCTGAACGAAATGATTTAGCGTATAACACGGAAGTGTTTACAGCGACTTTCTGTTTTTGCCCGTTGCCGGTGCAGGCACCGTAATCCCCGATCCCCGGTTTTACTCTTTCATCCTTATCTTGAATCCCCGGCGGATTGCCTGAATAATAGTCGCCACTGAGATAAGGAAAATACGATGAAACAACTGATTATCGGATTACTGGGTGTGGTGGTGCTGGTCGGCGTACTGCTGGTCTCCAATTACAACAGCATCCAGACACAGGACGAAGCGGTGACCGCCTCCGCCTCTGAAATGCTCAACCAATACAAACGCCGCGCGGATCTGATCCCGAACCTGGTGAAAACCGTGCAGGCTTCCTCTGACTTTGAACGTCAGGTCTTACAGGATGTGGTGAATGCCCGGGCAAAAGTCGGGCAGATGAATATCAGTGTCAGTGATCTGAGTGACCCGGCGCTGCTTGCTAAATTCCAGCAGGCGCAGACTGAACTGGGATCCTCGCTATCCCGCCTGCTGGCGGTATCAGAACGTTATCCGGATCTGAAAAGTAACGCACTCTACAGCGACTTAATGGTACAGCTGGAAGGCAGTGAAAACCGGATCGCTGTGGCGCGCGGCCGCTATATCGAAAGTGTCCGTGTGTTATGAACCACCAACAATGAGAAACAAAGATAGATAGGGATTTGGCGAAAATAAACGGGATTTCGCGGGAAAAAAATAAGGCAGGCTGCGGGATTGCGAAGGATTTTGGTTATGTTTTACGGCTATGACTATTGAAATTATAAAATGAGAAACGGGGAACTGGCCGGAAATAAAAACCACGTAAAGTGATAAATGTACCGAAACATAAAACCCCCATTTAAATCGCGTTTAAATCAGTCACCAACATCCTTTGCAATGTTCACAACCTGACCTATAACTTGGAAATTATGCATCGCATCCGGTTTGATCTGTAGGGGTTGGTATGCATCGTTATCACTAATCAGTAACCATGAGCCATCCAGCAATATTTGAACGCGCTTAACCCACAGCATATCTTCCTGCCTGATAACATAAATGTTTCCGTCAGTTGGTCTGGTACGAGCTGTGTTTATTAACAGAGTGTTGTTATTACTTATCGTAGGCTCCATTGAATCGCCTTTAGCCCATACAACTACCAATTCACTTTCTTTAAACCCTCTATATCGTAACCACTTACGGCGGAAGGCCAGATGTCGGCAAGGTAATGTTCCTATGTCATCTTCACTGATGGAGCCGTTGCCTGCGGAAACCTGAACCCGGTAACCAGGGATTAATGCAAACTCATCTAAAAAGTGCTCGAATGTGTAACCACTGTATGGATCAGCTTTGCATGCCTGATTATCGTTGACACTTTGTTTTTCGTTAGCTGTACCCTGTAGCCGCAACAGTTCACGTATCGCAGCAATAGGTAATGCAGCAGCATGGTATTCTGTCGCTTTCGTCCCTTTTCTCTTTCTTTTTAACAATGGTCTATCTGCTGTTGCCTTTTCCAACAGGTCGCGTGATCGTCTGGACGTCGTTGGTACATCAGGTAATCCAGCAACCTCTTGGGCACTAACCCACGGGTTATTTAATCTCAGACTCAATTCTGCCTCTTGCGTCCTATTGTCATTCAGGAAAACGGACACCTCGTCCCTTTCTGTATTTGTCGTCTCTTTCATTTCTGAATCCCGCCATTCAACGATTGTGACCCCATCAACAAAAAGGACTAAAGGGACGTTTTTGTGTTGACATGCGTCCGTTTTGTCCTTATTGTCTTATTACTAGGATTTATCATAAGGAGTTATTACTGTGAATAACCAAGTAGCATCGCAGAAAAACCCGACGAATGGAAGTGATTGGCATCGCGCAGACATTATTGCTGCTTTAAAAAAACGCGGAACGTCCCTGGCAAGAGTTTCAAGAGACGCGGGCTTAAATTCCAGAACATTAAATAATGCGTTAGATCGTCCTTGGCCAAAGGGAGAAAGATTGATAGCTGAAGCTATTGGGGTAACTCCGGCAGCTATATGGCCTAGCCGTTATCAAAGTAAGTACGTGGGGTAAATATGGAATGGTTTAGTGCTAATGAGCTGGCCGGAGTTATTGGTATGCCATCAACACCACGCAGAACGCGTGATGCGTTGGAACGTCTGGTGCAAGACTCTCCGGAACTGAGCCGCAAACGCGTGGGGTCAAAAGCATTTGAATACCATTACAGTTGTCTACCTGCTCACACTCGTGTTGCCGTACTTAAAAAACAAGGTGTCATTGAAGTATCCGGCACCCCGATTGCAATCAAAAAACGCCAGTCCGGAAATTACTCCGGGGAACTGCTCTGGCAGAACTGGAATAACGCCAGCGACAAACAGCGTGAAAAAGCACGCGAACGCTGCGAAGCAGTGATAGCGGTTGCCGAATTGCTGGACAGCGGCATCGATGTCCTGACTGCCTTTGACTCTGTTGGTGAGGCGTTATCAGTCGCTCCGGCATCCGTGCGCCGCTGGTATTACCAGGTCAAAAATTTTGACCGCTCAGACTGGGCTGCAGCACTGGTAAGTCAGCACGGCCGCAGTCTTGAAGCCCGGCGGAAGAAAGAAGCGGAATGCAGCTCTGACGCGTGGGATTTTTTCCTGGCTGATTACCTGCGTCCTGAACAACCGGCGTTGCGTACCTGCTATGCACGACTGACAGAAGCCGCTGCCGCACATGGATGGACTATTCCGAGCCTGTCTTCCCTGCGCCGCAAACTGGAGCGGGAAGTACCGGCTGAACAGGTAGTGTTACTGCGTGAAGGTGAACACGCCCTGATGCGGTTATATCCGGCACAGGAACGTACCGTGCTTGATTTGGATGCAATGGAGTGGATCAACGGTGACGGCTATCAGCATAACGTGTTTGTCCGCTGGTTTAACGGTGAAGTGCTCCGCCCTAAAACATGGGTCTGGCAGGACATCCGCACACGTAAAATTTTAGCGTGGCGCACGGATGTTTCCGAGAACAGCGACAGCATCCGTCTCGCGCTGGCTGATGTGGTGGAGCAATACGGTATCCCGAAACATATCACCATCGATAACACCCGCGCAGCGGCCAATAAATGGATGACTGGCGGCGTGCCGAACCGCTACCGGTTCAAAGTAAAAGAAGACGACCCGAAAGGGATCATCCCGTTACTGGGGATCAAACTGCACTGGACAAGCGTGCTGTTCGGTCAGGGTCACGGTCAGGCAAAACCGATAGAGCGTGCATTCTCACACGGTGGTCTGGGTGAGGTTGTTGACCGTCATCCGTCACTGGCGGGGGCATACACCGGCGCGAATCCGATGGCAAAACCGGATAATTATGGTGACCGGGTAGTGGATGCAGAGGTATTTCTGAAAGCACTCGCGGACGGTATCGCATTCTGGAACCGTCAGCCGAAACGGGACACCGAAGCCTGTCAGGGTGTGTTGTCATTCGATGCCGCATTTGAGCAGAGCTATCGTGAAAGCACCGTCCGTAAAGCAACTGCGGAACAGCGCAATCTGCTGCTGTTACCTGCCGAAGCGGTCACGGTTTACAACGGCGCGTTCACACTGAATGCGGGCGGGAAAATTTCAGCCCGTAAAAACCGGTATTACAACGAGCAGTTACTGGGCATCAAACCGAACAAGGTGGTCATCCGGTTTGACCCGCAATCACTGCATGAATCGGTTCTGTGTTACACGCTGGACGGCCGTTTTATCTGCTCCGCTCAGTGTATTGAAAAATCAGGGTTTGGTGATAGTCAGGCAGCGCGTGAGCATCACCGTAACCGTCAGCGTTTTGTTAAACGCACCAAAGAAGCAACCACCGCACAGCAGCGTATGACTGCGCTGGAAGTGGCAGAACTGATGCCGGAGATAGTACCGCCGGAACCACCGGAAACACATGTTGTGGAAATGTACCGGCCAGCCGGTAACACCGTCCGCCGTGAGCAGGTTCATGTCTCTGCGGAGACAGAGAATAACTACGATTATGCGTTTGAAAATGCCGTTGCTCAGTTCGACGAGCGCCGGAAGAAAAATACGATTTAGGGGGTTACATGACCAACGTTATTGAAATGACACAGACACAAACCGCACAGGCTGATACCCGTGCTGCCATCCGCGCCATTGTTGACAATGACGGAGTGACATACAGCGCGATAGCCCGCGAAATCGGTTTGTCAGCGACAGCACTGTCTCAGTTTATGAATGAGAACTATCGCGGTGATAACGACAGCGTGAGCGGCAAACTGGCAGTGTGGCTGGAAAACCGCACCCGGAAAACCAACGAAATGCCGCAGGCACCTGACTTTGTTCAGACCCGGACAGTAAAACAAATCTGGTCGGCATTGCAGTATGCACAACTCGCTCAGTGTATCAGCGTGATTTACGGCAGTCCGGGTGTGGGAAAAAGCAAGGCATTACAGCAGTTTGTCCGTGAGCGCCCGAATGTCTGGCTGATTACTGTTTCCCCGTCCCGCAGCAGCCTGAGCGAATGCCTGTACGAACTGGCTCTTGAGCTGGGTGTTGGTGACGCTCCGCGCCGTGCCGGTCAGCTGGGACGTGTTATCCGCCGTAAATTACGCGGGACATCCGGCCTGCTCATCATTGATGAAGCTGACCATCTGGATTATCCGGTACTGGAAGAGCTGCGGATTTTACAGGAAGAAACCGGCATTGGTCTGGCGCTGGTCGGTAACAATCAGGTCTATTCAAAGCTGACCGGTGGCAACTCCCGGAATGTTGACTTTGCCCGTCTGTTCAGCCGGATAGCAAAAAAGGTCGCCATTCTGAAAACCAAAAAAGACGATGTGAAAGCCATTTCTGCGGCGTGGGGACTGGGTGACAGAGAGCGTGACCTTGTTACGCAGCTGGCTGAACGCCCGGGGGCATTGCGGACGGTATCCCACACATTGCGTCTTGCGGCAATGTTTGCCACCGGCGCAAATGAAGCATTGTGTGAAAAGCATATCCGCGCAGCGGTAAAAGACCTGGAGGGGACAGAATTATGAACATCACCATCAATACCGAAAATCAGTCAGTGATATCAGCACTGTTACAGGCTGAATCAGTAGTTCAGCAGCTTTCAGAGCGCGGCGTGTCGGTTCTGAGTGTTGTTACCCGGTACGGTAAACCCTGCATCCGTATTGCACGTCACAGCTACTGTGATGAACTAATCCGCAGTGGTAAGGCGTCTTATCAGTATCTCAGTAAAAGTTTTTCCGGTGCCCGCCAGGGTGTGTTTAACGAATCAGGCTGTCGCGTGTACTGGTCTGAATCTGTCCATTAAGAAGGAAATTATTATGTCAAACAAAGATACTCAATTTACTCAGCATACGGTTCCGGATGGCTACTGGCGTGATGCCAAGGGTTGTCTGATTCCGGTCGATATGATCAAGGATATTGACCGCGCCCGGGATACTGTTGTCGGGGATATTGTCACCCGTTCCGACGAACTTCAGGCAGCGCTTAAAGTCTTTAAAGATTACGCATTTGATGAGGTTGATGCTTTTCGTGCCTTATCTTCAGAGCAGTACGGTGTGGATATGGGCGGTAAAAAAGGCAACATCCAGTTGCACACCTTTGACGGTGAACATCGTGTGCAGGTTGCCATTCAGGAACGCATTGCTTTTGATGAACGATTACAGGCAGCAAAAGCTCTGATTGATGAATGTATTAAGGATTGGTCAGTCGGTGCCCGTCCGGAAATTCTGGCGATTATCGAAGATGCGTTCAAGGTGGATGTCGCAGGTAATATCCGCACCGGTGATGTACTCAAGCTGCGCCGTCTGAATATCACTGATGAAAAATGGCTGCGGGCCATGACGGCTATCAGTGAGTCCACTCAGGTTATCAGCAGTTGCCGTTATGTCCGCATCTACAAGCGGGACAACAGCGGTAAATATGTGCAGATTTCATTAGATATCGCGGGGGTGTGATATGTCATTTAAGCACTATGCAACAACAGCGGCCGCCGCAGAACGCGACGGCCATTACAAGGAAGCCGGGCGAAACTGGGTTGATGCAGCGGAACTGGCGAAAAAACGGGAAAATCGGCAGTGGGCAGAACGCCGTGCTGAATTCTGTGCCAAAGCTGCGGGCGGACGTTATACCGCATTAATCAGTTCAGATATTAATTGTTAATTCACAGTTTAATATAACCATCTAATAAACAGTCATTTTTAAATTCAGGCGTAAACCCGTCAGGTCCTCCTTACGCCTGAATCCTGATAACGGGGTATTTTTAATATGGCAAATGATAAAGAACGTTATTTGCAAAAAATAAAAAAACTTCTGAATAAGGCCAGAAATAACAGCAGTGCTGAAGAAGCGGCCACAGCCATGAGGATGGCTCAGAAGTTAATGCAGGAATACGGACTGAGTGAATCAGACATATCACTCAGTCAGGTTACTGAAAGCGGTACTCACAAAACGCCATCGAAAGCAGTGAAGCCCCCGCGTTATATGATCATGCTGGGTGGTGCCGTTTGCCGGGCATTTGGTGTTCGTTATTACCTCAGTTATGACCAGTCCGGCCGCCGGACAATTGTATTTTATGGCCCGGCTGAACGTCCCGAAATCGCCTGTTATGCCTTTGAAGTACTGACACGCCAGTTAATCAGCGGACGTAAAGCGTTTTACAACAGTATTCATAAAAGAACCAAACCCGTGAAAAAAACTGATTTAGCGGATACCTGGTGTGAGGCATGGGTTCATGGGGTCTGGCAGGTTATCACTGAGTTTGTACCTGAAGAAAATGAGCGTCAGGTTATGACCCAATATATGGAGCGCAAAAAAGAGCAGACAAAATTCAGTGATATCAATATGCGGGACAGTAAAAAGCATACTCAGTCAGACGGCGCGGCGCGTGACGGATTCCATGCAGGTAAAAAGGCAAAGCTGTCACATGGTGTAAGTGGTTCGTCCGTGACGCCTGCGGCAATTATTCATAGCCGGGAGATAGCTCATGGTTAAGATTAAACAAATCGGTCTGGTCAGTGCTGTCTGCATTGAAATAGCCAATCAGCATCACGGGATTAAGCTCAGCCAGAAACAGTTAGCTGTGATTGTATCTGCTGCTGATTCTGTCTGCGCGGCTTTTAATGAACCGGATATGTGCGACAACTGTAATGACAAGCTGCGTGGCGGTTGCCTGCCGACATGCAACCAGTACCTCGGGAGGTAACGGCTATGATGAGCATCCTGTGTTTTATTGCCGGTGTTATCACCGGCTTTGCCGGAGCCGCATGGTATCAGCGGCGCAGTGCTGCGGAAGACCGTCAGCGCCCCGAAAACCAGAAATATGACTGAGGACACAGATATGATACGTGATCAACTTATCCGCCTTATTCATATCGCGAAAACTCAGCTGAAGCTCGACGATGACACTTACCGTTCGGCACTGGTTGCTGCCACCGGAAAAGACTCCTGCCGGAAAATGACCCATGCGGAGCTGACTCAGGTCTATGATGCTTTTGTTGAACGCGGGTTTAAACGCCGTTTTAAGCGCGAAAATCAGCGTGTAAAAGGCAGAGTAAAAACAGCTGAAATCAGCAAAATCACCGCTGTCTGGATCACTATGCACCGTCAGGGTTTTGTTGCAGATGGTTCAGAATCAGCCCTGAATAAGTTTGTTCAGCGCCAGACTGCGAAATTGAACGGCGGTGCCGGTGTTGCCGAACTCGGCTGGCTTAACGGAGACCTTGCTTATCTGGTTCTGGAGTCACTGAAAAAATGGCACGTCCGTCTGATGCTTGATGCCATCAAAGCCCGCCGCCAGCACCAGCCTGATTTTCGCGGTTATGACGCGGTATGTCAGGCATACAATCAGGGGAAAAAATGATGAAAATTGGCCGTTGTCCGATATGCCATACCGACTGGCACCTTGAAGCGTTATGCGAAGATGATGCCAGCCGTCAGTTACTGAAAATACTTGCCGATTTACCGGGGAGTTGCTCCAGGCATTTGGTTGCTTATGTAGGTTTGTTCCGTCGTGAAAAATCTAACCTGAGCAATAGCCGGGCATTAAAACTGGCTACTGAGGTTCTGGCGCTTTATCCCGCCGGGCGGGTGCTGGCTCATGCACTCAGTGAAACCGTTGAGCGTATCCGCGAAAAACGCGCAAAGGGAGATGTTAAACCGCTGGCAAATCATAACTATCTGAAAACGGTGTATGAGTCATCAAAACAGGTGTATTCACAAAGCAGCAATGTGAAATCCCGGGAAAAAGAACAGACATCCGGTTCTGATTCCAAGGATGCTTACTTCAGACAAATGCAGCAGTTTGGAGTTGATTTGGGTACACTACCCGGCGGCAAAGAGTGGTTAGAGAAACAAAACGGAGGTTTAGATGGATAGTGATCTTTTCTTTATATTATTGCCGGTAGCGGCTGGATTCTGGGTATATTTTGACGCTCACAGTCATCATATCGGCTCTTATCGTGATGATGCGGGTAAGATGCGCGGGTGTTCTCCCGTGTTCTGGGGTGTAATGACTCAGTTAGTTTGTATTATTACACTGCCGGTATATCTGATTATCCGTAAAAAATTATTACAGACTGCCGCCAAACATCCGGCCAGCAGTGATAAAAGCATCGGGATTTTAATCATGGCAGCCGTAGGTGGTTTTATTCTCTGGTATTTCTGGTTCCGATATTAACGGGTCTTAATATGAATACTCTTCCGCTTTTTGCCGATAGTCACGAAGAACTGGGACAGCTGCTGGATAATCTGGACAATATTCCTGAAACCGAATTGCAGTCCCGCTGGCCGCAGCTGCTGGCCGATATCGTAGATCTGTTCAGTGCAGAGCTTGCCCGTCAGGGATATGATGTGCCTGCAGCTAAATTATCTGCCGGAAAACTGGCCGGGGCACTGGCGCATTACTACGGTGGCCGCGCAGTCTACCTGCCTACCGGTGATGCGCTGAAAGCTGCCCTGCGTGATAATCAGCTGTTCCTGGACTGGTCACTGTCAGGCGGCGATGTTGACGGGCTTGCCCGTAAATATTCTCTGACCAACTCGACAGTTTATGCCATACTGCGGCAACAGATGATATTGCACCGCAAGCGTTATCAGTCAGATCTCTTTGAGTAAATCAGAACCCGCCACCCGGCGGGTTTTTGTTTGATACCCCACAAACCCACCCTTCAGCGCATAAATACGATGATGAGCTACTTATTTTTAACAGGTAGCCTCCATGACAAACCCATCCGATTTACGCACCCGGGGATTTAAATTCAGTCAGCGCAGTGAAAATAACCTCAGAGGGGTTAACCCTGTTCTGGTCGCAATTATCCGCCGTGCGCTGGAATTATCTCCCGTTGATTTTGCTGTTATCGAAGGACTCAGAACGCCGGAGAAACAAGCTGAGTACGTCCGCAAGGGAAACTCCCAGACCAGTAACAGCCGTCACCTGACCGGTCATGCTGTTGATATTCTGCCGTCCGCCATGAAGCCCGGCATGAGCTGGGACGAAAACAAACACCTCTTTGAGCCGGTTTTACAGGCCATTAAAACGGCGGCAGACGAACAGGGTGTGATACTGCGTTTCGGTAAAAACTGGCAAAGTGATCCTGCTCTTCTGGGTCAGACCAAATTCCCTGATTACCCGCATGTGGAAATCCCGCGATGAACCCGGCGGCGAACATTACCCCGTCACAGGCAGTGCCCCATGCATTGCTGCTGCGGCAGATACCGGCACTGAAAAATCCGCGGTATTTCAGTATTTATCAGTCCGGCCGTGAGCGCTGTCTTGCAGAGGCACTGGCCGGAAACGATATCTCTCAGGTGCCGCTGTACAGCCACAGCAACACCTATCAGTCCCTGTTCTCCCGGGGCTGGCGTTCAGTGAATGAGCAGGATATCCGTCTGGCAAAAGCGGGGGCATGTCATGTTCGCCATTCTTAAACAGCTGATTACCAATCCGGCCACCGGCCGTCTGTCCACATCAGACACCACCCTTATCGGGGCTTTTGTCGCCAGCACGCTGGTTCTGCTCTGGATGACGGTCACCGGGAAACTGGCAGACTGCGAGTGGCTGTTTGTCGGATATCTGGCGGCGTGGGTCACCCAGAATCAGGCATCAAAACAGGCCGCCATTAAACGTGATAAGGAGCTGGGGCAATGACCGGCGCACTGAAAATTTACGGCGTTGTCGCGGTTGTGGGTGCAGCACTGGGCGGTGTGTTCGGCTCACTGGTCACCGGTGTTTCCATGCAGAGCCGGATTGATGACGAAACACGGAAACGCACCGATGCGGAAATAACGCTGCTGTCGGAACGTAATGCGCTGGCGGATGAGAACGCCAGAGCACTGAAACAGATTATCCGTCAGCAGCAGGAACAGGCGAAACAGAATGCAGAACTGTCAGAAAAATTCAGGAACACCCTCAGTACCCTGTCAACCACCACGCGCCGTATTGAGCGCAGTATTCCGGCCGCTGTTGCCGCTGATGGTGACGGCTGGAATGGCCTTGGTGACAGCGGGCTGCGGCTCTACCGCGAAGCCCTCGGTTACGGTGAATCCGGCAGTGATAGTGTCATCCTGTCCGCTCCCGCCGCCGGAACTGCTGTACCTGCCGCCCCGGCCGCAGCCGCCGGAGTCCGGCGCTCCACCGGTGCTGCTGAAACACGCGGCGCTGTTCGGGGAATGGGTGCAGACACTGGAAAACAAGCTGCTGGCGCTGCAGGAATGGGCAGCGAAGCAAAGGCAGAACAATGAGCAGACAAATCGACAAAGCCTGTGAGCTTGAACAGTTTTACCGTGAGCAGGCGCTGGCCGCTCACTTTGATAATCAGCTGCAGGACGGAACAGGCGTCTGTTTATCCTGCGGCGAAGATATTGACCCCGCACGGCTGGCAGTGAATCCCCGCTTTGAACGCTGTGTGACCTGTCAGGAACGCTTTGAATACAGGAAAAAACATGCTGGACGTCCTTAGAGAACACTGGTCAATGATTTATACCGTGGTCACCGGCGCGGTGGCCATCGGTCTGTTGCTGCTCAGTAAGACTTACGCCAAACGGGATGAAGTCGAACTGATGAACCGGCGGCTGAGTGAGCTGGAGGTTGCGCTGGCAACCCTGCCGAACCGGGCGGAACTGTATAACCTTCAGCTGGAAATCGCCAACCTGAGAGGCGATATCAAAGCTGTGGCCCCTGAACTTCAGCAGCTGCGCCGCATGAGCGACCTGTTATTACAGAACGAACTGAAAGAGAAAAAATAATGTCGATGCGTGAAATCTTAAATGAAGATCAGCGGCTGGTACTGCTGCGCTCCCTTTCCGACTGCGGCGGTGATGCCAATGAGTCTGTACTGCAGACCTGTCTTGATGCTTACGGCCACCGTGAGTCACGGGATGTGATCCGTTCCCATCTTTACTGGCTGGCGGAACAGGGTTTGTGCTCTGTCAAAGATGTGGCCGGATGTCTGGTTGCCTCTGTGACCGGGCGCGGGATGGATGTGGCGGAAGGCCGCAGTACAGTTCCCGGTGTCAAACGTCCCCGTCCCCGGAGCGGGTTATGAGTGAGAAAAAAACGCGCGGGCGTCCCTCTAAAATTGACCTGCTGCCGGAAGCTATCCGTGACCAGCTTCATACACTGCTGCGGGATAAGCGCCACACGCAGGAGGATATCCGGGCGGCGGTCAATGAACTGATTGATGAGAACGGCCTGCCGGATGACCTGAAAATTTCCCGTACCGGTCTGAACCGTTATGCGTCCCGCATGGAAACCCTCGGGGCCAAAATCCGCGAAGGCCGCGAAATTGCCGACGTGTGGGTTTCCCGGCTGGGTGATGCGCCGACCTCTGACGTCGGTAAGCTGCTGCAGGAGTTTGTGAAATCACTGGCGTTTGAAACCACCATGTCATTGTCTGAGACCGATAAAGTCGTTGAGCCGAAAGCACTGGCGCAGCTGGCACTGGTCGCGGCCCGTATTGAGCAGGCCGCTATGATGAGCACCAAACGTGAGAAAGAGATCCGTGCAGCGTTTGCGGCAGAAGCCGCCGAACAGGCAGAAAGCATGGTTAAACAGGCCGGGCTGACTGAAGAAGCCGCCGCAAATATCAAACGTCAGATTCTGGGGATTGCATAATGCAGGCCGCAAAGCTGAATCCGTCAGCGGAATTTATTCTCAGTTCGGCTAATGACAGTTCGTTCAGTCCGGACGAGGTATTGCTGGGCTATCAGAAACGCTGGATTGCGGACGACTCCCCGCTCAAAATTGCACAGAAATCCCGCCGTACCGGCCTGACATGGGCTGAGGCCGCTGATGCTGCCCTGACAGCGGCACAGTCCCGTGAAGCAGGCGGGATGAATCATTTCTATATCGGCTCCAACAAAGAGATGGCGCGGGAGTTTATTGACGCCGTTGCCATGTGGGCAAAAGCTTACGGGCTGGCCGCCGGGGAAATCGGTGAGGAAGTCTTTGAGGATGAGGACAAGGACATTCTGACCTTTGTCGTCTACTTCAGCAGCGGCTTCAAAGTCCAGGCATTATCCAGTAACCCGAAAAACCTGCGCGGTATGCAGGGTAACGTCACCATTGATGAAGCCGCATTCCATGAACAGCTGGCTGAAGTGCTGAAAGCCGCGCTTGCGCTGACCATGTGGGGTGCGAAAGTCCGCATTATTTCCACGCATAACGGTAATGAAAACCTGTTCAATGAGCTGATACAGGACTCTCTTGCCGGACGCAAACGCTATTCAGTTCACACTATCACGCTGGATGATGCCTGTAATGACGGGTTATACCGCCGTATCTGTCAGGTGCGCCGTCAGAACTGGACACCGGCGGTGGAAGACGAGTGGAAAGCCAATCTGCTGAAAGACACCGCCACGGAAGAAGATGCGCTTGAGGAATATTACTGCGTACCGAAACAGGGTTCGGGTGCCTACATTCCGCGTGTGCTGATTGACCGCGCCACCGATGAAAACTGTATCGTTGTCCGCTTCAGTATGCCGAAAGGACATATGACATGGACGGAAGACGAGCGTGTAAAAACCGTTCAGACCTTCTGCGGTGAAGAGTTATTGCCGGTACTGAGCCACTTTGATCCGGATACGCGCCACGCCTACGGACAGGACTTTGCCCGCAGCGGTGACCTGTCGGTTATCGGTGCCGGAAGTATTGAACAGGACACCCGGCGGAAGCTGACGCTGACGGTCGAGCTGCATGATGTGCCCTACAACCAGCAGCGGCAGATTGCCTTTTTTGTCATCGACTCACTGCCCCGGCTGGTCGGGATTGCGGTGGATGCCACCGGGAACGGCGGTTATCTCGGGGAGGCGCTGCGCCTGCACTACGGTGAGGATTTGGTGGATGCGGTGCATATCACAGACAACTTTTACCGTGAGTGGTCACCGAAATACAAAGCCCTGTATGAGTCGAATGATATCTCCATCCCGAAAGATGAGGACATCATTGCTGACCAGCGTCAGATGCAGAATATCCGGGGTGTGCCGAAGATAGACAAAAACCGGCGCAAAGGGGCTGACGGCAAGAAGCGTCACGGCGACAGCGCCGGTGCGTATCTGATGTTTACGCGTGCGACCTATATCGACGGTCAGGAAATTGATTTTATTCCGCTGCCGGATAAACGGGCCGTCAGTGATGACGATGATTATCCGGATTTTGAACGGGGGTGCTGGTGAAAATATTACGACGTATGGTCGATGCCGTGGGGCATCGTTTCTGGTTTAAACCGGACAGTCAGACACAGGATGATGAATCCCGTGCATTTCAGTTAAACCGTTACTACGGTGACCATCCTGTATCCGGACTGACCCCGGCCCGTGCCGCTGAGATTCTGGTTGGTGCGGAACGCGGTCAGTTACTGGCGCAGTGTGAGCTGGCGGAGGATATGGAGGAAAAAGACCCGCATCTGCAGTCAGAACTCGGCAAGCGCCGACGTGCCCTTCAGTCACTGGACTGGAAAATAAAACCGCCCCGTAATGCCAGCCGTGAGGAAAAGCGGGACGCGGAGCTGCTGACGGAGATTCTGGATGACGCGGACTGGCTTTCCGACTGTATTTTTGATGCCACGGACGCCATTTTAAAAGGCTTCAGCTGTCAGGAAATTGAGTGGGAGGAAGTCGAAGGGCTGTTAATTCCCCGCTCTGTGGAGTGGCGTGACCCGGCATGGTTTCAGACCCCGCAGGGTGAACGTAATGAGCTGCGGCTGCGTGACGGGTCAGCGGAGGGTTTGCCGCTGCAGCCGTTCGGCTGGGTTCAGCATGTGGCAAAATCCAAATCGGGTTACCTTGCCCGTACCGGATTAATCCGCACACTGGTCTGGCCGTTTATTTTCAAGAACTATTCTGTCCGTGATCTGGCGGAATTTCTGGAGATTTACGGGTTGCCTATCCGGGTCGGGCAGTATCCGGCCGGAGCCACCGAAAAAGAGAAAGACACGCTGCTGCGTGCGGTGATGTCCATCGGCCATAATGCCGGGGGTATCATTCCGAAATCCATGATGATCGACTTTAAAAATGCGGCGGACGGCACCGCAGATCCGTTTATGGCAATGATGTCATGGGCGGAGATGAGTATGTCAAAAGCCATTCTCGGCGGGACGCTGACCAGTCAGGCGGACGGTGCGACCAGCACCAATGCACTGGGCAATGTGCATAATGAAGTCCGGTTTGAAGTCCGTGACAGTGACGCCACGCAGCTGGCGGCCACACTGACCCGTGACCTGGTCTTTCCGCTGTATGCCCTGAACTGTCAGTC
The DNA here is from genome assembly GCF_051172335.1 of Morganella sp. B601. NCBI lineage: Bacteria > Pseudomonadati > Pseudomonadota > Gammaproteobacteria > Enterobacterales > Morganellaceae > Morganella > Morganella sp. B601. The sequence continues at coordinate 307,154 of NZ_JBPIZE010000004.1, forward strand.
ATTTGACAATCAGCGCCGCAAACCCGCGTTTGAGTTTGATTTGTCTGAGCCGGAAGATATCACGGTTTATGCGGCAGCCCTGCCGCAGCTGGTCAATATCGGCATGAAAATCCCGGCACAGTGGGCACACGATAAGTTACAGATTCCGGTGGCCGCTGACGATGAGGACATCCTGAAAGCTGCTGCACCGGCAGTGCCTGATTTTTCCGCCGCATTACTGAGCGCAAAACCGGAAGCGGTCTTGTCCGCAGACCCGGCAGCAACGGACGTCAGCACCATGACCGGGGCTGTATCCGGTCAGGAATGGGCCTCAACGGTTGATCCGCTGCTGATGCCGCTGATTAACATCATCAGAACAGATGGCTATGAATCCGCCGTGCAGGCAGCGTCTGAGCTTTATGAGCAGATGGATGATACGCAGCTGACTGACATGCTGCACCGCGCGATGTTTGTGGCTGAACTGTGGGGGCGTCTGAATGCCGGAACCCGTTGACTTAGGCTATGCAGCCACGCTGGAGCCGGAGCTGGCCGTCGATTATTTCCGCAGCAAGGGGTATGAAATTACCTGGAACTGGCAGGAGGCGAACGCGGCTGCCCATGCCAGGGCGTTTACTGTCGCCAAAGCGGCCCGGCTGGATATTCTGGAAACCATCAGTGGTGAGGTTGATAAAGCGAACAGTCAGGGGATCACTGAGCGGCAGTTTATTAAAACGCTGACGCCACAACTGCAGGAACAGGGTTGGTGGGGTAAACAGGTGATTGTTGACAGTAACGGCGGCGCAGAGATGGTACAGCTTGGCAGTCCGTCACGTCTGGCAACCATCTACCGTACCAATGTTGCCACGGCGTATCAGGCCGGGCGCTATCAGCAGCAGCTGGCAAGTTCAGATACACACCCTTACTGGCAGTATATCGCGGTCATGGACGGCAGAACGCGCAAAAGCCATGCCGCCATGCACGGCCGCGTGTTCCGTTTTGATGACCCCATCTGGGAAAAACTCTATCCGCCGAATGACTGGGGATGCCGCTGCCGTGTCCGCGCCCTGACCGCAGAACAGGTCAGGCGTATGGGGCTGACGGTGGAATCCAGTACCGGCGCCATCAGCAGTCAGCAGGTGGAAACCGGCGTCGATAAACGCACCGGCGAGGTGTATGAGGCTGAAACCACCACGTTTAAGCGCGGCGGCCAGACCATGACCACCGGTGCGGGCTGGTCGTCCAACTCCGGTCAGCTGGCAATGGGGGCCGATATCAGCATGGCCCGTAAGCTGCTTGAAATGCAGAACCGTGAGTTGCGTCAGCAGGTGATTCAGTCACTGAATAATGCGCCGGTGCGGCAGAAAGCCTTTTCAGACTGGGTGGGTGAGATGATGACCACCCGCCGCCCGGTTGCGGGGCTGCAGTCGCTGGGGTTTGTCTCTGACAGGGTGGCGTCTGCACTGGAGAAATCCGGACAGGCGGCCCCCGGTGTGCTGACCGCTGACGGAAATACCCTGAAATCCGGTCTGACGATGGCGGAATATCAGGCACTGCCGGGTATCATCGGCAGACCGGCGGCGGTGCTGAGGGATAACACCGGGCAGCAGCTGCTGTACGTGGGCACCACCGGGCGTGACACCGGCCGGACGGTTGTCCGTGTTCCGCTGTCCGGGCAGATGACTGTCACCGGGCGGCCGGTACATGCGGAAACCGTCCCGCTGAAAGCGTTACAGGACGGACTCCGGAGCGGGCGTTATGACCTGATTGAGGGGAAGTTATGAGAATTGATTCACATATTGACGTAAAACCGGTACAGGATGCCTTTCAGCGGCTGATGAAGCTGGGAACAGATCCGAAAGTGATCACCCGTGCGGTTTCTGCCGTACTGGTATCGGAAAGTGAGGACGCCTTTGCCGCACAGGCAGACCCGTCAACCGGCACGCCGTGGAAGGCGCTCTCAGACCGCTACCGCGAAAAACTGGAAAAGCGCGGTCATAACGGGCCGATGCTGCAGCGCACGCAGGGCGGACTGGCGGCATCACTGACACCCGGGTATGACGCCACCAGTGCCTCTGTCGGGTCAAATAAAGTTTACGCGGCAATCCACCAGTACGGCGGACTGTCATCCATGCCGCCGGGTCCGGCAGCGGTTCCAGCCCGTCCGTATATGGGGCTGTCACCGCAGGGTATCAGTGATATCGTCAGTATCATTAACCAGAAGCACGCAGAGGCATTACGGCAGCGATAGCACGCCGTACATCATCATTATCCCGTTTAAATGCGCTGCGGCGTTTTTAAACGGGTTTTAAACGCGGTATAGTGTCACTCAGTTGTTCCTTTCCCTGATATGCACCGTTAAGGTGTGATTTACCACAAACCCGCCTTTCCCCCGCCCCGGTTCAGAATGGGGGCATGAAAACACCAAAAACCACTCCGAACAAACGCATCGCCGTTTTAAGTGCCGCGATGACAGACAGCGCAGACGGCTGGTATCAGCTGCTGCCTGCCGGATACTTCAGTGCCCGTGACGGTCGTCCTGAAGATGTGCCCGGCGGACAGTGGTTTATTGATGCCGCTGTTGCGGAACGTTTTATTCAGGCCACCGCCGCTGTCGGTCAGCCGGTGCTCTTTGATTACAACCACGTCACCCTGAAACAGGATGATGACCCTGCTGCCTGCACAGAAGCCCGCGCCGCAGGATGGCTGCGTGACCCGCGTAATGACATGCAGTGGCGTGAGGGCGAAGGTCTGTTTGTCCGGCTGTCACTCACCCCGGCTGCACAGGCTGCGGTGGATGCCCGCGAGTGGCTCTATCTGTCGGCGGTTTTCCCGTATGACGAAAACGGACACCCCCTTTACCTGCGCATGGGCGCCCTGACCAATGACCCGGGGCTTACCGGTATGCAGTCAATGGCCGCACTGAGTGCCCGGCTCAATACCTTAATCTCTCTCCCCCCTGACACTAAGGATGAACTCATGAATGAAACCCTCCTTCAGTTGCTTGAGCGACTGGGCGTCACGCTGCCCGAAAATGCCGAGGAACTGACCGAAGAACAGTTACAGGAACTGCTGACGCAGGCGCTGGCTGCTGCTGACACCCTGAAGACCTCCGCGCAGGTGGCGGTGGACACACAGGAAGTCATTGAAACCACTCAGGCACCTGAAGACGTTGCTGATGATGTGACCGCACTCATCGATGACAACAGTACTGAGCTTGCAGAAGCGGAGCAGATTCTGGAAGAAGCCGCGCTCAGCGGTATGGATATAAGCAAAGTGGTTCCGGCCCGTGCTTATCATCTGCTGGGTAAACACGCCGCCTCACTGAGTGCCCGTGTTTCCGGCAGTACCACCGACAGCATTATTGCCAATGCCCGCCGTACCGGCCGTGTTTCTGCCGGAGAAGTGCCTTATCTGCGCATCCTTGCCAATACACAGGGCGTTGCGGCACTGAGTGCAGTCCTGAAAGGCCGTCCGGCAATCGCTGCACTGACCGGCCGCCAGACAACGAGGCTGAAAAAACCGGCCGGAAAAATCGCTGTGCTTTCCGCGTCAGATAAGGAAGCCGCCCGTCTGCAGGGCCGTTCTGAAGCCGACTTCATTAAACTGAAACAGAAAGGAGCCGTGAAATAATGGCTATTTTAACCCCCTCGTTAATCAAATCACTTTTTACCGGCTGGAACGGCGACTTTCAGGACGGGCTGGCCGATGCTCCGAGCCAGTATGAAAAAATTGCCACGGTAGTGCCGAGTACCACGAAATCCAACACCTACGGCTGGCTGGGTAAATTTCCGGGTATGCGTGAATGGATTGGTGAGCGTGCTATCAGTGATATGAAGTCGCACGGCTATCAGCTGGTTAACCGCTCGTTTGAAAGTACCGTCGGCGTAGAACGTGACGATATCGACGATGACAACATCGGGATCTATTCACCGCTCTTTACCGAAATGGGCCGCGCGGCAGGTGTTCAGCCGGATGAGTTATGTTTCGGTGCACTGTCCAAGGGGTTCAGCACACTGTGCTATGACAATCAGAATTTCTTTGATACCGACCATCCGGTTTACCCGAACGCTGACGGCACCGGCGATGCGGCTGTTATCAGCAACATTCTGGCAGAAGAAGGTTATACCGGTCAGCCGTGGTTTGTTCTGGACTGCTCCCGTGCCATCAAGCCTGTTCTGTTCCAGCAGCGTAAAGCACCGGAACTGGTGGCGATGGATAAAGTGGATGATGAACAGAACTTCATGAAAAAACTGATCCGTTACGGTGTCGATACCCGCTGTGAAGCCGGTTATTCCTTCTGGCAACTGGCTTATGCCGCCAAGGCCGCACTGACCGGAGATAACGTATGGGCGGTTATTCAGAACATGCGCAACCTCAAATCTGACGGTGGCCGCCCACTGGCAATCCGTCCGACTCACCTGGTGGTTCACCCGACAATGGAAAAAGTTGCATCACGTTTGCTTGAGCGTGAGTTAACTGTTGAATATGGCGGAACTGTCACAAACGAAATGAAAGGCCGTCTTGAGCTGATTGTCGGCGATTACCTTTAATCACTGTTAAACGGGGTTCACGCCCCGTTTAAACCCACTTTAACAGGGGCTGAAATGTTATGTCTGATAAAGCGAATTTATCGCCGGATGATACAGGCAGTATTGCCGAAATGGCCGGTGTCTTTGTGGTTAATACGGCGCATGAGGGCTACCGGCGTGCGGGGTTGGTTCTGCACAGCGGAGAAAACACATTGCCGCCGTTATCTGTTTCTGTTCTCGAAGCACTGGAAGCAGACCCGCGTCTCGTTGTTACGGTTATCGCGGCAGATACTGACCGTGACGCACCGGGGCGGCTGGACAATCCGGGTGCATCTGCTGCGGTAGCTGAAGGGGCTGAAGGTGAGCAACCGGGAGTCACACTGACAGCGGATGCGCCTGCCGCAGCCGGACAGGCGGCTGACGACGCAGAAAAACCTGCCGTTAAAGGCCGGGGCAAAAAATGAGTTACGCAACCATTGCCGACATGTATGCGCGTTACAACCGTGATGCACTGCATATTCTGACCCTAAACAAAGTGCCGGACCGGCAGAGCCTGTCACCGGAGGCGCTGGTACAGGCGCAGGAGCAGCTGATTCAGGTCGCGCTTGATGATGCGGCCGCCATGATTGACGGCTATATCGACGGACGCGCCACACTGCCGCTGGAGAAGGTTCCCGTTGTTCTGGTTCGTACTGCCTGTGTGCTGGCCCGGTTCTCACTTGAGGAAGGTCAGGCTACCGACAAAGCCGCGAAAGATGCGGAAGGCGCTGTCCGGCTGCTGGAAAAAGTTGCTGCCGGTGAGGTTGGGCTGGGGCTGAGCAAAGACGCAGAGCGTCCCGCCGGTGGTGATGTTGCCGTTATCACCAGTCAGGGCAGTGTCTGGTCACGGAACAAATCCAGAGGGTTTATCTGATGGCGGCTATCAGTGATATCTCAGACAACCTGATTGCGGGGGTTAAAGGGCTGTTCGGCAATACCCTGACCCGGGTTGACACCCATCCCGGCCAGTGGAGCGACAGTGCGGTTGCCCTGATTATTAACACCGCTCCGGCGGTTTATGTTGCCTGGCTCGGCAGCCGTCCCGGGGAAATTCCGAACACTGCGGTTTCCACCTGGGGGCTGTTTGTCAGTGCTCAGGTACTCAACGGCAACCAGACTGACAGACCGGGTATTTATCAGATTGTGGAGCGACTGACCGGCTGGCTGAACCGCCGCCGTGTTGAACCGGCGGGTGTGTTCACCCTGACCCAGATTGGCAACCTGTGGAGTGATATCCAGAGCAATGGAGGTGTTGCTGTTTACGGTCTGTATTTTGAGGCTCCGCAGCTGCTGCCGGATGCGGCGGACGTCAGCAGTCTGGATGATTTTGAAACCCACTTTCAGCAGTGGGCGCAGCCTGACGGCACGCCGGAACAGGAAGCGCTCATCCGTTTACCGATACAGGAAAAACCATGACAGAACTGTATTTAAAACCCGTTGCCGGGCTGACTGTCCGTGACCCGGAAACCCTGCAGCCGCTGGCTGAAAAAGGGGAACGCAAGCCCCGCACCACTTACTGGCTGCGCCGTCTTAAAGACGGTGACGTGACCGAAGTTCAGGCCGCGCCGAGAAAAGGAACCCCATCATGATTTCATACAATGACATTCCGTCTGAAATCCGTGTGCCGCTGGTTTATATCGAAATTGATAATTCAGCGGCCGTCAGCGGAACACCGCAGACATTACAGAAAACCCTGCTGCTGGGCATCAAAGGGGCTGACGGAAAAACACCGGCGGGTGAACCTTTCCGCATTACCTCAAAAGATGCTGCCGGTGCCGCGTTCGGGCGCGGCTCCATGCTGGCCGGAATGGCGGCGGCGTTTATCGGTGCCAATGCATTTGCTGATTTATGGGCGGTTGCCGTGGATGATGACCCGGACGGTGTGAAAGCCACCGGTAAAATTCAGGTGAAAGGCACGGTTGCACAGACCGGTCAGATTGCCCTGATGATTGCCGGAACACTGGTTCGGGTCACGGTGAAAGCCGGTGATGATGCCGCCGCTGTGGCCGGTAAAATCATTGCGGCCGTCAGTGCAAAAACTGACCTTCCGGTGACGGCTGCCGCTGACACGCCTGCGGATACCGTGCTGTTAACAGCAAAATGGTCAGGTGAAACCGGCAATGATATCGATGTCCGGGTGAATTATTACACCGGTGAAATGCTGCCGTCCGGGATTGATGTGGTCATCACCGCCATGAGCGGAGCCACCGGTAACCCGGATTTGGCCGGGGCAATTACCGGTTTTGGTGACACCTGGTGGAATTACATGGTGAACCCGTTCACCGATACCCCGAACCTGAACCTGCTGCGTGATGAGCTGGTCAGCCGCTGGGGGCCGCTGAAAATGATTGACGGCATCTGCTGGATGGCAAAACGCGGCACACTGGCACAGACATCCACGTTCGGCCAGTCCCGTAATGACTATCTGTTTTCCACGCTGGCAACCGGTCTTTCACCACACCCGCCGTATCTGTGGGCCGCAACACTGGCCGCTGTGGCTGTCCGCTCCCTGAGCACTGACCCGGCCCGCCCGCTTCAGACGCTTCAGTTACCGGGGCTTCTGCCGCCGTCAGTCAGTGACCGCTGGCAGCTGAATGAGCGCAACCTGCTGCTGTATGACGGGATTTCCACCTTCACCGTGGACACCGGCAGCAACGTGCAGATTGAACGCATGATCACAATGTACCGTGAGAATGCCTTTGGTTCCCCTGACCCCAGCTATCTGGATGTGGAAACCATCGCCACGCTGTCGTATCTGCGTTATGCCGTCCGTACCCGCATCACCCAGAAATTCCCGCGTCACAAGCTGGCGGATGACGGTATCCGTGTCAGTCCGGGACAAGCCATTGTGACCCCGCAGGTTATCCGTGCAGAGCTGCTGGCGCTCTTTACTGAGCTGGAATATGCCGGTCTGGTTGAGAATTACGCACAATTCAGTGAAACCCTGATTGTGGAGCGTGATCAGAATGACCGTAACCGTATCAACGTGCGCAGTAATGAGAATCTGGTCAATCAGTTCCGTATTTACGCCCACGCCATTCAGTTTCTTTTATAGGGATTAATCCATGACAAGTCCGTATCAGTACACCGGCATTGCCTATATCCATATGAACGGTAAGGAGCTGCCGACCAAAGAAGGGGCACAGCTGACGCCGGGCGGTGTGAGCCGGGACCCGGTTATCGGTTCCCGTGTTTACGGCTGGCAGCAGACCCCGAAAGAGGCGCGGGTCAGCTGCACCATTCCGCAGGGGCCGGGTGTGAGCCTGTTCGCCATTAAAAACATGGTTGACGGCACTGTCGTCTTTGAGTGCGACACCGGCGAAAAATTCATGCTGGCGAATGCCTGGTGTGACGGTAACTGCACACTGACGGCCAAGGGTGATATTTCAGCCGAATTTATCGCCGTCGAATGTAAGGAGATCTGATTATGCATTTTCAGTTAATACACGGCCTGCCGTACGGCAAAGAAGAAGACGCGGAGCTTCAGTTTGATACGGAACTGCGCCAGCTGACCGCCGGTGACATTATCGAGGCGGAAGCCGCCAGTGAACGTGTGGTGATGACCCCGAAAGGCCCTGCGCTGTTGTCCAGTCCGTCCCTCATGGGGTTTGAGCTGCTGCGCCGTTCTGTTGCCCGTATCGGTAAAATTCAGGGGCCGCTGCCGATGGAGATGCTGAAAACACTGCATCAGGCGGATATTGAGCTGTTACTGGATAAAGCGGAGCTGCAGCGCACGGCGGCACTGAAAGCCGCAGAGCAGGCGGCTGACGAGGGGCGATAGTCTGCAGTGCGTTCGCGCCGTTGAACGCACTGCTTTATTTGTCGGCCTGCGGTTACGCGGCGGCCCTGACTGGGCGATGAATCTGCCGCTGCCGAAATTACGGGTGTATTACGGCTGGCTTACGGAGAAACAATAATGGCCGCAGAGAACAGAACAAAATTTATTGTTGATCTGGTCGGGAACGTCACCCAGCGTGCCCGGCAGTTCGGGGCCAGTATCCGCAGTTTCGGTGCTGAAGGCAGCCGCTCAATGCGGCTGTTTTCCGGTGCGGTAACGGGTGCCAACAGCATTCTGGATAAGTTTGACAATAAGCTGGTCGGGTTCGTGACCGGCGGCGGTCTGGCAATGGCTACAAAGCGCGTAGCCGAACATCAGCAGGCAATGGTTGAACTGGGGACACAATACAATCTGACTGCCGACCAGATGAATACACTGGACGCACAGATTACCCGTGTGGCCGGTAACCGGAAATTATCGTCTTCGGAACTGATGCAGGCGGCAAATGCCTTTCTGCTGCAAACGAACAATTACGATGCCACTATTGCCCAACTGGATAACATCGCGCTGAGCATTACCGGCATCAAAATGGAGGCTACTGCTGCCGGTACTGAATTGGGAGGGATGTTTAATTCCGGCTATAACTCCCCGGAGAAAATGCGTAAATGGCTCGACGGTGCAGTTACGGCCACACAGTTCGGTACCGGAAATCTCAATGACCAACTGAGTGCATTACGCAGTATGGGGAAAAATACCCCGTGGAAAAATCAGGAAGACCAGATGCAGATGCTGGCACTGATGCGTGTTGCCAGTCAGGAATTTGATGATCCTTCACAGGCATCTGCTGCTGTTCAGGGTTTTTTTGATACCGCCGGGACGGCGGACGGACAGAAAAAACTGAAGGCTTACGGCAATGTGAATATCAAAGGTAAGGACGGGAAGATAAAATCCCCGGCTGACCTGATGACGGAAATTATCAAAGCCGGATACGGGAAGGAGGATAACCTTAAACAGGTGTTTTCCGGTGACACACTGAAACTGATGATGGTGTTCGCCGACCCCAAAAAGCAGGCTCAACTCCGTGATGCCGCAAACCCCGCCAATATCCGTGATGGTTTTCTTGATGAGAAAGCCACGCAGAACGTGCAGACTTTCAATGGTGCCATGACCTCACTGGTGAATGCCGGGGAGCGTTTTGCACAGCTGAAGCTGGCAAAGCCGGTGCAGGATTTGGCAGATGCCATTAATGACCTGTCCCCGGAAGAACTGGACAAATACGCGGAAACCATTGAAAAAGCAGCCTACGCCATTGGTGCAGCCGTTGCCGCCCGTTATGCATGGCGCGGCGGTAATAAGATACTCAACTTTGTTAAGGGCGCTAAAGGCGGCCCGGGTGCCGGTGCCGCCGGTGGGGATGCAGGATTAGGTGACGGCAGTTCTGTGGTGCCCGTTTATGTCACCAACTGGCGGGATGAGCGCCGTGGCCGTGATAACGGCGGCGGAGGCTCTGATGCAGGCCGGGGAATGACGAACGGCCTGAGAGCAAAGGGACTTGCCGTAGCAGGAGCACTTCCGTTCCTGTCTGAAGAAGAAGCACGGGAAAACATCGAGAAACGCCGTGAACAGTTGAAACGGGACTATCCAAACGGTGATAAAGGGCCGTCATGGCTTCCGGCTCAAATTAATGACTGGTGGTACAGCCGCGATGAAAAACTTCAGGAACCCCGTAAACCGTCCCCGTATCTGACCGGCGAAAATAACAACTCGTTCGGCAACTGGCCGTCCGCTTATCCAGGCCAGCAGCTGGCAGCGGCCGCCAAACCGCCTGAGCCGGTCAAACCGCCTGACGGGCAAATCCGGGTGATTGTGGAGGCTGCTGCTGATTTGGTGGTGAAAACAAAATCCGTGGAGTCAGAGAACGTTGATTTACGGGTCAATACCGGATACAGCGGCGGGAGTAAAATGTAATGGAATTTGAGCAGGTAATGTCACTTTTCAGTGATCCATCGTGGCGCAGCCGGATTACGCCCGGCCTCGGTTCATTCCGGGGCGTGCCGTTTTATATCGTCGATGATGCCACGGTCAGCGGCGGCCGCCGTGTGGTACGCCATGAATACCCGCTGCGGGATGACGGTGAAACCGAAGATATGGGGCTGTCCACGCGGGAATATGCCATTACCGCCGTGGTGTTCGGTGATGATTATCTGGATAAAAAAGAGGCGCTGATTGATGCGCTGGAAGAAGACGGACCCGGTGAAATAGACCATCCGTATTACCGCAAACAACAGGTGCAGATTGAAACGTGGACGGTACGCGAGTCCTGTTATACCGGCGGTACAGCGGTCTTTTCAGTGACCTTTGTTCCGGCGGCTGATAATACCTCCCCGGTGGTATCGTCTGAGGCAGAGCTGGACGGCTCCGCGCTGACAGACAGCACGCTGGCTGATATTACTGCGGGATGGGAAACCTTCACGGATAACGTCAGCTACCTCACTGAGCGTTTAAATGCGGCTGAAAGCACCCTTAACACCATTGTAAACGGTATCCGCAGCCTGCCTGCCGGGTCAGGCATGAACGCATTGCTCGGGGCAGCACTGGGACTAAAAGGCTCACTGAAGAACCTGATTAATGCCCCTGGCGACCTGTTCGGTTCGGTCAGTGACCTGATTGGCGGGATTGCGGATGTCGCTGTTCCTGATGCGGCTAACCGCGCACTGCGTAAAACTTCTGCCGCCATTACGTCACAGTATCCGTCCAATACCCCTGCCGTGGCTGAATTTCAGAATGTGATGAACACCACCACTCAGGTTTTTATTGCCCGTGAACTGGCGGTGCTGACACTGGATGCGGCCGTTGCCTCTGCCCGTGAGCAGCAGACTGCCCCGGCACTGACGACGGTCACCCGTCAGCGTGACCTGACCCCGCTGTTGCCCGGCGGTGAATCGTCCGCTGATGAGGCGGCCATCCCGCTGATTGAAACGGTGGATGATGTGCGTCAGAGCAGCGCCGACCTTGACGAAGCACTGACACAGTTAATCGTGGATACCGGTGATTTCGGCTGGTTCCGTACCTCAGAGCAGTTGCGTGACTTCCGGATAATCTTTCTGGAGCTGATGCAGACCACGGCAGAAATGTTACCGGCGGCCGTGACCGTCCGGGTGAATGACACCGAACCGGCGCTCGTCCTGCTTTACCGTGAAACCGGCACCACCGCACAGATTGAACGGTTCGTCCGCCGGAACGGTGTGCGGCATCCGGCCTTTGTGACCGGTGCGCTGAATGTGGAGGTCATCAATGACTGATACCGTCGAACTGACATTAGGTAATCAGATTTATTCCGGCTGGAAAACACTGGATGCGACCAGCAGCCTCGAAGACATGTCCGGGCAGTTCAGTCTCGGTATTACCGTAAAAAATAATGATTCCCCGCTGGTGATGAAACCGGGGGCCGCCTGTCAGTTATCTATCAACGGCCAGCCGGTGGTGACCGGTTATGTTGATGCGGTTGATGTCAGCATCAGCGCGGATGAGCGGACGATTACGTTATCAGGCCGGGATAAAACCGGGGATTTGGTGGATTGTGCCGCCGCTCACGGCAAAGGCCAGTGGCGCAGCGTGAGTCTGGAAACCATCGCGAAAGACCTGAGCCGGCCGTTCGGGGTGACTGTCCGCTGGGAAGTGACAGACCCGGCAGCCGCTGCCGTTTTCCGTCAGTGGCAGATTGAACCCGGTGAAACCGTGTTCGATAACCTGTCCCGTGCTGCCCGTCACCGTGGCGTCATCATGACCAGTAACGCCGCCGGTGAACTGGTTTTTGCCTCCGCCGGCAGTAAAAAAGTGGCGACGCTGGTACTCGGACAATCCGGCAGACCCGGCGTGAAAATTTTAGATCTCGATACTTCGCTGTCATGGCTTGACCGGTTCAGTCTGTACCGTGTGAAAGGAGCCACTGCTGCCGGTGGCAAATGGGGGGAAACACAGACGGCCGTTCAGTCTACGGCAGTTTATATGGACGCCAGAGACCCGGAAATCACCCGTTACCGTCCGACCATGTTTATCGCAGATGACAACATGACTAAAGCCAAAGGCACCGCCCGTGCCGCATGGGAGCAGAAGCGGGCAATGGCACACGGCATACGCGCCACCGCCGGTGTCAGAGGCTGGCTGAAGCCTGACGGTCAGGTGTGGAAAAAGAATGAACAGGTCGTGTTACAGGCTCCGCAGGCCGGTTTCCCGGATGAAACCCTGCTGATTGTCTCGGTCAATTACCTGCTGGACAGTGACAGCGGCACTATCACCCGGCTGGAGCTGATGCCGCGTGAGGGGTTCACCGAACCGGCAGACCCGGAGAAGAAAGTCAAAAATGCAGATGTAAGGTGGAAGCCATGATAAATCAGCTGAATAAAATCACTGCCGGTATCGGCCGCCGTATCCGTCTGCTGGTCAGCCGGGGTGTGGTGAATTTTGTGAATGACAGCCTCAAACAGCAGAACTTACAGGTGTCATTACTGGCAGACGAAACCGCAGATGATGTGGAGCGCTTCCAGAACTACGGTCACAGCAGCGTGCCGCCCGCCGGAAGTGAGGCTATTGTGCTGGCTGTCGGCGGAGTCCGTCAGCATCTGGTGGCAGTGGCCGTTGATGCCAAAGGTGTCCGTCCGGTGGGTCTGAAAAGCGGTGACAGCGTGGTGTATCACCTTGAGGGTCATAATGTTCTGCTGACGGAAGACGGGGTAATCCGGGTGACCTGCAAACGGCTGGAGTTCGTTGTTGAGGAAGAAACCGTGTTTGATTGCCCACAAACCACGATTAAAGGAAACCTTGATATTCTCGGGGTGAGCACCGCCGAAGACCACCAGTCCGGGGGTAAGAGCGGAAAAGACCACACTCACGATGAGCATGACGGATACAGTACGGGCAAACCGAAATGAATGCAATATGTGATATCGCACTGAAATGGCAGATAAATAATGCCGACATTGCTGTTGAAAATGCCGATATCGTACTGGATAACTCCGTAGGCACGCTGGTGATTATTTCCCTGTTTACTGACCGCCGGGCGCTGGATTCTGATGTGCTGCCTGACGACGGCACTGACCGGCGCGGGTGGTGGGGGGATTCTTATCAGAAAAGACCCATCGGCAGCCGGTTATGGCTGCTTTCCCGTGAAAAGCAGATGTCCGTTGTATTGCGGCTGGCGAAATTCTACGCAGAAGAAGCCCTTGAGTGGATGACGGAAGATGGTCATATCCGCAGTGCGGTGGTTTCGTCCACGTCCCCAGCGGACGGCTTTTTATTACTGAATGTTCAGCTTACCCTGCCTGACGGCAGCGTGTTACCGCTGGAGTTCAAAACCTTTTTAAGCGGGATTTAAATGCCATATAAAGCCCCCACACTCTCTGCATTAATTGCCCGTAACCAGTCTGATATTGAAAGCCGGTTGCCGGGCACCTATGCCCGAACGCGCTTCAGTGTGACCGGTGCCATTGCTTACGCCAACGCCGGGAACGCTGCCGGGCTGCATGACCATCTGGCATGGACAAGCCGTCAGGTGGTTCCGCATCTGGCAGATGATGACAAGCTGCTGGAACACTGCGAGTTCTGGGGTGTCTGGCGCAAGCCCGCCACTGTGGCTGAGGGTGAAATTACCGTGACGGCCACTGCCGCCGCTTCCGTTCCGGCCGGAACCCGCTGGCAGCGTCCTGACGGAGCTATGTTTGAGTCCGTGAAAGATACAGTGATTGCTGCCGGTGACAGCCTTATCAGGGTTACTGCGCTTGAGGAAGGCCGTAACGGCAACACGGCCGCCGGTGTGCCGCTCGAGCTGATTTCCCCTGTGGTGAACCTTCAGCCCCGGGCCGTGTGCCGTTATATCGGCGGTGGTGCGGATTTGGAGACTATCGACTCTCTCCGCTCCCGGCTGCTGTTCCGTGTTCAGTATCCGCCAGCAGGCGGTAATAAATATGATTATGAGCGCTGGACGCTGGAAGTACCCGGAGTCACCCGTGCATGGTGTCTGCCGCGCTATCGCGGTCACGGCACAGTCGGCATCATGTTTGTGATGGATGAGGAAACCAATATTTTCCCCGGTACTGATGACCTGAAACGGGTTGAGGAGTATCTGACCGGTCATATTAATCCGGTCACCAATCAGGTCGAAGGTAAAACCACCGGCGCGGAACTGATTGTGATGAGTCCGGCCGCAAAAGTAGTGAATTTTGAGATCCGTTTGTCACCGAACACGGAAGAAGTCCGTGAGGCGGTCAGAGTTAACCTGAAAACCCTGCTGGACAGAAAACTGCCGGGCGGCATGGTGTACCTGTCTGAGATACGGGCAGCCGTGTCCAACTCTCAGGGGGAAATTGATAACAGCGTATTGTCACCCCTGAACGATATCGTTGCCGGAGAAAATGAAATCTTTGTGACGGGAGATATCACATGGCGATGACCGCAGAGCACTATCAGCGCGCCGGATTACAGTTACTTCCCAATGGCCGCGCATGGTCAAAAGACCCGCAGGGTGACACGGGAAAACTGATGCTGGCTACCGGCGATGAACTGGCGCGTGTTGACACGGTTAATGAATCACTGTTACAGGAAATCTTTGCTGACCGTGCATTTATGCTGCTTGAGGACTGGGAAGACTTTACCGGTCTGCCGGATTGCAGTATTGACCGTGAATCTTCCGTCGATGCCCGCCGCAGGGCGGCCAAAGCCAAACTGGTGATGTCAGGCAGCCTGTGTAACCAGTTTTATGAGCGTCTGGCCGCAGACCGCGGCTATAACATCCGGATTGAGGAACGCTATCCGCATCACTGTCTGCGTACCTGTCTTCACCCGATTTATCCGGATATCAACTGGTTCCGCGTGTTCGTCCATGTGGCAGACAGAACCACTCACTGGGCTACCGTTCTGGATAACTGCCAGCAGCGCCTGCGTATCGCTGATGCGGCTGATTTGGAGTGTCTTCTGGAACGTTATGCCCCCGCAGAAACTGAATTTGTCTTTATTTATGAGTGAGGAATAAATGTTCGGACTCGATAACAAATCAGGCATTAATGTAATGCCGCCAATCGCCCCGGCCGACAGTCAGACCCCGCTGTGGTTCACTGAAGGTGGTGCCGGACTGTCTGCCACCTATCCGGGACAGGACTGGTTTAATCAGATTCAGGCTGAATTGCTGAATGTCCTGAAAGCAGCTGATATCTCACCTCAGAAAGGTAACCTCAGTCAGTTGTCCTCAGCGATTTCAAAACTTGCCAGTGCTTATGCGCTTTCGGTTGTTCAGACTACAGGCCCGTCTCTGACAAGCGTGATGAGCCAAAAAGCAGTTACGGATTACCTTGGCACAAAAGCAAGCCGCAGCCATTTTATGGTGACAGAACAAGAATCACGGATGCTGTCGCCAAACCAGAAACTCGCAATGCTTGCTCATGATAATAAGACATCAGGCGCCTGGGATGATGAATTACAAAGAATGCTGTGGGCGTTTGATGACAAAGGGAAAATGATACACGGCATAGTTCCGGCAGAGAGAGTTTCCGGGCTTGGAACTGCCGCTTCAAAAAATACGGGCAATCTTTCCGGACAAGTTCCCGATATGAGTTTTTTCCCGGAATCTGGTAAATGGACGGATAACGGGCTAACGACGCTTCCGAATGGAGTAATGATCCAAGCTTTCAAAAGAATCATCGCTAATGACCCGAGAACGGGGTACTCAATGACATCATACGTACCATTTCCAACGGCCTTTCCTAACGGGGTTTGGGCTGTCTTGTGTACTAAAACAACGTATGTACAGATTGTTGCAAGCTGCGAAGGTGTCACTAAACAGGGATTTAACGTCGTGACAGTTAAGGCGGTTGAAGCACCTACAACGGAGTCTAATGCTAACTTCTTAGTTTTAGGATATTAATATGATGAAATTCGGGTTTAGTGCTAAAGAATCGCAGTTTTTCATAATGGATAAAAAAGATGATTATGAAAAAAATGGTATCTGGCCGGATGATATTGTCGTAGTAGATGGTGATGTCATGCACAAATATTCCGGTATCCCCCCGGAAGGTAAGCTACTGGGGTCTGATAAAAAAGGAAACCCCGCATGGGTGGATATCCCGCCACTGACACATGAGCAGCATGTTGCTATTGCTGAGTCACAAAAACAGGTGCTGATTGCTGAGGTACACACTGACACAGAAATGCTCCGGACTAAACTGGCGCTTAAACGCATCAAACCGGATGAAGAGGCCCTGTTAATCGCCTGGCTGGATTATCTTGATCTGCTGGAAGCGGTGGACACATCGACAGCACCTATTATTGATTGGCCGCAAAAACCAATCTGAACACTAATTTCAATATTAAAATAAGCCACGTAGTTTGATAAAAACACCGTGGCTTATTTCTTTTCCATTTAACGCGAAACACTTTTCCATTTAACGCGGCGCGCTACACCGTGAATACAACACCACTATCCGTAAATTCCCGGCCGTGATTATTGCAAACTACATGGGATACACCGGCAAACCTAACTTCAGCGTTGAAAATGAAGCGGAAGTCACCACCGTTCCGGATGTGCAGTTTCAAAAATAAACCGGCTGAACATGATTAACTGATGGCAGGATAAATTGAGTTTCCGGGCAAAATCCGTTAGAAGGAGAGGATAATACTAAGGAGTTATCGTGATTACCGAAGAGTTTCTCTCCAATAATGTGCTCAGCCTGATTGTGCTGGTGCTGTGTCTGCTCGGTTCCGGCGGGCTGATGATTTATAACCGCAAACGGGAAAAAGGCGAGCATGCCACATTAGTGCATGTTTCCCAGTTTATCATGTGGGCGCTGGGAGTCATTATCCTCGGCGATTTCGCCGAGCAGGGAATTGACCACTTTCAGTGGCGCTTTATCACCGCAGATACGGTCGGGATGATCTGCACCACACTGATTGTGCTGATGCTGATCCGCAAATTGTTCCTGATGATAAACCGCCTGGCCGCCGCACAGATCAAACGCGGCAGCGATATCACCTCGGCACATATTGTTTCCCGCGTACTGAAAATCCTGATTGTGATTGTGGTGTTCCTGTTCTACGGCGAACACTTCGGCATGAGCCTGTCCGGCCTGCTGACCTTCGGCGGTATCGGCGGCATTGCTATCGGTATGGCGGGGAAGGATATTCTCAGCAACCTCTTCTCCGGCATCATGCTCTATTTTGACCGCCCGTTTAAAATCGGTGACTGGGTCAGTTCGCCTGACCGGCAGATAGAAGGGACGGTGGTGGAAATCGGCTGGCGTATCACCAAAATTATTACCTTTGATCACCGCCCGCTCTATATTCCGAACTCGCTGTTCTCCTCCATCAGTGTGGAAAATCCGGGGCGCATGACCAACCGGCGGATCAAAACCACCATCGGGCTGCGCTATGAAGATGCGGAGAAGATTTCGCAGATTGTCAGTGAAATACGCGCTATGCTGAAAGCCGAAAGCAGCATTGACCAGCACCAGACATTGCTGGTCTATTTTGATGAATTTGGTGATTCCGCCCTCAATATTATGGTGTACTGCTTTACCAAAACCACGGTCTGGGCAGAGTGGCTGGCAGCACAGCAGGCGGTGTATCTGAAGATTATTGAGATTGTACACCGCAACGGTGCGGACTTTGCTTTCCCGAGCCGGACACTCTATATGGAACGCAACAGTGTCTCCCGTGAACCGCCGGGAGTGTGATCTGACACCTTGCACCATCCCCCTTGTTTCCGTTATTGTGCCGCCGGTTAATTCCTGAGACGTTCATCAGAGGCGGCACAATATGGCGAAATATTTTTCCATCGGTGAGATGGCAAAGCTCCATAAAATCAGCATTCAGACACTGCGTTATTATGACCAGTTGGGGCTGTTCCGCCCGGTGTATGTCGATCAGGAAAGTAACTACCGCTATTACACTATCGATCAGTTTTCTCAGCTGGATATTATTAAGTATCTGAAATACCTGGGTATGCCGCTGAAAGAGATCAAACACCGCCTGGAAGACAGCGACACACAAATTCTCAGCCTGCTGACCCGGAAAATTTCCGTGGTGGATGAGAAAATCCGCGAGCTGGAGCTGATTAAAAAAGTCCTCTCCACCAAAAAAGAGACACTGGAAAAAGGGATTGATACCGACAGTATCGGCAAAATCACCCGCCGTTATATTCCGCGCCGTCATATTTTATCGATGAATTATGAGCCCGGTCTGAGCTTTGAGGAGACCATGGAGTTCTCACGGCGGCAGATTGCCAATATCCTCGAGGAAAACATTTCTATTTTCTACGGCGGCGTCAGTGGCCTGGTTTCCCGCGAAGAATTTCTGGCCACACAGCAGGTGCATTACCTGAACAGTTTTGTGATTGTCGAGCGCGACCTGTTTAATCCGCAGGTGCAGGACAAAATTACAGAAATTTCCGACGGTGAATTTATCTGCCTGATGTATCAGGGGCCTTACAGCGAAAATACGGCAGCATTTAAGGCGCTGACGGATTATGCGGAATACAAACGCATTCCGGTGGATGACATGATGTATGAAATCCCGGTGATTGACCCGCTTTCCACCAATGATCAGCGCCAGTTGCTGACAGAAATCCAGATCAAAGTGAAACGGCGTGAAATTGATACCCGCTGCCTGGTGTAAAACTCTACCCCTGCTATAGGTATTAATGCTTTCAATACAGAAACAGGCTGATATTCTTCAGCCTGTTTTGCTTTTCTCCACCGTATAATTACCCGTTTTGTGATGCGCATCTACTATCTCTGAATTGACTCTATAGTAGCTGGAGAGTCTATAGTTATCCACATTACAGCAATGGTTAAAAAGGTCGTTACCGCCACACTATTACCCCCGCTGATCCTGAATCAGCAACCCGAACTCACTAATGATAATAAATGATGACATGCGGATCAGAGTGCTGATCTCATGAGGAGTCTGTTGTGCAAAAAAATACTGATTATGATTTGGAAACCAAACTGATCCACCAGGGGCATTCACCGGATCCGGCCACCGGCGCGCTGGCCAGTCCTATCTACCAGACTGCCACATTTGCGGCGCATTCTGTGGAGCATTTCGAAGAACTGTGCCGGACATGGGGCTATGTCTACAGCCGCGAGTGCAACCCGAACCTGACTGAGCTGGAAAGCAAACTGGCGATGCTGGAAGGGGCGGACAGCGCGATTGTCAGCGCATCCGGCATGGGGGCGATTGCCTCAACCCTGCTGTCACTGGTGAAAACCGGCGATCATATTGTCAGTGCGGACGGGATCTTCTCCCACACCCGCCTGCTGATGACAGAACTGCTGGCAAAATTCGGCGTGGAAATCACTTTTGTTGATGCCACGGTCAGTGACAACATCCGCGCTGCCATGAAACCGGCGACAAAACTCGTGTATGTGGAAAGCCCGCTTAATCCGTCTCTGGAGCTGGTGGATATCCGCGCGGTGGCAGACATTGCCCATCAGAACAAAAGCCTGCTGATTGTTGACAGCACCTTCT
Source organism: Morganella sp. B601 (assembly GCF_051172335.1). Classification (NCBI taxonomy): domain Bacteria; kingdom Pseudomonadati; phylum Pseudomonadota; class Gammaproteobacteria; order Enterobacterales; family Morganellaceae; genus Morganella; species Morganella sp. B601. The sequence continues at coordinate 326,993 of NZ_JBPIZE010000004.1, forward strand.
GTACGCCGATCCTGCAACGCCCGCTGGAGCTGGGTGCAGATCTGGTGGTTCACAGCCTGACCAAGTTTATGAACGGTCACGGTGATACCCTGGGCGGCGCGGTTATCGGCTCCCGTGAGCTGATCGAACTGATCAAATGGCCGGGATTATGCTGCTTTACCGGCGCGGCGCTGGCACCAAACAATGCCTGGATGATTATGCGCGGAATGAAAACCCTCGATATGCGCATGAAAAAACACTGTGAAAACGGTCTGGCACTGGCGGAGTTCCTGACATCTCAGAGCGAAATCGAAGAAGTACGCTACCCGGCACTGAAGAACCATCCGCATTATGAACTGTGTCAGTCACAGATGAACGGCCTCGGCGGCGGTATTGTCTCTTTCCGTCTGAAAGAGGACATTCACGGCCTGACCCGCGACCAGGTGAGCCGCAAATTTGTGAACTCCCTGAAACTGACCACCATTGCCACCAGTCTGGGTGAAGAGCACACCCTGGTCCAGATGAACGGCGAAAACCTGATCCGTATTGCTGTCGGACTTGAATCAGCAAAAGACATTATTGCGGATTTCCGCCAGGCCCTGGATGCAGTTCACGGCTGATAAAAAGAGATAATAATTATGGCAAATCACATGGCAAATCAATCCCGCGTCAGACGGATGCTGATTCTGTTTCTGCTGGCATTCGGTACCACCGCAATGTACAGCCTGCCTTACCTGAAGTCCTCGTTTTATGATCCGATGCAGCAGGCGCTGGGACTGACACACATTGAGATTGGTAACCTGCTCAGCCTGTATGGCCTGATTGGTATGTTTTCCTACTTTTTCGGCGGCTGGTTTGCGGATCGTTTTTCACTGCGCAACCTGATCACCTTCTCGCTGATCGCCTCCGGGTCACTGGGATTCTGGTTTGCGACCTTCCCGTCGTATAACACGATCCTGCTGATCCACGTTTTGTGGGGCGTCACGACGATCCTGACATTCTTCGCCGCATCGATCAAAGTGGTGCGGATGCAGGGTACGGAAAAAGAGCAGGGGCGGATCTTCGGGTTTTACGAAGGATTATCCGGCGTATCCGGCACACTGATCTCGTTCACCGGTCTCTATTTCTTCGGCAAATTCGCTGAAGCGGCAATCGGCTTCCGTTACGTCGTCTGGCTTTACTCCGGCGCTTCTGTGATCTGCGGCGTGCTGCTGTTCTTCCTGATCGCGCACCGCAGCAGTACCACTGACAGCGGCGAACCGGAAGAAAAAACCACATTCCGTTCGCTGATGAGTGTGGTGAGCATGCCGAAGGCGTGGCTGATCGGGCTGATTATTTTCTCCACCTATGTGGTGTTCTCCAGCCTGACGTATCTCAGCCCGTATCTGTCACAGGTGTATGTGGTACCGATTACCCTGGTGACGGCGCTGTCGATTATCCGCACCTATGTGATCAAAATGGTGGCCTCTCCGGTGGCGGGGATCGTGACGGATAAAGTCGGATCATCTATCAGCGTGATGTTTGTCGGTTTTATTATCATGGCCGTGAACTGTGCTCTGTTCCTCGTGATCCCGAAAGGTAATGCCTTTATGTGGTTTGCGGTGGTGAATATGGTGGTGCTGAGTGCGTTACTGTTTGCATTCCGCGGTATCTATTTTGCCTCAGTCGCAGAATCGAAAATCCCGATGAAAACCACCGGTGCGGTGGTGGGTTTTGCCTCCTTTATCGGCTTTTCCCCGGACGCGTTCTATTATTCCGTTGCCGGCTACTGGCTGGATAAATACGGCGAAACCGGCTACAGCTATATCTTTATGCTCTCGGTCGCCTGTGCGCTGCTGGGTGTGGTGGCAACCTTCCTGCTGCGTCAGATCAACCGCCGGGAAGCGGCGGGCGGCGGAATGACACTCTCCCCGTCAGTCTGAAAATACAGAAAGCCCCCCGAAAAGGGGGGCTTTGCACAAAAAGCGTCCTGCTGATTAATAGCGGTATTCCACGCCCAGCCAGAAGTTACGGCCTTCTTCCATATAGCCGTTGGTGTACTCGTAGGATTTATCAAACAGGTTATTGACGGAGGCATTGGCGGAAATGCCGTAACCGAAGTCATAATCCACGCGCAGGCCGGTAAGAGCATAACCGGCCACTTTCTCATTACTGTCGTTATACTGATAGCTCCAGGCACGGAACTCTTCGGACAGGGTGATCGACAGCGGCTCTATCGGTGTGACTTTCACCCAGGCATACATTTTATGCTTCGGCAGCCCTTCCGCATGATCAACATCTTTCGGATCACTGTGGATGTAGCTGTAGTTGATCCCGGTTTTCAGCCAGTCACTGACTTCGCCTTTCACGCCCAGATCCAGCCCGGTGTAATCCACACGGCCACTGTTCTGGTTCTGGAAGTAGCGGTCACCGTTTTTAATCACTGTGTGCGCGAGGATCGCATCTTCCACGCGGTTGTGATAGATGCTGGCCTGGTAGCCCCATTTATCGGTGATATTCCCTTCATAGGTTAAATCGAAGGTCAGTGCGCGTTCGGCTTTCAGGTTCGGGTTAATGATACCCAGCGAGCCGTCTTTTGGTTTTTCAGTGGTATAGCGCTCTTTCTGTGTCGGGAAGCGGCTGCGGTCAGACACGGAGACCCGCACGTTGTCCTGGTTGGCGAAGGTGTATTTTGACATCACTTCCCAGTTAAACGCGTGCTGATCATTATCATCCGCACCTTTATCCGCCTGACGGCTTTCGCGCCAGTCATAGCCGATGGCACCGATGAAATCGAGATCAGACGTGGCTGCCCACTGGTATTCGGTAGCGACAGAATAAGTGCGATCTTTGTAACGCAGAATATCCCCGTTACGCTGTTTCTGTGCGCGGTGAACGTCATCTTTCCAGTGTGCGGAGAATGACAGCAGATCGCTTTCGCGCATATCGATCCCTAACTGGAGAGAGGCGCCGTTGCTGAAATCATCGTAATAGCTGTAATCGTACCCTTTGCCGTCTTTTTTATACATCAGCAGGGTATTTTCAAACTTGTCATGGAACAGGCGGCCCTGGAGGTTCACGCCGTCTGTCAGCTGAGTGGTGCTGTTGAAATAGTAGCTCTCTTTGTTGTAATCCGGCCATTCCCACCAGCTGTATTTGCCTTTGCCCGGCACCGCAGACGGCGAACTGTCTTTGCTGCCGTCCTGCTTCAGATAGGTAAAGACATACTGGTCGGTTTCACGCGGGGTCCAGCCCACTTTCACCATGCCGCGTTTATCATCGGATGCGGAATGCGCACGGCGGCCGTTGCTGCCAGCCAGGGCATTGTCATCATCGGAGCCCGGCAGGCCGAGGAAACGCTGTTTGTACTGGCTGCCGCTGACCTGGATAAACCCGAGGTCGCTGCGTGCGCCGACACGGGCGCTGGTGTTATAGGCATTATCCGCGCCGCGTGCGAAGCCCTGGCTGAATGACACATTGGCCTCAAACGGTTTTTTCGGGGTGGCGGTGGTGAGGTTGATTGCACCGCCCATCAGGTTCGGGCCCTGTAACAGCGAGGTATAGCCTTTGCTCACCTCAATACTTTCCAGTTCGCTGGTCATAAAGCGGCCGAGGTCAAGGTTGCCGTCATACGGGACATAAGTCGGGATCCCGTCGAAGAACACCGGCACCTGTCGGCTGTCAAAACCACGGACTTTTACCGTCAGCTCATTGCGGTTGCCGGATTTTTCGAGAACCACACCCGGCATGGTGCTGATGGCTGTCGCCGCGTTGGTTTTGTTCAGCGACTGCATCTGCGGCTGTGTGATGACATCCGGATTGGAGGCCACCGGGCTGCCCCAGACGGTCAGAATATCTGCGCTTTCTGCCTGTACCGCAGGCGCGGTTGCCAGCAGAATAGCTGAGCAGAGTAGAGTTCGTTTCATTGTTATTTTTCCTGTTACCGATATGTATTTATTTATATAACGACTTGCCAAACAAAAGGATAAAACGGCCGGTTCAGTGACCTGACCGGTTTATCCCTTAACTCACTATAAGGTTGTGCGGTTTTCCGTCAGCGCGGATATAGCCGGACTTTAATATCTGCCGGGGACGCATAATACGGCGCGGACGTGACAAACAGCTTCACGCCGGTATCCGCATACTGCCCGATGGTCTCTGCATTCAGCCCGCCTGCAGCAGACAGTGTGCAGCCCGGAGCCAGCACCGCCGCGTCTTTGACGAGACGGCGGATATCATCAGGGCTGAATTTATCCAGCTGCAGCACATCCGGGCGGCCTTTCAGCGCCTGATAAGCTTCATCCGGATTGTCCGCCTCGGCAATAATGGTCTTTTCCGGGGCCTCATGGCGCAGTGCTGCAATCGCCGCACACCAGTTTTCCGGCTCTGCCAGGAAACGGCGGTGATTGGCAAACAGCAGAATAGTTTCCGCGCAGCCCTGACGGTGAATAATGCCTTTCCCGGCCAGTACAGCTGCGGTTGCCAGCAGCTTGGTGCCGGGAATATTTTTACGGGTGCAGGCCAGCTGTGCGTCCGGCTGATACTGACGAAGGGTATCCACCATGCAGCGGGTCATCTGTGTCACGCCGCTGCTCCACTCAATCACATTCTGGACAATCTTCCAGCCCTGATGCAGCGCTTCCGCACGACCGGTTGCGGTCAGCAGCAGATCGCCTGCTTCCGTATGATCGCCGTCGTTCGCATGCAATTGTGTCTGTAAGCCTAGTTTTTCCAGTAATTTCTGACCCAATATCAGCCCGCTGACATAACCGGCCTGCTTGCGGGAAAAGTGCATTTCTCCGTTCTGCGTGCCGATGCCGAGTGCGCGGGTGGTGAGATCGCCGTAATGAATGTCCTCCAGCAGGAGGCTGTCCAGAAAGGCATCACTGTAGTAGATCACTTCTGACCTCCCGGCAGCAGCAGGGCGGATTCCGGTACCACATTCCAGGAAACCATGGCCCAGTCGCGGGTGGCCGGCACCACCGGCAGGCCGTCAGCCGCCTGCTGGTCGTAATAGCGGCGCAGCAGCCTCATTTCATGATCATCAAGCTGTCCCAGTGACCAGACCACACCCTCAGCAAACTGCTCAAAGGTCATATTGTCGCGGCTCTGGCAGTTCGGGCTGCGGATAAATTCCACATCCGGATGAATGCCGAGCTGGTTGAGAATATTCACCGCGTAAATATAGGTCGGCAGCGTGACCGGCGTGCGGCCGATGGCGCGGATCACGCGGATATCGACAAATGTCGGGCTGACAGTGTGGGTGGTGTAAACCCGCAGCCGCGCATGGCGGTTCAGTTTCAGCAGCGCGGCCTGTAAATCCATCACCAGCGTGGAGCGGGAGGCCACAGCGATATCGCACGGCGGCAGAGCTGACCAGTCATCTTCCCAGGCGCAGTGGCGGAAGGTGACGTGTGAACAGCCCTGAGTCTGTGCCCGCTGACGCGCGACTTTCAGCATCCCTTCGCTGTAATCAATACCGGTGACCTGCTCAAAGCTGTCCGCCAGCTGCAACGCGACAGAGCCCGGCCCGCAGCCGACATCCAGCAGGGTTTTTGCGCCGGTAGTATCGACAATCTCTTTAAAGCGGATCAGGTAAGGATCGGCGGGGTTCGCACAGTTTTGTGCCATTTTCTCCGCACGTTTATCCCAGTGTTCCGGATCTTTGCGGGTACGTTCGGCCTGTGCGAGATGGTCGCGGTAGAGTTGTGCGAAATCGATATCATCAATAGTCATGAGCATCCCTTATAAGCTGGCTGCGCGAAGTGGGCAGCAATATGTTCTGGTGTCACATGATAGAGTGCCGCCAGGGTTTCCGGTGTGAGCAGCGCGGCAGGTTTGTCCTGGCAGGCGGGGCTGTCTTTGCTGAGCATTACGATACTGTCCGCCACGGCCGCCGCATGCTGCGGGTGGTGGGTGGACATCAGCACGGTGATCCCTCTCTCACGTAACTGTTCGATTTTATTAAGTAATTTTATCTGATTGCCGAAATCGAGACTGGCTGCTGGTTCATCCATAATCAGCAGCCCCGGCTGTTGTACCAGGGCGCGGGCAATCAGTACCAGCTGTTTTTCCCCGCCGCTCAGGCAGGAATAGGAGCGTTGTGCCAGATGGGCGATCCCCAGATGATCCAGTTCCTGCTCTGCCATCTGCCGTTCAGCGCGTCCCGGGGCGGCAAACAGGGAGAGGTGGGCACTGCGTCCGAGCGCGACCATATCCGTCACCCGGAAAGAAAACGGCATATTGTGCGCCTGAGGCACATAGGCAACGCGGCGGGCGAGTGCGGCGGCACTCCAGTCACGCAGCGGTGTGTTATCAATGCTGATCTCCCCGGACTTTGGTGGTAACAGGCCGAGCAGGGTTTTCATCAGCGTGGTTTTGCCGCAGCCGTTGGCACCGAGCAGACAGATAATTTCTCCCTGATGTAATTGCAGATTTATGTCAGTGAGTATTAACTTCTCTCCGTAGCCGACGGCCAGGCCGCGGGTGGTCAGGACATCGCTCATCCGTTCCTCCGGGTCTGCAACAGCAGAAAAATAAAGAAAGGTGCGCCGACCGCAGAGGTCAGAATGCCGAGCGGTAGTTCAATCGGGGCAATAGTACGCGCGAGCGTGTCTGTCAGCAGCAGCATGATGGCGCCGATCAGCAGTGACACCGGCAGCTGGTGGCTGAAGTTGGCACCCACTAACAAACGGGTGATATGCGGGACAATCAGCCCGAGCCAGCCGATAATCCCCGCGACGGAGACCGCACTGGCGGTGATCAGGGTGGCGGAGGCAATAAAAATCAGCCGCGTCACGGTAACATTCAGCCCGAGTGCGCGGGCTTCCTCATCACTCAGGCTGAGCAGATTCATACGCCAGCGCAGCAGCAGAAGCGGCACCATCCCGGCGAAAATCAGCGGGGCGGTGGTTTTAATATCATCCGGTGAAATCGCGGACAGACCTCCGAGCAGCCAGAAGGTCATGGCGGGCAGTTGGGTATAGGGATCGGCCAGAATTTTCATCAGGGAAATGGCGGAGCCGCACAGGGCGCTGACAGCGATCCCGACCAGCACCAGCGCCAGTACCGGATCATGCTGACGCGCCAGCCGGGCGACAGAATAGACCAGGGCAACCACACACAGCCCGCCGGTGAAGGCGAACAGCTGGATAGTGAGCATTGACTGACCTGCAAAAATTCCGAGGATCGCACCAACCCCGGCACCTGCGGAAACACCCAGGATATCCGGTGAAACCAGCGGGTTACGGAACATGCCCTGATACGCCGCCCCGGCTATCGCCAGTCCGCCGCCGATAATCAGTGCGGCGGCAATGCGCGGCAGACGGATTTGCCAGAAGACCGTCATATCGCGGCTCAGCGCCGGCTCATCCGCGCCGCTGTTGCCGGTGATTTTCGCCTGCACCACATCCCACAGTTGCTGCGGAGTCAGTGAGAACTTACCAACATTCAGAGCAATGCCGGTGACCAGCACCAGCAGCACAAGCAGTAACAGAGTTTTGGCGGAGGTGGTCATCGGGCGGATAACAGACTGTTAATCTGTGCCTCCGATAGCGGAGAGTGATAGAACAGACTGAAAAACAAACCGGTGTCTGCTTTCAGATCGGTACTCTCCGGCTCAAACTGTGCCTGAAGGCGGCGCAGCCCTAAAAGCCGGTTCAGCCCCGGCGGGCTGTCGAGCCAGCCGAACGGCAGCCCGGCATAGTAAAAGACCTGTTTATTCTTCACTGCATCCAGGCTCTGCCAGACCTCACCCTGCATAATGGCATCATACGTCACGGCATCCTGGGCGATAATAAAATCCGGGTTCCACTGCAGTAACTGTTCGAAAGAGACTTCCGCCAGTCCCTGCATATCCGGGACATCCGCGACATTCTCAAACCCCAGTAATTCCGGGGCTTCGCTATGAATCGAACCACGCAGACCGGTTTGCAGGCCTTTCGCGCCGCGAGCCATATAAAAACGGCGTTTGTGTATCTGGCGATCAGCAAAAGCGGCAGCATCCCTCAGCCATTTCTCCGCCAGCTGTGCCTGTTGTTCCGTGCGTTCTGCTTCCCCCAGCAATGCACCGGCCTGACGCAGCAGATCCGGGGTTTGTGTCAGATTGCCGGACAACAGAATATACGGAATACCGGTCTGGCGGCTGAAACGGGCGGCCTGAGAGCGGTAAGTTTCATCGGTCAGCCCGCTGTCAGCAATCACATCCGGCGCCAGCGCCAGCAGGGTTTCCGGGGAGAGGGTACTGCCGCGTCCGGAGAGACGTCCGGTGACCGGCAGCGCGCGCCAGCGGGGGGCAAAATACGGGTTATTTTTTACTGACAGGGAGGCGAAGCCCGGCAGTTTTTCCGGGGCGACCGCAAACAGCAGCTGATCAGTCGGCGGGCCGCTGCTGACCACACGGTGAATGGCTTCCGGCGGCGGAAGCTGACCATAAATAAAGACCTGAGAGGCGGTTTCCGGCGCGGCAGCGGCTGACAATGCCGGGAAAGTGAACAGCAGTGCGCAGCAGAAAAGAAATCCGGAACAGAGGCGGTTAAGTGTCATCGTGATCAGTCGTCATTATCGTTATATGTATTGTTATACAGCGGGACGTTAGCGCAGAGCATGAGGTGAGTCAATAAAATCAGCGGTAAATAGGGAAGTAAGTCAAAACAAGGTAAAATTCCGGGCGGAATACGGTATAACTACGGCCTCTTTCGGCGGATATGACGACACACAGACCAGTCTGTATTAAGATAAGCACTATGAAGAAAAAACGCCCTTCGTTACAGGACGTGGCTGACCGCGTTGGTGTAACCAAAATGACTATCAGCCGCTTTTTGCGTAACCCCGAACAGGTTTCCGAAAAACTGCGCGGCACGATTGCCCGTACCCTCGATGAACTGGGGTATATCCCGAACCGGGTGCCGGATATTTTATCCAACGCCACCAGCCGGGCTATCGGCGTGTTGCTGCCCTCGCTGACCAACCAGGTGTTTGCTGAAGTGATCCGTGGTATCGAAACCGTGACGGATGCGGCCGGTTATCAGACCATGCTGGCGCACTACGGCTATCAGGCGGAGAAAGAAGAAGATCGCCTGGTCTCCCTGTTGTCTTACAATATCGACGGCCTGATCCTGGCCGAACGCACCCACACCCCGCGCACCCTGAAAATGCTGGCCACCGCCGGTATTCCGGTGGTTGAGCTGATGGACAGCGTCTCCCCCTGCTATGATTCCGCCGTCGGGCTGGATAACCGGCTCGCGTCATTTGAAATGACGCAGGCCATGATTGCACGCGGCTGCCGCCGTGTGATTTACCTCGGCGCGCGTCATGACGAACGGACATTCATGCGTCTTCAGGGTTATGAACAGGCCATGCGGGATGCCGGGCTTGAACCGGGCAATGTAATGACACAGGAAAGCTCCTCGTATTCGCTGGGGGCGAGACAACTGCACCAGGTCAGAGCCGATTATCCGGATGCTGACGGGCTGTTCTGTACCAACGATGACCTTGCTATCGGGGCTATTTTTGAGTGTCAGCGTCTCGGGATCCGCATCCCGCAGGATCTGGCGGTTGCCGGGTTCCACGGCCATGATGTCGGTCGTGTGATGACCCCGAAACTGGCGAGTGTCCTCACACCTCGTGACCTGATGGGCCGCCGTGCGGCAGAAGTGCTGCTGGCACGTCTGCGCGGCGAGCTGCCGCCTCAGCAGATAGTGGATGTCGGCTTCGAATTATTACCGGGAGAGAGTATTTAACGGCTCCCGGCCCTTCCTGAAGTGACAGGAATTTCATTTGAGATAACTGTCACAATTTGTTCATCCGAAAACAGTGTTTGATTGCATTGTAACCATATCCGTTGGTAATGTTACCGGTAATAGTTACCGGTAACATATCCGGTGATAATGACCGCATAAGAGGAATTGTTATGAGTGATAGCCAAAAACCACATCACGCCTTTGTTTTGATGGGGGTTTCCGGCTGCGGAAAATCCGCTGTGGCTAACGGGGTTGCGACCGGGCTGAATGCGGCCTTTCTGGACGGGGATTACCTGCATCCGCGTGCCAATATCGAAAAAATGGCGGCCGGGCACCCGCTGAATGATGCCGATCGCGAACCGTGGCTGAAAGCCATCAACGACGCGATTTTTGCTATGCAGCGGACCAATGAGCTTTCGGTGATTGTCTGTTCGGCGCTGAAAAAAAGCTACCGCGATATCCTGCGCTGCCAGAACAAAAACCTGTCATTTATCTGGCTGAAAGGGGATTTTGAGCTGATCGAAAGTCGCCTGAAAGCCCGCAAAGGGCATTTCTTCAAACCGGAAATGCTGATCACACAGTTCGATACCTTAGAAGCACCGGATACTGCCGCAGAGCAGGATGTGCAGGTGCTGGACATTCAGCCGCCGCTTGAGGATGTGATTGCGGGCGCGGTTCAGATTATCAGACAGGTTTCCGGAGGTCAGTCATGACAACATTAACCCTGGTGTTAACCGCCGCCGGGTCGGTATTACTGCTGCTGTTCCTGGTGATGGTGGCGCGGCTGCATGCGTTCGTGGCACTGATGATTGTGGCTATCGGCGCGGGGCTGTTTTCCGGCATGCCGCTGGAGCAGATCACTCAGACCATGCAGAACGGCATGGGCGGCACGCTTGGTTTCCTGGCGATAGTGGTCGCGCTCGGGGCGATGTTCGGTAAAATCCTGCATGAAACCGGCGCACTCGACCAGATAGCCGTCAAACTGCTGAAGTCCTTCGGTGAAAAACGGGCGCATTACGCGCTGGGGATTGCCGGGCTTATCTGTGCTCTGCCGCTGTTCTTTGATGTGGCGATTGTGCTGCTGATCGGTGTGGTCTTCGCCGTTGCCCGCCGTACCGGCGGTAATGTGGTACGCCTTGCTATCCCGCTGTTTGCCGGTGTGGCGGCGGCTGCCTGCTTCCTGCTGCCGGGACCGACCCCGATGCTGCTGGCAGACCAGATGAATGCAGACTTCGGCTGGATGATCCTGATCGGCCTGTGTGCGGCGATCCCGGGTATGATCCTGGCAGGACCCCTGTTCGGTAACTTTATCAGTAAATTTGTCACCCTGGAGCTGCCGGAAGACCTGACTGAACCGGCTCTCGGACAACACAAGATGCCATCGTTTGGCCTGAGCCTGGCGCTGGTGCTGTTCCCGCTGGTACTGGTCGGTCTGAAAACCATTGCTGCGCCGATGGTGGATCCGGATTCAAAACTGCACGCCTGGCTGGTGTTTATCGGGCACCCGTTCCTGGCGATCCTGATTGCCTGTCTGGTGGCAATTTACGGCCTGGCAATCCGCCGTGGCATGAGCCGCAATAAAGTGATGGAAATCTGCTCTGCCGCTATTCAGCCAGCCGGGATTATCCTGCTGGTAACCGGTGCCGGTGGTGTGTTCAAACAGGTGCTGGTGGATTCCGGTGTGGGTCCGGCGCTGGGTGAATCCCTGATTGGTGCGGGGCTGCCGATTGCTGCTGCCTGCTTTATTCTCTCTGCCGCCGTTCGTGTGATCCAGGGTTCTGCAACCGTTGCCTGTCTGACCACCGTCGGTCTGGTGCTGCCGGTTATCGGTGAACTGGGCTATTCCGGCGCACAGCTGGCGGCTCTGTCTGTCTGTATCGCGGGCGGCTCTATTGTGCTGAGCCACGTGAATGACTCCGGTTTCTGGCTGTTCGGGAAATTTACCGGTGCTACCGAAGCACAGACCCTGAAGACCTGGACACTGATGGAAACCATCCTGGGAACCACCGGGGCCCTCGTCGGTATGCTGTTCTTCGCTTTCCTGTAACATTGCCGTTTTCACTCTCCGGCAGCGGGTTATTAAAATCCGCTGCTGTTTTTATCACTCCCCGCCATCTGCATAAAGCCTCTGTTTTTTCCGCCGATAGTCAATCTGTCCCCGGCGGCAATCCGCGCTATTTCCCTGAGTTGTATTATCTGTCTTAACCGGAATTAACATGCTGAATATAATGAAAAAATGGATGTTTTTACAAAAAAAACAGCCCGTTGTCTCCCGGGAGGTACCGGCGGTTTATCCGGTGCCGTCAGAGCACGTGATGACGGGAAATACGGATGAACAGCGGCACTTTCACGGTGAAATTCTGTGCCGTCATTTGCTGGATGGGATCGCGGCGATAGAGATTATCCGCAACTCCCTGCTGGATTCCGGCACCCGGCTTGCCGGGGAGCAGGGCACACTGGATGAAATCGCGCTGCATAACAGCGAAACACGCCGCTATATGCAGGAGCTGTGCAGTGTGCTGGATGATATCAGTGAGCACGCGGATAAAGGGCTTGATTACACGCAAAAACTGGTCTCTGTGCTGGGACAGATTAATCAGAATATTAATAATATCGAACGCCTGGCTAACCAGACTAACCTGCTGGCGGTTAACTCGGCGATTGAAGCTTCTCATGTCGGCAGCCGGGGGGCCGGTTTTTCGGTTATCGCCCGGGAAATAAAACAATTATCCGGTGAAATTCAGGACGAAGCCGTCAATATCACTGCATTTACCGGCAAAATAAAGTCACACGCCAATGCGATTTATACGGATGCGGAAGATAATCAGAAGCTGGTGAGCAGCATCCGCGCTATCGCTGTTCAGGCAGAAGATCGCTTACAGAGTATGATCACCAGCTCCTCGCGGATGGAGGCGATTATCCGGTTTGTGGCGGTGCAGCAATTTCTCAATACCGTCAAACTGGATCATGTTATCTGGAAAGGGGATATCTACCGCCGCCTGCTGGACGGAAACACGGATTTATCGGTTAATGACCACACACAGTGCCGTCTCGGCAAATGGTATTACGCGGACGAAGGACAGCGGTTTACCGGCCATGATGCCTACCGGAAACTGGAAAGGCCGCACCGGCTGGTGCATCTTTCCGGACGCCTGGCGCTGGAAGCCCGGGCGAAGGGCTCGCTTCATGATGAAGAACTGCATTTAACGGCCATGGAAGATGCCAGCCGCGAAGTGATTGAGAACATCGATGATCTGCTGGCATCGATCAGTTACTGAAAGAAAAACCCCCGGAGTCCGGGGGCTGAGTGAACATCGCTGTCGGGTAAACGGGCGGTGTTTCAGAGGTGATGATGTAAAAACTCACTCAGTTCAGAGCGGGTGGGGGCGCCGTCAGAGCCCGGGCGGCTGACCACTATGGCCGCCACCGCATTACCGGTCCGTACGGCATCCGTGAGTGGTTGTCCGCAGGCCAGTCCGGCGAGAACGCCGGCGCAGTGACTGTCTCCGGCGGCAATGGTATCGGCCACCGGCACCTTGTACGCCGGGATTCTGACGGGTTGTTGTCCCGGTTGACACACCACGGCACCTTCTTTATCAAAGCGGGCAATCAGCGGCAGACCATAGCTGTCGGCAAACGCCTGTGCATCGTCTGTCTGTATCTCAGACTGTTTTCCGCCCTGCGGATTGAGCTGCGCCAGCTCATCACGGTTGACGGTCAGCAGCGGCTTTTTCGCCAGCAGCTTTTCAATAAAGTCCGGATCTATGTCCCGCAGACGCGGACCGAAATCCGCAAACAGGGTTTTATCCGCACTCTGCGCCAGCAGCCAGTTGCGCAGCGGCGCGCTTTCCGGACTGACCAGCTCGTAACCGGAGACATAAATCAGGGCATTGTCCGGCACCGGAATTTGTGCGAGCAGCGCGTCACTCCAGTGCTGCTCACAGCCTTCGATGGTGATGAATGTGCGTTCTTTGCTTTCTTCCACCAGCGCCAGACACCAGCCGTTATCGTGCGTCGGATGACGCAGCAGAACCGGCAGATTTTCCTTTTCCATCGCGGCAGTGACCTGTTTTCCCCAACTGCCGTTTCCGGCGGGAATGCCGTTGACCGGCGCAATACCGAGACGGCTCAGCGCACGGGCGACATTAAAGGCGCAGCCGCCGATCTGCTGCCCGAGCGGCAGGGCGCTGATATCATCCCCGCTGTGCGGCAGTGCATTCACTTCCAGCATCACATCGCCGAAAGCCGCGCCGATAACCACGACCGGGCGCTGTGGTGTCAGTAACGTTACATCCATCAGTTCCGTTTAACCCCGTACCGGTTTCATCATCAGTGTCAGGCGGTACGCCGCCATGCTCACCAGGAAGGAGACAAACAGCCCCAGACTGGAATTTTCAAACACACCGGTGGCAAACGGTCCGTTAATAAAGCCGGTGTTGGTGACCAGCAGTCCGGCAACCGAGCCGCCGAGCCAGCACAGGAAGGTCGGCCAGATAACCCCGGTGTCGCCGTAGAGCGAAACTTCATCGTAACCGGCGGTTTTGTGTTTGCAGTAGTAATCGGTGATAAAAATCGCCGCCCAGGATGCGAGGAACAATCCGCAGAACACCAGGAATGAAATAAACGGCCCGAGGAAATCACCGGAAACAAACAGAACATAAATCGCGATCGCCAGCACAATCAAGCCATCAAGAGCAACGGCGGTGCGCTGTTTGAGTTTGATCCCCATGCTCAGAAGATTGAGACTGGCGGAATAGAGGCTGAGTACCGCGATAGTGACAATCCCGGCCACCGCAGCAGCCAGATACGGCACCGCCATCCAGGACGGCAGCAGTCCGCCGATTGCGGCAATCGGGTTCTCTTCCGCTGCCAGATCAGGCAGTTGCGCGGTCAGCAAAATACCGGTCAGGATCAGAAGTAACAGCGGCAGTGCAGCCCCGCCGACCACAGAGCCGAAAATACGGCCGTGGGATGAGGACGGGCTCTGGTCGCGGCTGTAATCTGCCCCGGCAATCGCCCAGCTGATCCCGGTTCCGGCGGCGATAATGGACACCGCAGGCAGGAAGCCGGTGATCCAGTTACCGGAAGGACGGCTGATCAGCGCCTGCCAGTCTGCGGTCGCCAGCAGCCAGAGCACGACAAACAGGGTCATTGCCCCGAAAATCCGCGTGATCCATTTCTGCATCAGCAAAACGGTGTTCTGCCCGAGAATACTGACCAGCACCGTCAGCCCGCCGAACAGTATCAGTGCGATGGCGGTCATCAGGTGTCCGCTGCCCAGCCCGATGGCGGTGAACAGTGCCGCCAGGGTCAGGGTGCCGGTGATGATATTCACCGCTTCCCAGCCCATCAGGTTAAACCAGCAGAAAGCCGTCGGCGCGATATTGCCGCTTTTGCCAAAGCTGGCGCGGGAAAGGGTGAGTGTGGTGGTCCGGCCGATTTTACCGGCGATACTGGTGATCCCCACTAAAATAAAGGAGGCAACACCAACCACTGCCGCTAAAACTGACTGAAAGAAGGAAAGCCCGAACGACACAATAATCGCGCCGTAGACCACGCCGAGAATGCCGATATTGGCGGCACACCAGACAAAGAATAGCTCGGCGGGTTTTTTGGTCTGCCGGGAAGGCGGGATCAGGCCGATACCCAGTTCTTCGATGGTCGGATCGGTTTTGTTCAACGCTGAAGGTACAGATTGCTGACTCATGACATCATCCTGTTCGTCGCGGCATACTCCTGTCTGAACTGTGCCAGATGGCGGGCATACGGCGTAAAATCGATATTATTTGTATGATTTATCAATGCGATACTGTCAGCATCAAAACTGTCAATGCCGTGAATTGCGCCGCAGATGGCCGTCGCCATGGCACCGATGGTGTCCGTGTCGCCGCCCAGATTTGCAGCCAGTACCGCACAGCGTACGGGATTGGTGTTGGCTAAATCCGCGAGTGCAATCGCACACGGGATAGATTCAATATTATCCATACCGGCGCCGACTATCTCATAGAGATCTGTCAGTGCCTGCTCTTCATCCGTGCGCCCGCGGACCACATTGAGGGCGTACATAATTCTCCGTCCCAGCAGCGGGCTGAAGGTGGACTCAAACCGGCGCTGAACAGTGTCAGCCAGCGGTATGACAGCCTGTTTTATCGCAGACCAGTCAGTGCCCTCTACAGCCAGACTGACGGCCCGCGCAATCACAACAGCACCGGCAATGGCGATATCGGATTTATGGGTCGGCAGACAGGAGAGCCTGACCTGCTCAATAAAACGATCTGTATTATATGATGGCATCAGGCAACCGACGGGCGCGACACGCATCGCGGAACCGTTGGTCACACCATTTGCCTCTATTCTATCTAAAGGTATTCCCTGGTGTATGGCATTCAGCGCAGCTTTTGATGTCGGCCCCAGAATATTTTTTTCAAACGCCTTTATCCGGGTGGCCCACGCCATTATGTGACGGGCGATCGTCTGCGGGACGACAGCACCGTGCTCCTCAATAATGGCATCCATCAGGGCAACACACTGACTGGTGTCATCGGTAAATTCCCCGGCAACAAACTCGTTGGCGGCAATATTCTCCTCAGGGCCCGGCAGGAAAGTATTAATCCAGCCGAAGTGCTGACGGACCCGGCTCTTCGGCCAGAGTTCCGACGGCATGCCCATTGCATCTCCTGTTGCCTGCCCGTAAAGACAACCGAGAATACGTTTTTCTGTCACATTTAACGGGACTGCTGCTGATTGTGTCATTTATTATTATCTGGACTGGTGTTGAATGAATTAAAAACAACAAACTGTATTATTGGTATAAAACTGCTGTGGAGCCTTTGTCTTTATAGAGTATATAATAGACGACAAATAAGTCCAGTTGTAGTCCAGTTGAATTGATTTTAATCAGTATGTGATAGCGGACACAAAAGTTGCTACACTGTTTTCAGCCGTTATCCGCAGCATGACAGGAACCTATTTGTGGAACATGATTTTCTCACTTTTTTACAGCACAGGCTTGATCAACAATCAACCGTTCCGTTATATCTTCAGCTGAAACAAGGGATTGAAGAAGCCATCACACAAAAGCAGCTGACGCACGGTTGTGTTCTGCCGTCTGAGCGCCGTTTATCGCAGTCGCTGGGAGTATCCCGCGTGACGGTGGTGAAGGCACTGGACTTACTGCTGAAACAGGGGCTGGTGGTGAAGCATCACGGCAAAGGCACGCAGATTAATCTGCCGGTGCAGTACAACCTGTCCGGCGGCGGTTTTTCCGCGCAGGCGGCCGGCAGCGGTAAGGTGTCAAACCGCTGGCTTATTCGTCAGCTGGACTCTGTGCCGGATTCACTGGCCCCGGAACTGGAATTATCCGCAGGTGATACGATGGCGGTGATCAAACGTGTCCGGCTGGTGGATGATATTCCGGTCTCGCTGGAAACCATGTTTATCCCGGAGGCGTTTCTGCCGCGTCCTGATCTGCTGGACGGTTCTCTGTATGCGCACTGGCTGGCGCAGGGAATTGAGCCGGATGTGCAGGAATATGCTCTCTCTATCTGTCACCCGACCGCGGAGGAGGCAAAACTGCTTTCTATTCCGCCGACAGCCTCACTGATGAAAATTATCCTCAGAAGCCGCGATAAGCTGGGCAGAGTGCTGGAGTACGGTACGGCTATCTGCCGCAGTGATTTTTATCATTTCCACTTTACGGTAAAAGCCTGAAAGCAAAAAAGCACTGTAAAAACAGTGCTTTTGTTTATATTACGTTGCTGTTTATCAGGCCATCGCAGTGATGGTTTTATTCAGAAACGCATTGGCGAGGGTGTCTGCGGTGAGGGTTTCATTGGTGTTCGCCGCCAGATCCCACAGGCCGACCTGGCCGTCACGGTTGAGCGTCACGATGTAACGGCAGCCGGATTTCAGCGCATTGCTGTGCTGACGCTTCAGTTTGGCACTGGTGAAATCATTGAGGATTTTATATTGCGGCAACTGATGGCGCAGTGTGTTAGCCAGTAACAGCGCTTCCACATTCTGTGCCGGATCTTCATAAGTCACCACAATATCCGGCTGATTCACAATATCTTTATCCAGGCCGAGAGTCTGGATCAGCAGTAACAGCCGTTCGATCCCGATAGCAAACCCGGAAGCCGGTAACTGTTTGCCGCTGAACAATTCAACCAGACCATCGTAACGGCCACCGCCGCAGACTGTCCCCTGTGAACCCAGTTCTTCCGTGATCCACTCAAATACAGTACGGGTGTAGTAATCCAGCCCGCGTACCAGACGCGGGTTGACCACATAAGCAATGTTTTCACTGTCCAGCAGACGGCGCAGATCATCAAAGTGCTGTTGTGATTCCTCACCGAGGAAGTCCAGCAGGCGTGGTGCCGCTTCAATCATCTCCTGCATATCCGGGTTTTTGCTGTCCAGGATACGCAGCGGGTTGGTTTCCAGACGGCGCAGGCTGTCCTCATCCAGCAGCGCTTTGTGCTGCATAAAGTAATTCACCAGCTGCTGACGGTGCTCTGAGCGCTCTTCCGGTGTCCCGAGGGAGTTAATCTCCAGGCGGACGTGTTTATCCACGCCGAGCGCCTTAAAGATATCTTTCACCATAAAGATAAGCTCTGCATCCACATCCGCCCCCGGCATGCCGAAGGTTTCCACCCCGAACTGAGTGAACTGACGCAGACGGCCTTTCTGCGGACGCTCATAACGGAACATCGGGCCCTGATACCACAGGCGCTGCGTGGTGTTGTAGCACATGTTGTTCTCAATCACGGTCCGGACGCAACCACTGGTACCTTCCGGGCGCAGGGTGATGTGCTCGCCGCTTTTATCGAGGAAGTTATACATCTCTTTTGAGACGATATCGGTGGATTCACCGACCGCGCGCTCAAACAGGGCAACCGGTTCCAGAATCGGCAGCCTGACCTCCTGATAGCCGTAGCGGGAAGTGATATTCCTGATCCGGTTTTCCAGCCACTGCCAGACCGGTGTTTCTTCCGGAAGCACACTTCTCATCCCTCTGATTGACTGAATCTTTTCCATTTTTAGTCCTCTATATACAGTTTCTCTGTGAGAAATTCCGGCTGTCATCATTGTCAGCCGATAACGCCATCTCAGCGGTCTGCTCGGCGCAGATCCCCGGGATGTACGACAGGGCGAGCCCGGGACGGGGATCAGTAGTGTTTTTTTCGCGGCGCATAATAAAAAACAGATACAGCGGAATGGTAAACATCTGCAGCACCATGCCCCAGAACAGCGGTTTGGTTCCGGCGCCTGTCAGCGCGACCATAATGAATCCCAGACCAATCAGGCTCAGAGTGGCGTAAATAATAAAGGTGCGCCCGTACTGCATTTTTTTTGCGATCATGGCGATCGGCAGGGAAATCACAGCAAATGCATACGGGATCAGACTGGCGGACACCGCAAGAATAATGATGTTGCGGAATTGCTGTTCCAGGCTTGGTGAGATGGTGAGCAGCAGCACAGCGCTCATCATCCCGGCGGTACAAATCAGCCCTTTATACGGCACACCGTGGCGGTTCACATCCGCAAAAAAACGCGGGAATGTGCCTTCTTCCGCCGCAGAGCGGGGAACTTCAGTCTGTAAAATCTGCCAGCCCGGTAATGCACCGAAGCAGGCAATAATGGCGAGCGCAGAGATAATCTGTCCCGCATGTTCGCCCCACAGGTAGCGGGCGGTATCCGCAAACGGCGCGGTGGAGTTAACAAGCTGTTCGTGGGGCAGGATCCCCATCATGACATTGGTGGAACTGAGATAGCAGGCGGCGGCAATAACCAGCCCGATAATGGTTGCCAGCGGAATATTGCGGTGCGGATTAGTCACCTGGGCGGATGAAACCGATGCGGATTCGATCCCCAGATAGCCCCACAGCGAAATCGCGGCAGCGGCAAAAATAGCATCTGTGTTACTGGTCTGAGTAACATTAAAACTGGTGATATAACGTGTGTAATCAAAACTGGTCCAGCCGAAAATACTGATGCTCAGAATAACGGTGAGCATACAAAGGCCGGTAAAAATCTGCGCATAGCCGACGACTTTTGCGCCCTGCAAACCCAGCAGAACGAAAGCCCAGAGAATAATAATTGCGGTAATAGCGGCGTAAAGCGGAGTGTGAAGCTGCGGAAAGAAATAAGAGAGATAACCGACACCGGAGATCAGTAAGGCACAGTTGCCTATCCAGGTCGAAAGCCAGTAAAAAAGTGATGTCTGTAACCCGATATACTGCCCGAATGTCCGGCCGATATTGGCAATCACACCGCCTTTACAGGGGGAGATTTCACCGGTCTTGGCGAACACCAGCGCCAGTGCCAGCACGCCGCAAAAGGTCAGCAGTCCGCCCCACAGCGCGATGGAGCCGATATGCGCGAGGGAGGAGGGTAACATAAACACGCCGCTTCCCATCATATTGGAAGCCGTCATAATGATCAGGGCTGTCAGGCCCATGCGGTGGGTGGATTTACCATTGGGAACCATACCATTTTGTCCTCACAGAAATACTCCAGCTGCGGATGAGGGAGCAAAAAATCTCACGATCAGAGAACTGAGCCGTGTTTTTTGGTCTTTTTTCTTGCATCATCCTGTGTCGCTGTATAGGTTAGAGAGCGTTGCCGGCAGGATTGGCGTCTGCGCCGGCAACGAACCGTAAGGGGGCAGTGGATATTTACCACTGCCTTTTTTATGCCGCGTGTAAGTTAAAATCCGCGATAACGTCGTCGATCAGTTTGTCGATCTGCGCGGTATCCAGATGGTGCGCGGTGGTAATCAGGTGAGCCACGTCGCCGGAAGTTGCCAGGCAATGTTCTCTCCAGACGCGTTCTGACGGGCAAGGGAACACAACAGTGATGGAGTTCTTGTTGCGCCATGCATTGATACCGGCTTTCTGCATACGGTCAACAGCGTACTGAGCCATATCCAGACTGCGGGTGATGCGGCGCTTCCATTCCTCAGCTGAATGTGAACGGATAGCTTCCCACAGCATCAGTGGTGTGTGACCGTTACGTGAACCGGTGATGGTTTTGTCGTGTGCGGAGATGTAGTCGATTTCAACAGAAATACGATCCACGTTTTCTTTCTTCGCAACAACGATACCGCAAGGGATTGGTGAACCAATCATTTTATGGCCGGAAACACCGATTGAGTCGATACCGTCAGCAAACGTGAATGGTTGTGCATCATCAACGAATGGCAGGATCATGCCGCTCAGTGCCGCATCAGCATGCAGGTAGTAATCTTCACGTTTGATACCGGCTGCTTTCAGGCGTTTCTGGATTTCAGCGATATCATCAATAGCACCGCGGACAGTGGTACCGATGTTAGCGAAGATGATCGGATGCGCTTCTTTATCGTCAGCGATTTTTTTCATCAGATCGTCATAGTCGATTTCGCCGTTTGGCTGAGATTCAACAACCTGAGATTTGATACGCAGTAATTTAACGATTTTCGCAACGGAATAGTGAGTATCTTTTGAATAGTACAGGGTACCGTCAGGGAAGATTTCACGGCCCAGGTAGCAACCGAACATGTTACCTTCAGTACCGCCGTTGGTCACATAACCCCAGCTTTTTTCAAACGGAATTTTGAACAGGTCTGCGAAATACTCCATCACTTCTTTCTCGAAATCGAAAGAGTTCAGCAGGTAGTTGCAATATTCGCCCCAGTCACCGCAGTTGTTGATGGAGAAACGTAAAAAACGTTCCAGGTTGGTGTAATCGAAATCCGCTGATTCAGGATAGCCGATGTTGAAATACTGGTTTTTTACGCAATAAGCCCAGAATGCATCAAGTTTGTTTTGATCATTGATAGACAGAGTCATACTTAATTACCTCTTGTTTTTCAAAAGTTAAGACTGTGAAGCGGAGCAAATCACGCTTTGTTTTGTTCGTCGTTGATGTACAGAATCTCGTTGCCTTTTTTCGCACGGCCTGCGGCCACGAAGCTGAACAGCGGGATAGTGATTGACATCATGACCAGACCCCAGAACATAGAATCAGAACCGGAACCTAACAGGGCAAAGACACAGTAGATAATGCCGATAACCACCAGGACGTTATAGAAAATGAAGGTGCTGCCGCGGTTCATTTTTTTGGAAACCATGATGATTGGCAGAGAAATCAGTGCATACATGTATGGCAGCAGGGATGCGAAGACAGACATCAGAATGACGATTTCGAACTGTTTGGCCAGGTTTGGTGACGCGGTCATTAACAGCACCAGGCTCATCAGCACACCGGTGAAAATCAGGCTTTTCATCGGAACGTCATTTTTGTTCACATCGGAGAAGAATTTAGGGAACAGACCCTGGTTTGCACCGGCACGCGGACCTTCAGACTGCAGGATTAACCAGCCGGAGATAGAACCGAAGCAGGCGATGATGCTCAGGATAGAGGCAACAGTACCGGCAGTTTCACCGAACATGTAACGGGCAGCATCCGCAAACGGCGCAGCAGAGTTAACCAGTTCTTCGTGCGGAACCAGACCCATGATCACGGTGCAGCTGCCGACGTAGCAGACTGACGCAATCAGCAGACCATACACGGTGGCACGCGGTACAGTGTATTCAGGTTTATCGACCTGGCCGCTGGAAACCACAGCAGATTCAACACCCAGGAAGCCCCACAGTGCGATAGATGCCGCAGTGATAATGGCTGTGGTATCGCTTTTACCGGTACCGTTATAAACCTGAGAGAACATCTGCGGATCGAACCAGAACCAGCCGATCACACCGACACCCAGAACAACAACCAGCATGCAGCTTGCAGTGAATGACTGCGCACGACCGGCGACACGGGCACCGAAGCTGGCTAATACCACGAAGCCCCACAGAATCGCGATAGCAACGACGCTGCCGATAGCAGGGTTTTTCAGTTCAGGGAAGAAGTAGCTGAGGTAACCGACACCGGCAACCAGCAGGGCGACGTTACCGACCCAGGCACTGATCCAGTAACAAACAGTGGTCTGGAAACCGATAAACGGACCGAAAGCATCGCTGGCGTAAGCCACGATACCGCCGTTACGCGGTGTGATAAGACTGGTTTTGGCGAAAACCAAGGCTAATGCGATAACACCAATGATTGTAAATAACCATCCCCATAAGGAGATGTAACCGACGCCCGCGAGGTTAGTCGGCAGCATGAACACACCGGAACCCATCATATTTGATGCGGTTACCAGGGTCAGCGCGACCACCCCCATTTTATGGGCGGAACTGGCACTCATGTTTCCCATAATGCTTTTCCTGTAATGATTGTTTAATTGGAAAGGTGCACCCGATGACAATTACCGAGATACGGGAAACTTAATTTTTAAATGTCGTTCTAAATTTGATATCGATCAAAAAAAACAGCGCTTCTATAACAGTTTCAGCTGAAAATGAATATTTTATGTGCCGTTTTGCAGTAAGTGACTCTGTCCCCCTTTTTTGACGTGAATAATCTGACTTCTGATGTGGTTATTATTTTACTTTTGTCATGTATTAATTAACAAATCAGGTAAGTAAAAAATAAATATACTTTTTTCAATACGATAAAAAAGAATGGCATTCAAAAATAAAAACGCGTTTTATGATATGAGTTAAAATAATAAAACCGGTTTTATATTATATTACTCATTAGATAAATTTATTGTTTTTAGCGATTGGAGCGCTGACCTATGCCAAGAAGAGAGCGCCTTTATTTTCCGGGATTACCACAGCTGATTAAACTTAACGGACACAATCATGAAAAACTCTTTCAGGAAGAGAATGATTACGCCCGCTTTCTGACCTGTGTGGACAGGTCTTTAGAATCATACAATTGCGAGCTTCATGCCTATTCACTTCAGGCGGATACGGTATTGTTGCTGCTGACACCAAAATCAAAAGAAGATTTAAGCCGCTTTATACAGCACATCGGACGCCAGTATGTTCCTTACTACAATAATAAATATCAGCGTACCGGAGCATTATGGGATCGGCGTTATAACAGCTGCCTGATTGAAGCAAACTCCTATTTTCTTTTGGTCTCTCAATATGTTGATACCTTCACATCCGACCAGTCGGAATATAATGACAAACATAACTTAAATTATTCCAGTTACGGCCATAATACCGGGGAATGCACTATTCCGAGAATGACTGAACATCAGTGTTATTTGCAATTAGGCAAAACACCGGAAGAGCGCGGGATCCATTATCAGCATTTTTTATATACCACTATCAGTCAGTCTGTTATTGAGCGTATTCAAATTTGTCTGAATCAGAATTGTGTACTGGGCACCAATCAGTATTGCCAGAAACTGGAATTTGAAGTGAACCGGACAGTGCGCCCGCATCAGAGCGGACGGCCGCGCAAACATTACAGTAATGATGTGGCGGACTGGATCTGGCTGGAAAACCGCGCCTCGAAGCTGCTGGCACGCTACTGCTATCAGGAGATCCGCTTTCCGGTGCTGGAATACTGGGATGACCATATGAAGAATGCCGCGGCGTTCGCGGATGATAACCATAACGGCCCCAAACTCAACTGCAGCCACCCGGCACTGCTGCGCGGTGAGGGTACGATGGGGTGTCTGCGGGTAATTGCACAGCACCAGCGTTTACAGTCAAAAAGCAAATTATGGTATATCGGTGCGATGTTCCGGAATGTGGCCGGGCAGAAACAGGATTTTGAACAATATCACCAGATCGGTGTGGAAGCGTTCGGCTACGATAATATTGATATCGAGCTGGAACATATTTTAATGCAGTATGACTTTTTCAGTTCATTACACCTCACGCCGTACATTGAATTAAAAATAAATACCGTCGGCAGTGAAGAAGAATTCAGCCGTTTTCGCCAGGCACTGAGAGAGTATTATCAGCCGTTTCTGCCATTCTTTGAGGAGCCGTGGCTGGTTAAACTGAAAGAGAAACCGGAGCAGTTATTATCCACACCGCACAAGCTGCTGGATATCGTTAATAAAAAAGCGCCCCGGCTCAGTGAGTTTCTCTCTGAGGCTTCCGCCGCCCGCTTCCGTCAATTGCTTGAATCCCTCAACCGCCTGAAAATTCCGTACAGTGTGACGCCGGGACTGTATCCGGTGAATAATTACTGCCACACCCTGTTTGAATGGCGCACCACGCATCCTGACAGTCATGATGAGCTGTTATGCCGCGGCGGCCGTTATGATGCCAGTGCGTCGCACCTGCTGGATAAACAGGTGGCGGTCAGTGGTTTTGCGTTTATGCTCGACCCGATTATTTTCCTGATCCGCAAATGTCACAAACAACTGCTGCGTCAGAACGCGACCGATGTGGTGCTGATCCCGGAAAACACCCGTGCCGCAGGGTATGCGCTGATGGTCGGCCGCCGTCTGCGGACACTGTTCCCGCAGTTCACCATTAAAAATGACTGCTCGGGGATGCGGATCAGTACCTGCCGCAAGAATGCCGAGCGCAACGGCAGCCGCTTTATCATTGTGGTGCCGTCAGAGGATGACAAAGCGCTGGAACTGACTGATAAAGATAACGGAATGATTCAGTTTGTGAATGAGAATGCCATGATCGGCGTGCTGGGACACAGCGTAAACTGCTGAGGGGAGAGGATCCGCAGATAATCAGCTTATCTGCGGATAACCGGTTACTGCTGGCTGAGCAGGGATTCCAGCGCGTTATAGAGTGCTGTTGCACTCTTTTCATAACCCGGACCGGAGAGATGGACTTTGTCCGGCCGTGCCAGGTCACGCAGTACCCAGCTGTTGATTGCACAGTCGCCGCCCATGAACTGCTGCCAGTCCCAGTAGAGCAGACCTTCACTTTTCGCCACAGACTGCTGGATCCGCATGACATTGTGCAGATTGGCAGGCTGCTGTGAGCGGCAGTCAGGCGCGGTTTTGTTCTTGATACTGTCGCCCGGGCCGACCAGCAGGATCACCGCATCCGGCATGTTGCTGCGGATACTGCGCACCACATTGGTCAGCTGCTGACGGTAGAGATCCAAATCCAGCGTGTCATTAAAGGCTTCATTGGTACCGTAAGCCAGGATCACCATTTCCGGATCGGTCTGTGCCAGGGTATTCACCCACTGCGGCTGCCATTTTCCCGTCATGGCAATCGTCGCGCCGTTGATACCGACAGACGAGAGCATTACGCCCGGATGGTTGCGGGTGATAAACCAGCCGCCGATATTCAGCGGGCTCTGCTCATTCGCGGTGATTTCTGCCGGGAAGGTTACCGGCACACTGTCAGAAAAACGCCATTCTGAGGACGGTGCCAGGTTCAGCGTGCCGCCTTTGCCGCCGCGTACCGTAACGGAGGCCGGGTAGCCGGTCTGGTACAGCACCTGCATATCATACTGATAAGAGGACGGATTGCGCTCTTTCATGGTCAGGGTGCTGTGTGAGGTCAGCGGCGAAATAACAAAACCGCCCAGCGGGAAGTTTGGTGCATCATCTTTCCGGCTGGTCAGGAATGACCACTGTTTTTTCGGCTCTGTGAAGACAAAGTTTGCCGTGCGCTGTCCGGCGATAATGCTCGGCGGCACAAAGCCGATCCCTGCATTGCCGTAACGCGCCTGGAATTTGTCACGCAGCGTGCCGGAGAAAAAATCCGCTGCTGTATGGGAATCGCCAATCTGGACAATATGGACACGCGCGGACGGATCCCGCAGGCGGTGTGCCAGGCGGCTGAGGTTCGGATCGCCGTAGTTGGTCAGATCATTACGCGATACCGGCGGTGGTGTCTGCGGCTGTATCCACGGCTTATCCGCATCGTTCTGGCAGGAGAGCAGGGAGAGCGCTGCGGCAAACAGGGCTCCCGCACCGGCCAGTTTAAGGTGCCACGACGGGCGTTTTTGTTGTTTCATCATGTGTTTCTGTTTTTTCCTGCGCCGCCGGGGTTTCCTCCGGCGCAGCATTAAATTTAATCAGATCAAATACCGTGTCAGCGATGGCTTTCTGACCTTTGTAGGTAAAGTGAATACCGTCGCCGCTGCGCAGCTTGATAGTGCTGCTGCCGTCACCGGGGTAATCTGAATAGATCTTATCCTGATATTTGAAAATGGTATTTGCGGACAGCCAGATTTCACCGGCATTGTTAATTTCCGACTGATAGATCCCGCTCAGATAGTGTACACCATCTGACAGCTTGTCTTTGCGCATATTCGGCGGTCCTATCCATATGACGTCCACATCCTGTATCCGGGCCGTTAACAGAATATCCTGAATCCGTTTACGGTACTGCGCCTCCCATTCCGGAGACATAAAGCGCAGATAGCGCCCGCCGCCTTCCGGCGGCATGTCCCACGGGTCATTCGGGCCGAGGAAAACCACCATCAGGCGGATATCCGGGTTGGCTGCCAGCGTGGTTTTGACAGTTTCCGGCCAGTTGAAAAACTTCGGATACGTCAGGCCGGTACTCTGTTTGCTGAGGTTGATACTTTCAATGCCGTAGGTTTTGGCCAGACGGGATTGTAACACAGGTGCAACGCCCTGCATGAGGGAATCGCCCACGAAGAAGACTTTATCACCGGCTTCCAGATCAATAATTGATTTCGGTGTTTTTTTCGTCAGAATGTGTTCCGCAACCTGCTCCGGGTTCAGTTTCAGCACAGAATTACCGATCACCGGACGCTCCCGGTTCAGCAGCTCAGGGAAGGTCACAGACAGTGCAGCAGCCGGATAACGGTAGCCGTTGATAAAATGCAGCCCGACCTGAAACTCCTCCGGAAACGCGGTATTGCCGGGGACAGCCTCTTCCGCTTCCTCAACGATATGGTTGCCCTGTGCATAGGTCCACAGGGTCTCTCCGGCCGCCACCACGCCTTCCTGAAGGTAACCCCCCAGATCCCACGCGTAATGCCCCTCCAGGTTCGCCCACGGCGCAGGCTGGTGGTAGGTCTGTTCCCAGTAACGGGCCAGCGGGTTCTGGTTCAGCCAGACCAGTGCCACGGTTGCGGTCAGCACAATAAAGACGACCTTCAGTGCCCGCTCGAGATTTTCTGTAAAATCAAAAATTCGCATAGATAAAACCCGGCATTCCTGAAGGAGAGAAAATAAAGACCAGCGTCATAAAGAGCGCGAGCGGTAAAGGATACCAGATCCATGAGATCCGCTGGTAATAGTGTCCGGCGCGGTGATACAGGCTGACACACAGCGGATAGATAAACAGCAGCAGCCAGAAGGCGATAATCAGCGGCGCACTGGCCATGACAGAGGCAATAAAGCCGTCAGCGGTCAGTTGCGTCAGCATGGTGACAGCATCACTGAGCGTGGCGCTGCGGAAGAAAATCCAGGTCAGGCAGAGCACATGGAAGGTAAAAATCCGGGCGGTCCAGACCCCGGTTTTCTGCCACAGGGTTTCCGCAGGTTCTGTGCGCGGCGGCAGCAGTTTGTGTTTGATATTCATCAGCACAATACCCAGGCCGTGCAGTGCGCCCCAGATGATAAACGGCAGCCCGACACCGTGCCAGATCCCTGAAATTACCATCGCGATAAAGGCATTGAGGTTCATCCGCAGCCAGCCCTTGCGGTTACCGCCGAGCGGGATATAAATATAATCGCGGATAAAGGTCGACAGACTGATGTGCCAGCGCGCCCAGAACTCTTTGAGGTTGGTGGCAAGATACGGCGCACTGAAGTTCAGCGGTACCCTGAAACCAAGCAGCATGGCAATCCCGGTCACCAGGTTGGTATAACCGGAGAAGTTAAAATAGATATTCCAGGCATAGGCGTACACCGCCACCAGAATCTCACCGGCGCTGTAGTTGACCGGCGAACTGAAGACCGGGTTGGCAAAGTTTTCTGACAGATAAGCACTGAATAAAAACAGTTTCACCATCGCCAGGGTGATCAGCAGCAGGGCTTTTTTGTAATCAATAATTTCCCGCGAGGCCGCCTGTACTTGCGGCATAAATGCTTTGGCGCGGTTTATCGGACCGGCGACAATGCTCGGGAAGAAGCAGAGATAAAGCACCACATCCAAAAAGGGGGCTTTTTCAATCTCTTTGCGGCAGACCGACACCACATAGCTGACAGAATGGAACGCGTAGAAGGATAACCCCAGCGGTGCCAGCACCGAAAGCACCGGCAGTTCAACCTCCACACCGGCCTGCAACAGCGCACTCTGGAGAGATTCCTGCATAAATCCGTAATATTTGAATACCGTAAAACAGCCGATGATCCCCGCCGCCAGCAGGCTGTACACTGCACGGGCGGACAGGCGGCTGCCCAGGACATTCGTCAGCAGATAAATAAACAGGGTATATCCGGCCAGCACATACGCGAAGCTTGCCTGAAATGAGAAGACAAACAGATAACTCGCCGTAATTAAAAGGATATTCTGTAAACGGGTCTTTTTTTGACAGAGCCAGTAAATCAGAAAAAAGGCAGTAAAGGAGGCAAGAAATTCAAATGAAAAGAAATTCATATCAGGCTCTGTGCAGGCTTGTTGAAAATGTCATAATTAGCGTGCTGAGTATAATATAAGTTATCAACCACGATTCAATAAGAATGATGAGAAGGCATAAAAAAACCCGCGTAATACTCAGATTAACGCGGGTTTTCGGGTGTCTGTTACGGTGAACAGAACGATTATGAGTTTTGGGCTACCTTCTGTGCCGATGTGATCAGTGTTTTGTTACTGTCATACATCTGGCGGAGGTAACGGTTATAAGCATCTCCCTTCTGCGAATAACCTTCCAGCTGACTGATAAGTTCCGGTGTGCTCAGTGAGTCATCATCACCCAGACGCTGTTTTGCCCTTTCTGAACGCAGTGAATTATAAGCACGATGCGTATTCAGATTCTTCATGTAAGCAGTGACACTATCCTCAATAGTGCTGTACGCGTAGTAGCCCTGAACCTGTCCGGCTTTGGCACTACAGCCC
The DNA here is from genome assembly GCF_051172335.1 of Morganella sp. B601. NCBI lineage: Bacteria > Pseudomonadati > Pseudomonadota > Gammaproteobacteria > Enterobacterales > Morganellaceae > Morganella > Morganella sp. B601. Next base: position 356,544 of record NZ_JBPIZE010000004.1, read on the forward strand.
CGTCCGCAACGCATACCAAAAAGGTTATTGTTGGACTGAGCCAGTTTTGATGTTCCCCAGCCTGACTCGGTTGCCGCCTGTGTGGCAACGAAGTGGGTGGGCAGGATATCGACACGGCTCAGGAGCGCGTTCCAGTTGGTGCGCTTAGGCGAGCTGCATGTCATATCATAGCTCCGGCAAAGCTTTCCGAGCTTTGCAATATCACTCTGTGACCAGTGTTTGGCATTCCGGCGTTCCAGTAACCAGGTGCGGTCATTCATGATTTCGCGATTCACTTTGTCAATCGCAGGGACAATGGCATTTAAAAACGCTTTCTTACGGGGTGTACCTGACGCGTATTTCTTCAAATCAGGCAGCGTTTTTTGCAGCTGCTTGTTTTGATGCGAATACGGCAAGCTTGTCGTGGTACTGGTTGAGGCAAAGCCCGAACCGGTAAAGAATAGTAAAATCAAGAAAGCGAAGACTGCATTTGTCCTCATCGAAAGAGAGGGCATTGCTTTTTCCTCGTTTTATTGTCTGAACAAAAATCGAACGAATACTAGCAAAATAGAAAAACCAAGGCCAGCCTTATTATCCATCGTTTAATATTAATCGGGTATGCTTTGGCAGGATAAAATTTTGTTTTCTGATTTTATGTATGTCTATTAGTAAGTTAAAACGGACATCAAACGGCTGCGGATTTTAGCAAAAATGGCGGAATTATCCGGAAAATTAATGTTTTTTACGCAGTGTCCTGCCCTGTTTTCACTTTTTTCTGCGGTTTTTACCGGCCATTTTTATCAGAATTTATGATTAGTAGTACTCGAAATTGAGGATTGCCGTGGTATTGATACGGCCTGCACTGAGCCGGGCGGCATCATAGACATAGTAATACGCCCAGAGATTAAAGCCGTTATTTACTTCAATAAATTTGTCCTTTCCCCATTCAAACAGATAGGAATCCGCACGCGGCTGCCGTCCCGGCGGGTTGATCACCAGTGCACTGTTGTCATTGGTATCCGCATAACGGCCGACGCGGATCCCCACCCCCTGTGCCGCGCCCTGTGAGGTATCAATGAGGGTTTTCATATCCCGCAGCCAGACCTGGTTGCTGGCCAGATAGGCTTTTACCGGACGGCTGGTGCGGCCGTTCAGGCGATCCCGGCAGGAGATATCCAGATGGAAACGTGTCATCCCGGCGGTTGTATTACGCAGCAGCTGTGCCCGGTCCACCTGCGGCAGTTCGACTAATAAATCCGCATTATCAAAGGTACAGGTGGTTTCACGGGGCTGATAAATGACATCCAGCGGCTGCAGGAACAGATCCTCATTATGCTCCGGCCAGTGTCCGGTCAGCAGATAAGTGAGGATATCCAGCCCGAGACGGACAAAGAACTGAAGGATGCCGACCCGAGTGGTGTCAGCGGCGATCACCGCGCCGTCAAAACGGTACTGGCTGCCGGGCACCGTCACATCACTGCGTGAGTTCTGCGGCATCACCCGTGCACTGAGGGTGAAACGTGCCTGAAGGCGGTCCGCCGGGTACGGATTCCTGCTGTAAGCGAATTTTTGGGTGCTGCCGGGCTGGAGATCGATTACCCGGAACTCGACCGGATAGCGGCCGTTCTGAAAACCGACCACAATGGAACGTTTTTGCAGGTAAGAGGCGTTGGAGACGCTGCTGCTGTAGCCGTTACAGCTGAATTCCCCGCTGTAGCGGGTATTAAAATAGAGGGTGGTCTCTGTCTGACGGTAAAAGGTTTCCGACAGATCAGCCGTCAGCGGCGGTGCCTGTTTGTTGCCGTCGTTGTAGCACTCCGCCTGCGCATAACCAGTGATCAGCATCAGCAGACCGGCAAAAAAATGGGTTTTTCTGAGCATCGGTGATGTCTCCTTTATTCTGCACAGGGCAGAGGCGCACTCTGCGGATCCGGCGTGAGTGTGATGCGGCAGTAGCCGCTGTCCGTATCTGTCAGGCGGACATTGATCTGTTCCGGCCGCGTTTCGCTTCTTATATAAAGGAGGCTGTTCTGCCCGACATAGCCGATGCTGTTATTGTTCCCGTCAGTGACTTCTGTACCGAACGGCAGCGGTCTGCCGTCCCGGCGCACGGCATGCAGATAAAATTCCTGCCGGGTATCCGTTCTGAAGTTCACGAGTGTCACCGCCCCGGCGTAAGGCACGATATCCTGCACATTGCCCAGCAGTTCCGCAGCATCTTCCGGTGCCTGTGAGGCATCCAGGATCAGCGCGTTTTTGCGGTAAGCGGACAGATACGGCACCAGCACCTGTCCCTGTGTGTTGGTGGTGACATTGCGGTCATTGTTCACGATAGCATTGGCGGTGCCCGGTACATTCACCACAGCAAAGGTTTCCCCCGGCTGATTTGCGGTGAGAATACCACCGGACCAGGCCACCACACTGCCGGTGGCTCCGGCTCCCAGCTGGCGGTAACGGCCGGATTCACTGTAAGAAGCGTTCAGTGTCGCCGGGGCCGCCCGGTAGGCAGCACTGGTGCTGAAGGTGGTACCGCCGGATTGCTGATGCGCGGCATTCACGTTATAACTCAGCGCGTTACTCTGCCCGGCGGTGCCGCTCAGGCCGATATTGCTGCTCTTATAGCGGCCTTCTTCCGTCATGCTGTTTGCGGTCAGATACACCTTGTGGCCGGACAGGGTCAGCGGAACGGAGAGTGTCAGGTTAATCCGTGTCTCTTCATTATTATTACTGCCGGCGGGATTGTTACTGTCTTTGCTGTAACGGGTCCGGCCTGCGCTGAGGGTATAATTAATATCCTGCCAGTTATTGGCATAACCCAGCTGATATTCACGGGTGTTGCCCTGACCGCCCCAGTAATCACGCAGTGTACCGGCGAGATAAACCGAGCCGTAATCCGCACCGATCCGCTGGTTGATATTGATATTAAAGGTACTGCGCTGGCGGTAACTCTGTGACTGCGGGGAGAGATCGCCTGTAATGTCCTGCCGGTTAAGCAGTTCCTGATACTGTACCGCATCTGTCAGGCTGAAATAGCCGCTGGTGGAATAACGGTAAGCCGCCAGCGAAAAATTGGTATTGGTCTGATGAATAAAACGGCTGTAAGCCACTTTGTAGCTCTCACCCCGGTAACGCGGCATGTCCTGCCCGAAGCGGGCATCGGAGTGCGTGATATCCACGGATAACGCGCCGACCGGCAGGTTAAATCCACTGCCGAGCAGAAACGCCTGATAATTTTCCGCCGCAATCACACCGCCGTAGCCGGTCAGCGTGTTATTAATGCCGTACTGGAGATTAAGCTGTACAAAATCCGGGTGGTAAGCGGTATCCGTCAGACGGACTTCACCGGCATTCAGCTCATATTTAAAGAGTCCTTCCTTTAACATATTCGGTACGGCAGAGAAGGGCACCATAAAGTGGTTAATTTGCCCGTCTGCTTCATTCACTTCCACCTGTAAATCTCCGCCGGAGCCGGTCGGCAGCAGGGAATCGACCACAAACGGGCCGGGCGGCACGCTCTGCTGCCAGATAAGCTGTGAATCCTGATAGATTCTGACCAGTGCGTTGGTCTGTGCCACGCCGCGCACGACCGGGGAAAAGCCCTGCCAGGCATCGGGATACATACGCATATCCGTTTTCAGGGTCGCGCCCCGGAAACGGACAGAATCGAACAGCTCGTTGGAGGTGTAACTGTCGCCGGCACGGAAATCAGATTTGATTGCCGGAAAACCACGCTGCAGGTAACGGGTGTTGTTATTCCATTGTGTGCTCTGTCCGCTGCTGTAAGTCACTGAGGATTGATCCCGCAACTGCCAGCCAGCCAGATTCAGACCACTGCTCAGGGTCAGATAAGCATTGTCGTTATCACTGCCGTCACGTTTATTGGTGGCGTGATAATAGTTAGCGTTATAACTGACCATCGCGGCATTAATGCCCTGATCCCACCGCGACGGGTCGACATATCCTTTAAGTACGGTATTCAGCATTGCCTGCGGCACATTCAGTGCCAGCTGAAACTGTCCGGTGTTCAGGGTATAACTCTCCGGCGGCACCAGACTGCTCAGCACGATATAACCGTCTTCATCTGCCTGTGGCGGCGGTGTACTGTCACGCAGTCCCAGTTTCGGCACATCATCCTGCGGGATCAGAATCGTGTGTCCGCTCTGTTGCAGACGCAGCGGAAATCGTCCCTTCCATTCCCCGTTCACACTGATTTCAACGGTGTATTCGCCGTCGGGCAGGATATCGTCGCGATCAAAGCGGGATAAATCCGCTTTGGCGGAATCGCCGTAAAGGAAGTTGGTATTAAACCCGGCCCCGGCTGCCGGTGTGCTGAGCAGCACCGGCAACAGTGAAACAAGGGCGGAAAAACGGCGGACAGGGCGCGGCATCAGGCGGCTGTTCAGTTCAGTGACAGCGGGTAGGTATTGATGGCACCGAAATCGTCGATCAGTGTCAGCGAATAGTGATTTCCGGCCGGTAATCCGGCTGCGGCTGGCAGCGTAAACTGAGAGTAAGGTGCAATCATCGTGCCTTCTTCCGCCAGATCACGGCTGTTCGCCGTCTCTTTCAGGCCGAGAATATTAATATGATACGGAGAATCATTTTTCAGAATATAGTGCTGACCGTCACGGGTGAATGTCAGACGGGTGTGGGCTTTATCCGCGCTCAGCGTCAGGCCGGAAGGGCGGTAAAACAGTTTGATGCGGGAGCGGATAGCAATCTGCATCATGTTTTTATCGGCACTGTTTTCCGGCAGCGGCGGAATATCCAGTAAATTCAGATAAAACAGGGACTCTCTGTCAGCCGGAAGCTGTACCGGGGTCATTTTCACCCGCAGTTGCTGACCATTTTTACCGTCGATTTTCACCACCGGCGGTGTCAGGATAAACGGGACATTCGCCGTTTCCGGCGTGGAATCGGGGTTGCCGTCATCAATCCATGCCTGGACTAATGCCTGCTGTGTTCCGGTGTTAAATAATTGTACCGGAACCTCTTTACTTCCCTGCGGATAAATAACACGGGTGGAATTAATAATAACATTTGCCGGACTGACAAATGTCACTGTTAATAACAACAATGTTAAGATGATTTTTTTCATGATGTGTATTTTCAAAAATCAGGCCCCTGAATTAAAGAGGCCTGAAAATATCAGAAGTAAGACAGGTTATATGTCAGCATGGTGCTGATTTTACCCGGCTGAGCCGGCTCACTGCCAACTTTGTAATATTTTGCATAAAACTGCATAACACCATTATCAGCAATGATTTTTGTATCATATGGTGTGTTTAAATTAATAACTTCATCACTTTTCTGTGATGTTAACGCAATCCCGACATTTTTATGATTACCTTTCTCATCCGTTTCCTGGTTGATCAGGTAATTACCGTTATTGGCAATCAGATTGGTGGAGGCAAAATTAATATGCAGTGATTTTTTATCTTTATCACTGGCGTTACAGTCTGATAACTCGAGAGAAAATGCTTTCTTTCCTTCCTCGATTGCACCGGAACGTGTGATCTGATTGACAGTAATCGGATCTAATAATACCGACATGTTCGCATTACCGTTATTAATGGTGCAGGTGGCATCAGTAATAAAACCGGTGAAATTGATTGAACCACCGGATGCGGTAGTTGCCGCAGACGCAGAGTTAGCAATAAAAATAAGGGAAAGAGACGCTGCAAGAGCGAATTTTTTATTCATTATCCTCTCCGGGATGGAATATATAATAAATACGGAAACGAAATTAATTACGCTTTCCGTAAATTTATTTTTAGTCATAGTGATTTTTAGCCGATTCTGAAAAAACAAATCAGCAAGGTTTATTTAGTTAGTAGCATCAATAAGAAATAATTTCCCCGGTAATTTTTTATTACCGTTAATGGGAAAGAAGATTCTTATACATCAGAATGGAAAGCATAACTAAAACGAAACAGAGTATATAACCATGAAATGATTAATTGAAGTATTTTTCTGATTTACGAATTAAAAGGTGAGTTTTATCTGTAATATCCGGATACAGATAGTTACTTATGGTTTTATATACTGCGTTTTTATGTTATTGCGATGTTATGCATTGATTGTTGTTAATATTTTTAAATATTCATTTAATATATGTTAAAAAATAAAGTATTTAATATTATCTTTTCTTTATGATTATTGATTGTAATAATTAAGAATAATTATCATTAGCGATATTAACAACGCAAAATCAAGCACTCAGAATGCTCCCGGTAATGATTATCGGCACATTCACAGGGAACTTTAATTATTTTCAACTTTATTTTAAGTGCAGCAGGATAACTATCGGAATCGACTGATAACGAATGTAATTATTTATATGGCGATTATTTCAGGCGGGAAAAAACAGCGGGCAGCATTGCGGCTGCCCGAACAGGATCAGTTTTTGTTCTGTTTATGGAAAGCCAGACGTTCTTCAAAATAGGCTTTCAGGTGAGATGCCAGCCCGTGGATTTTGTCATCCAGCTGACGAACCAGAAATTCATCGCTGTTCATATCATCAACCCGCTGCATCGCGAGGTCATCAACATATACTTTTTCTTCCGGGGTCAGTTGTGCCATTGTCTGTCTCTCTGAATATAGTGGGAATATGGTATGTTATCACGATTTTAACGGATAACACGCAGGTGTCACGATGGATGAAAAACAACTTTATCATTATGCCATATGGCTGCTGGGACGGCGGGAATATGCCGGAGCGGAACTGGCCCGCAAACTGAAACGGAAAATTGCTGAAAAGCAGGAAACCTCCCCGACGGAAGCGCATGTTCTGCCGCGGGTGATGGCGCGGCTGACAGACTCTCAGTATCTGGATGATACCCGCAGTATCGTACTGTTTTTTCAGGCCGGTGTAAGAAAACTGCACGGACCGGTGCGGATCCGTCAGGAATTACGCCGGAAAGGGTTTGACGGTGAACTGATTGATGCGGTTTTTTCCGCGCAGGGGACCGACTGGTTTGAGCAGGCCCGTGAGGCAAAAATGAAGAAATTCGGGGAGAGTTTACCGGCTGACTATAAAGAGAAGCAAAAACAGATGCGTTACCTGATGTACCGCGGTTTCACATCTGATCAGATTTATGAACTGTACTGACGTGCAGGCATTATTTATTTTTATTCAGTGCCTGTTGTATGGCGTCATGATAACGGTGATACAGAAAATCCGTATTGAGCCCCGCCTGCTGCATCTGTAATGTCAGCAACCGTAACCGCTTGTTTGTCTGCTCATATTCTGTGCTGTCCGGCGGCAGAGCGGACAATAATTCCGCCAGTGAAACCGCCTCCTGCCGGGCCAGTAATGCCGGGGGAAGATATCCTGCATTTTTCAGCAACCGGTAGCCCACCCTCAGTTCAGGGGGAACATGGCTGTCATCATCCAGTGTGAGCGGCTTACCTTCTCCTGCCAGTCCCTGTAATTCTCCGCTTTCAAGCGCCGCCTGAATATGGCGCTCAGCCAGTGTGTCAAAAATCGTCATGCTGCGTCCGCTTCCCCCCGTCACCTGTTGTCACTTTCTTATTATAACAGAGCCTGATTTTGCCGTATAAATAACCTGCTTTACTCATAAATGCACTATTTACCGCTGCATAATAACTGAATCAAATTCAGGTCTGTAATGCATGAAAATGCATTTTCTGGTGAAGGGGAATTTGTTTGGTGTGCGATCTGAGTAATACCTGCTGTTTGTATCGTTATACGCACTGAATGCGTATTTTATCGTGGAGAAGTGCTCTTCTGCGTTTCTCCTGCATTGCTATTTTTCACTGCTATTTTTGGTTATATAGCGAAAGCAGTGTGTTTAACCGGCTTAAATAAGGCAATGCTCTTACTTTAAACACCTCAAATAAGTAATTTAGCTTAATGATAACGGAGGTGCTTTCCCGCTGTCAGTGTTTTTTGTTATTTTTTTTGTTTATTTTATGTTTATTAATTGATTTGAAATTTACTGTGATTTGTATCACGAAAGCTGCTTGTGAGTTAAAGTTTGTACGCGTTTAATACGTAAAATGAGCTATTTGTGCTTTTTATAAAAAATAATCCAAAAAAAGCTAAAGTTTTTTAAATTCATATTTTGTGAATAAAAATTCACGTAATAATGTAACGGAAGTATGCATTACGTTATGTTTGGAAACAAATTGAATGAATTTTACATTGTAAAATGATTAGTCAATAAATCTAATAATATATCTACTTATAAAGTAAATATTCAATTATTTTAGTTATTAAAATATTAAATGTCATTGAGTGGCTGTATTCGGGTGAAGGAAATCAAAAAAATAATCAGTACTACCTATAAGTAATTACGCATCAAATTTGTAATTTTGTGGTTATTTATCTTTTTATGATCATTTTGTAGTGAATTTAGCTTAGGATGATTCCTAAAACCGCTATAGACATTCGAAATCCCCTCTCTATAATACGCCGCCGATTCAACCATAAGTAAAATTTTCTGAGTCCGGATACAGGGCAATTCAGGTGAACGTTAAATAAATTAATTAAATAACCCAATTACGCTGATAACCGTCAGCCGCTCAGGTGACGGCACATTTTTTTCTGTGATGCATTAAATGCGTCAGGGTTTTCTGCACCTGGAATTTCCTTATTCACGTCCTTCAATTTTGAGAAAAATAAACAATGAATAAAATATTCAAAGTCGTAAAAAATCAACGGACAGGGAATTCTGTTGTCGCATCTGAATTCGCAAAGGGTGCAAAGAAAGGAAAAAAATTTGCGCTGTTATCACTGGCAATGCTGATGGGCAGCGGGCTGAGCGTGTCTGCGCTGGCAGCTGATCCTGCGGGTCAGTGGTTAGAAACTGAGTATCTCCCTGCACAATATGACAGCACAACTAAAACGTGGGTAAATAATTCAAACGAAAAAGAACAATCCCGGGTTATTAATGACGGCAGCGTTAAAGATCTTAATTTAAATAACGAAAAGACGAAATTCACCAATAATCTTGATTATCATGAAACCTGGTTTTCATTACAGGAATTATGGGCGAAAAATACTGATGCAAATAAGGTTATTTCGATTACCGAATACCGTGATGGTGTGGCGCTTCCGGGGGATGCATCCCTGAATGCGATTGAAGACTGGCAGATTCCGGATAACCCGTCTGCGATGGAAGAAATTACCTGGAAGAAGGAAGACGGGGAAACTGCCGTCATGCAGGCCTATGACACCGATGCATTCAAAAAAACCATCGATCCGGAGTTGGGTGTCTATCTGCTGGAAAAACAGCCGGAATTATCCCCGTTCTATCATCTGACACTGGCAGAGGTTAAAGACGGTACGCTGAATATGACAGCGGCTGATAATGTTGACTGGGATATCAATTTTATCAAAGACAGTTCACTGTTTGTGGCTGCCGCAGACAGCGGGAAATCCGCAACTATTGATACCACCAGTAAACTGCATGTCACATTCGGTGAAGCTTACGGCATGCATTTATCCTCCGGAAAATACACATACACCTTCCAGCCGCAGAATGAACTGGTTGAAAGTGTCACTATCCCGAAAGAGCTGAACGGGTTCACATCGAAAGGAAAAACGTATGTTCTTGGTGACAGTTTTGCTATAGGTGACGCACAGGGACTGGCTGCCTATAACGCGTTACTGATTGACGCAGTAACACATAACGTATTACCCGGGGCGGAATACAAGGCGCTGATTGAAGCGACGGTTGTCCCGCGTCCGCAGGATAAAGATTATTTTGATGTCAATATCGACCTGAAAGGTCTGGAAGATAAAGATATTCGTCTGAATGACGCTATTACCGCTGATATCGGCAGACGCTCCATTTTTGAGGCTGCCGGTGAAGGCAGTGTGCTGAATATTAAAGACGGTGCGGATATCCGTGGCGAAACATCAGCGAATTCAGGTCGTTATCGTGCTTATCATATTTTTGCGCATGACGGCGCAAAAGTATTCCATGACGCCACAACTTCTGTACCGAATTACAAAGGGCAGAATGCGTTAATCGATAACGCAGAATTTACTAACACCGGCACGTTACTGCTGGGCGACGGTAAAACCCGTATCTACGGTGATCAGGTCACCGGTGAAAATGCACACTATACCAACTCCGGCACCATTGCTGTTGAAGCCTTTAACCTCGTCAATAATGATCCGACAGATAAAGATGTGATTGCCAACACCGGTGTGACTGCATCCGGCGGTTCACTGGTCACCAACGAAAAGGGCGGCAAACTGCTGCTGGGGCAGAAAGGGATCGGTAAAAATGAAGGAACCGTGACCGGTGTACAGGTCAAGGGCGCTTCATTTGTCAATAACGGCGATATTCTGATGGGGAAAGACAATGTCAGCCTGTCAGGCGGCCGTGAAGACGATACCTGGGATATGCGGATTATGTCGAATGCGGTGGCCGCACTGCTGGATGAAACCGCCAAAGCCGGTAAAAAATATGCGATTGAAAACAACGGAAAAATCGATATTAACAAAGGTGTCAGTAATGCCGTCGGCATTAACGTGGCATCAACACCGAACCGTAATGCTGATTCACAGCTGACTGTCGTTAACAACGGTGAAATTGACGTGGCGGGTACCAATACTGTTGGTATGCGGGTGTCAGGCACGAACCGTGATAAGGATGTTATTGAAAACAACGGCACGATTAATGTCTCCGGTGCCGGATCTATCGGCCTGCTGGCGCTGGGCGACAGCACGATTACTCACCACGGACAGGTGATTGCCACCAACAACGGAACCACCACCGGCGGCATCAAACCGGCGCGCACCACCGGGGTACGCGCGGATGATGCGAAAGTGATTATCGACGGCGGAACCGTTGAGCTGAAAGGCAATAACACTGTCGGGGTCTTTGCCCGTGTGGGCGGTGAAATCGACCTTAACAGCGGCCATGTTATTTTTGATAAAAACTCTGTCAATCAGACCGGTTACTGGATCGCCGGACGTAAAGGGGCAGATGAAACCTTCAGCTCGCGGATCAATTTCGGGGCAAGTGATGTGGCTCTGATACTGGATAATAACGATTCCACGTTATTTCGTGTTGACCAGAAAGCGCAGTTCCTGGGTGACAGCAGCAAAGGCACAACTTACACCTTTGATATCAACGGCGAAAAAAGCCGTGGTTTCTATATTGCGGATAACGGTACCGAAGTACAAACCGGCAATATGCAACTGAATGTCAACGGGAAAGACGCGACCGGGCTGTATCTGGCCAATGGTGCCGGGGCAGACGGTAAGGTTGTGCTGAATAAAGAGACCACCATCAGTGTTACCGGCGAAGGCGGAACCATCGCGGTGATTGATGGTAATTATTACGATATTAACAGTAATGCGATCAAAAAAGGATCGGCTAAAACCACACTGACCTCAAAAGCGCACCTGAAATCAGGTGAAACGGGTGGCAATATCGCGAAAAATGCTATCGGCTATAAGCTGATCAACGGTGGTGTGCTCAATCACGACGGTAATATTGATTTCAGTAAAGCGGAAAACGCCACCGGGATCCGTGTGGAAACCGGGACGGTCAATAACACCACCGGTATTACCGTGAATGGTGTGGGGGTCGATATTTACGGCAAAAATTCCGTGGTGAATAACACTGCCGGTAATATCACCGCCAATAATGGTACCGCCGCGATCCGTCTGAATAAAGACGCCTCAATGACTATCGGCGGCAGCGGTAAGATCCTCGGTGAAAATTCGGCGGATGCGGTACGGGCACATTCCGGCTCAAACGTGAAACTGGATAAAGCCAATATTGAAGTCACCGGCAGCGGCAGTGGTCTGCATCTGCTGAATACCGATGATGACAGCGGCGCGTTTAAACTGTCCGGCACCGGCACCATCAATGTCAGCGGTGAGAATGCCTCCGGTCTGAAGCTGGAAGCGGATAACGGTAAAGGCGGGGGAACGATGGCGAAAAGTAAGCTCGACACCTCCGGCGCCAACGGCACCACTATCAATGTGAAAGATAAGGGCGGCAACGGTATTGTGACCAATACTTCCGGTGATGTTATCAGCGGAATGAATGTGAATATCGAATCAGCGGAAGGGGAATCCGCACTGGTGGTGCTTGGTGAGACCAAAAGCATCACACAGAGCGGCATACTGACATCAGCATCTGACCACAGCGTGGTGGATCTGACTGCGCTGAAAAATGCGTTCAGCTTCACCAACAGCGGCAAAATTACTGCGGCGGATATAAAAAACGGCATCGCGGTTGATGCGGGTCAGAACAGCAATATCAGCTTCGGCAACAGCGGGACTATCAGCGGAAAATCCATACTGGGCAACGGTACCAACAGGATTGATCTGAGCGGTACAACCAGTGAGCTGATCACCGGTCACGGCGACAATACCGCGATGCTGCACGGCAGCGCGAAAACCGGAACATTGTCGGCCGGTAACGGTAATAACACGATTGAAATGAAGGATACGGCTCAGACTGACACACTGATGACGGGTCACGGGAATAATACCATCACTCTGAACGGTGGTACGCAACTGAAAAATGGTATGACCGGTAATGGCCGCAACAATGTGATTCTGCAAAATGTCTCTGCCGTACAGAGCAGTGCGCTGTTCGGTAATCTGACAGCAGGCGGCGGCGGGCAGGATACGCTGACACTGAAAGGCAAAACAAGCCACTATGTATTACAGGACAGCAGCAAAATCAGCGGCTTTGAAAAACTGAATATTGAGGAAGGCCGTTTTGAACTGCGCAATACCGATATCACGCTGAATGAACTGACGGCAGATGACGGTGTCACCGTAAAACAGGGTGGTGAGCTGTTTATCAATCAGAATAAAGCCCATACCTTTGCCCATCAGTTGCAGGGGGATGGTCTGGTCACCACCTCAACAGCGGGTCAGGCGTTTGATTTTAATAATAAGAGCGCGGCTTTTGCGGGGGATAACTTCACCGGCACGCTGCGTGTGACAAACGGCACATTTGATATCGCCGGTGACAACACCCGCGCACTGCAGAAATCCCGTCTGGATATCGGTGATAAATCTGTTGCAACAGTCCGAGCAGGCGTCGGCACACAGTCATTTGATCGTCTGGCAATGAGCGGCGGGACACTGGCCTTTAACGACAATATCACCGGCAGCAGCAAGGCGGATGGTCATATCAGCGTGAACTCTCTGGAGCTGGACAACGCGAAAGGTACTGTTCAGGTGAAAGCGGACGGTTTTGATAATCTGCCAACGCCGTCAGCGGATAACAAAGTGCCGCTGCTGGAGCAGGATGAAGGGGATTCTGTGGTGCAGCTGGTCAATGCCGGTAAAGCCTCGGATTACACCGGCGGGCTGAATCTGCAGCTGACGGATAAAGACGGTAATGTGATCCCGTCAAATACGAAGACAGAACAGGATCTGCGCCAGGACGGCAAAGTGGTGGCGAAAGGCACCTATGATTACGGCTTACAGACCAGTGCAAACGCCGGCGGTAAAGCAGACGGCCTGTATGTGGCTTATCAGCTGACTGAAGTGGATCTGCAGGGTAAAGGCAGTGATGCACTGGTGCTGGCAGCACAGTCCGGAAAAGCCGGATCGGCGGCTAACCTCGGGGCGAAAATCACCGGACAGGGCGACCTGGCAATTGATACTGCAAGTGAATACGTCACGCTGTCTAATAACAGCAATGATTACACCGGCAGCACGTTTGTCCGTCACGGCAAATTACGGGCAGAAGCGGATAATGTGTTAGGGAATACGCAGTTACTGGATCTGGCGTCCGGTACTGCGGTTGAACTGACCAGCACCGCCGGTGCCGGTACAGAGCAGACCGCCGGGAAACTCACGTCTGCGGCAAACAGCCTGGTGGCGCTGGGTAACGGCAAACTGACGGTGAAAAACGGCGGTGAGGTAAACGGTTCTCTGAGCGGTACTCAGGCGGGTCAGCTGGTGGTGAATAATGACACACTGACTGTCACCGGGGCGAACAGCGGGATGCATTCCGCAGTGACTATCGATCAGCCTGCACAGGTCACTATCCGTAATATCGCGGGTCTGGGCGACAGCCTGGTCGCCGTGGCGGGTACCCTGCGCACGGAAGGCGCACAGGGTCTGCTGCGTAATCAGCTGACCGGCAGCGGCACCACCGAAATCGCACAGAAATCGGATGCTCAGCTGACAGCGGATAACAGCGGGTTCAGCGGACGTTTCACCACGGATGCAGACAGTACACTGCGTGCCTCACAGGCAGAGCATATCGGCAGCGCGGCCATTGAAAACGCCGGTACACTGGTGCTGACGTACAATGACGGTAAACAGCCGTGGGATCTGACCAACAGTGTCACCGGGACAGGGACACTGGTGAAGCAGGGCGCGGGTCGTATCACGCTGACAGATAAATCGGCGCAGTACACCGGTGCAACGGAGATTCAGAACGGCACATTACAGGCGGGGAGCTATGATTCCGCGCTGGTGATGAACAGCCGTCAGGTGAATATCGGCACTCAGGGAACATTTGCCGGACAGGGCACACTGAAAGGCAGCGTGAATAACGCCGGTCAGTTCTATGTCGGTGAATTGGATAAGAAAGATCTGGGACAGGCAACGGATTACCGCGTTGACGGCAACTTTGTCAACAACGGCGGCAGCATCTGGCTTGCGAGTCAGAAAGAGACTGAAAGCCGTCTGAATGTCGGCGGGGATTTCACTGCGAACGGCGGTTCAATCACACTGAATACTGTGCTGAACAGAGGTCACGAAGACACAATGACTGACCAGCTGGTGGTTGACGGTAATGTGTACACCGGGAAAAACGGCGCGACCACACTGAATATTAATAATGTTGGTGGCGAAGGTGCAGATACCCTGAAACAGCCGGATGCGATTAAAGTGGTTCATGTCGGCGGAAAATCCGATAAAAATGCCTTTAAACTGGGCGGACCGGTTGCTATCGGGGTATACGAATATCTGTTACACAAAGGGTATAAAGATGACAGCTGGTATCTCGACTCTTTCGATACCAATGTCTATCCGCCGGATGAAAACAAGGAAGATCCGAACCGTAACGTGAACCCGGAAATCGGCGGACACATGGCTAACCGCATGGCGGCACTGGGCATGTTCTCCATGACCCTGCATGATCGTCTGGGCGAGCCGCATTATGCCGACAGCTTTAAAGGGGATGAAAACGCCTCTTCTGTCTGGCTGCGTATCACCGGGGATCGTCAGCGTCAGGATGCGGTCAGCCGTTCACTGCGTCTGAAAGGGGATACCTACACCACCCAACTGGGCGGCGATATTATCAACTGGAACAATGATGCACAGGACACCACGATCCGCGGCGGTATCATGGGCGCAATCGGTAAGTCTGATTACACCAGCAGTGCCAAACGGACCGGTACAAAAGCCGATGCAAAAATTGATCGTGCTTACAGCGTCGGTTTATACGGCACCTGGTATCAGAACCGCGAAGATGAAAACAATGCTTATGCGGATGTCTGGGCACAGTATTCCTGGTTTGATAATAAAGTCTCCATGGCCGGCAGCTCATCGGATTATAAGAGCCGCTTAGTCAGTGCTTCTGCTGAAACCGGCTACAGCATGGCGGTGTACAAACCGGATGCGGATAAACAGTGGCTGTTAACACCGCAGGCACAGGTTATCTTTAATTCGTATGATTCCGATGACAGCAGCAGCGGCACCGGTCTGGTGATGAAAGGCGGGCGCAGTAACAGTGTGGATACCCGTCTGGGTGCCCGTCTGACCTACGCAAACCAGAAACAGTCAGATAAATCCGCGCAGCCGTTTGTTGAGGTGAACTGGCTGCACAGTACAGCGAAGAATGATATGACCTTTAATAAACACTACACCTTCAGTGATGATCGTCCGGCGAACCGGTTTGAAATCAAGGCCGGTGTGGAAGGGCAGATTTCACCAAACTGGACAGTCTGGGGTAACGTTTCTCATCAGATGGGCGCGGATGATTACTCCGGTGACCGTGCGATGATCGGTGTGAAATACCAGTGGAAATAAGCTGAACCGCTGAGATAAAAATCCCCCTGTGTTGCCACAGGGGGATTTTTTTTATCAATCAATAACGTTCCTGATGTCAGCGCCGCGGTGCGAAAGGGTAACGAACAGTGTGAAATCAGTTTGCAGAAGCAGGTTCTAATTTGATTTTTGTTTCTTTCTCTTCTGACAGTGCCTGCTGACGGTTACGTTCCAGTTCCAGCGCACCGAAGTGAGACAGAATACAGAAGATGATGCAGCAGACGATACCGCCTAACAGCAGATAGAAACCGCCGTGCCAGCCCATACGGTCAACAATGAAACCGAACAGGGTGGTCCCCAGGGTTGCACCCAGGATGTAGCTCATGAAACCGCGTAAACCTACCGCAGAACCGACCGCGAAGCTCGGGACGATTTCCATGGTCTGCACGGATGCCAGGAACTGAGGCACATAAATCAGGCAACCGACAACTGCAGCGAAGAAGGTGACGACGGCCAGGGACTGGCTCTGCCAGTAGCCGATCAGGCAGAAGAAAATCAGGGTCATACAGACGATCGCCAGCGGCATTCTGCGGCCTTTGAACAGTTTGTCTGTCAGCCAGCCTGCCAGCAGGGTGGACGGAATCGCCGCCCATTCGAAGAACAGGAAGGCCACACTCATCTGATCTTTGCTGAAGTTTTTCTCGGTCAGCAGGTAAATCGGCAGCCAGCTGATGATCCCGAAACGCACCATGTACACGAACACGTCAACAAAAGAGACATACCAGGCGTTTTTGTTTTTCAGCACATAGGTGCAGAAAATCTGAAATGCAGACATATTTTCCGGAGACTGCTCTTTCTGCGCGTCAGATAACACCACTTTTTCTTCCGGCATCATTTCTGCCAGTGCCGGTAAGCCTTCCTGTTCCGGAGAACCTTTACCCAGCAGCAGGACGATCACAGCGAAGACCACGGCGATAACCGCCGGAACCGCGTAGCTTGCCGCCTGCCAGTGCTCGGTACCGAGAACCGCGAAAGCCGCACCCACGATTGGTGCAACGATACCGCCGCCGACGTTGTGGGAGATATTCCAGAAAGCCCCGATACGGCCGCGTTCACGGCGCGGGAACCATTTGGCGATAGTAATAAAAGAAGGACCGACGCCCATGCCCTGGAACAGACCGTTGAGGGCAACGAAACCGACGAACAGCCAGAACGCGCTGCTGAAGCCCATACCGAGGTTAACAACGGCACAGAGGATCAGACCAAAGGCCATAAAGGCTTTCGGGCTGGCTTTATCCGCCAGGCTGCTCATAATCCCTTTACTGATCCCGTAAGTGATCAGCATGCAGCTGGTTAACATACCGATCTGCGTTGTGGTCAGATCGAGGTTTTCTTTCAGATACGGTGTGGAAAGCGTAAAGTTATTGCGGACAATATAATACGCTAAGTAACCGAGGAACACGCTGAGCAATGCCTGAACACGATAGCGTTTGTAAGTGGCGGGCACTTTTCCGGGTGCTACTTTATTTTTTGCCATAGCCGGCTTTAAAAATGACAGCATAATTTCACCTGCAGAAATGTATTTTAAAATAGGATTACTGTGTGTATGGTCGTTTTTTTTCTGACAGGGTTATCATGTTCCGGCTGGATAAATATCTCAATATCATGGTTTTGAGTCACTTTTGACTCAATATTAAAAATAAAAGGTATAAACTGACACAAATAAGTTTATTTATATGTTTGTTTTGTATCACCATGAAATAGAAAGGAAAATAAATAAAACAAATGATAAGTGGAAATGAATAAATAGCTTTTATATTGAACTGTAAGGCTTTTATTCTTATTTTGTTGTTGTGGTGATTTATTGCTATTATTGTTTCCTGCATTGTTATTATCTGTATATGGCGATGATATTAAAGTATCAGGCCATTTACCGTTCCTGTTTGTTATTTCATTTAATATCCGTGATGCGGATGCCGGTAAACAAACGGGTAATATTTGTCTCAAACAGACTTTTGCGACAAACTAAAAAAGATGTCATTTTTATGATGTGAATCACACCCCGCAAACGAATACAGAACCCAGCTTATGTCACAACGCCGAATCCGCCGCTTTGCGGCCAGTATGATAACCGCCGCCGCGCTGATATTCAGTTTGTCAGCCATGGCGAAACCGGATGAACTGGTGATCGCCACCACGTTTTCACCGGAAGCAACAGCCCATATTATCAGCAGCTGGCAGCAGCAGCCCGGAGCTGTCCGTATCCGTACCATTAACCGCACCAGTGCGGCACTGGAGCGTCTGCTGGATACTCCTGCACTGGAAGATGTGGATCTGGTGGTGACATCCTCGCCGATGTTATTACAGCATCTGCAGGAGCATGACCGGCTGGCGGAGCTCACTGATCTGCCGGATGTTTCCCGGCGTCTGGTGCCGCTGCGGCTGCGCGATAATGCGGCAGCGGTGGCATTTTCCGGTTACGGCATTCTGGTGAATAAACGGCGGATGGCGGAAAATAATCTGCCGGTTCCGGCATCGTGGGATTCCCTGACCGACAGCCGCTATCAGGGGTTGCTGCTGATGAGCAGCCCGTCACGCTCGGACACCTATCATCTGATGGTCGAATCACTGTTACAGCAGCGCGGCTGGGATGAGGGCTGGGCATTGCTGCTCAATGTTTCCGGGAATCTGGCGACTATCTCATCACGCAGTTTCGGTGTGGCGGACAAGATCAAAGCCGGACTGGGCGGTGCCGCACCGGTGATTGATAACTACGCCTGGCTGCTGCTGGGCGATCCGGAGCTGGCCTTTAATTATCTGCCGGATTCCGCGACATCCCCGACCTTTGTTGCGATAAGCCGCCACAGCCTGAATCAGGACAAAGCCCGCGCCTTTATCCGCTTTCTTCTCAGTGAACAGGGGCAGAATGTGCTGGCGGACAGCAGCACCGGTAAATATCCGGTCACACCGCTGCCGCAGGGAAATCCGCGTGAGCCGGTGCAGCGCCGCCTGCTGAATTCCCCGCATCAGATGGATGAGAATCTGGTGCTCAAACGCCAGCGCATGGTACAGCAGCTGTTTGATACCGCGATCACTTTCCGTCTGACGGAATCCATCGACGCCTGGCGTGCGCTGTATACCGCCGAAGCCCGCGTGAAACGCCCGCTGCCGTATATCCGTGCCCTGCTGATTGCCATGCCGGTCTCTGCGCAGGAGAGTGCCGACCCGGCCTATTACTCACGTTTTGACGATAACCGCAAAGCCGAGGAAGAGTATATCCGCTGGCAGCAGTTCTTCCGCGAGCAACAGCGCAAAGCGATTGCGGAACTGGAGAAAGTCCGGTGAAGCAGCGTATTGCCCGTTATATCGGCCGTTTCAGTATCAGTGCGATCCTGCGCGGCGCGTTTGTTATCGGCACGCTGATGACACTGATTGTCAGCTGCGTGAGTTTGTACGCCTGGCAGGCGCAGAACCGGCAGATCCGCTACGCGCTGGGGGATTATTTTCCGCGTATTCAGGCGTCGTTTCTGATCGAGGGACAACTGAACACGCTGGTGGATGAGCTGAATGAGTTCCTGAAAGCGCCGGATACCGCAGCACGTCTGCAGCTGCGTAATCAGATCACGCTGCATTTGTCACAGATCGAAGCGATCAACCGGAAACTGAGCGGAGAGGATCAGGCGCAGATCACCGCGATTGTGCAGCAGGGGCAGGCGCTTTTGCAGCGTCTCGATAATGCCCTGTATACCCTGTTTCTGGCGCGGGAGAATGTGAATACGCTGTCCGCACGGATTGCCTGGCTGCATGATGACTTCAGTACCGAACTCAGCTCGCTGTCACAGGATATCAGCTGGCAGCAGGGCTCTCTGCTGGATCAGACAGAGCAGGATCCGTCCCGGGCAATTGCCTTACAGGGTAGTCTGCGCAAAGTGCAGGGTGAGTTACAGCTGATTTATACCCTGGCACGGCTGGAGGGGCAGATTATGGACGATCTGACCGGGCGTCTGCGGGATGAACAGAATGAAAGTACGGAAAGCAGCCCGGATTCGCACAGTTATGTCCGTTACCTCTCCTATCTGAAGTCCGGTGCGGAATCAAACGAAACGGCATCGGATATGTATCCGAGCACCGTGACACTGCGCCAGACTATTGATGAACTGCTGGATATCGGTCTGTCTGACAGCAAAATGCCCGGCGTGCTGAAAGATTACCGCGCGGCGAAAGCGGAACTGGCGGCCGCCACGGCAGAAAAAGATCGCATTCTGGAGCGGTTCCGCACACAGCTCGATGTGCAGCTTGATAACAGCCACAGCCAGTTACAGTCTCTGAATCACCATCTGTCCGGCATTATGAGTTACAGCGGCATTATCATTATTATTACTGCGCTGCTGGCGTTATTACTGGCGGTGATCTTTAACCACTATTTTATCCGCACCCGGCTGGTCAGGCGCTTTACGGTGCTGAATCAGGCAGTTGCACGGATAGGACACGGTGATCTGACCGCGGAGATCCCGGTTGAGGGGCGCGATGAAATCGGCCGGGTGGCCATGCTGCTGCGCCAGACACTCGGCCAGATCAACCGGCAGAAAGCGCAGCTGGAACAGGAAATTACCGACAGAAAAGCCATTGAGGCCAACCTGCGGGCCACACAAAATGAGCTGATCCAGACCGCGAAACTTGCCGTGGTCGGGCAGACCATGACCACCCTGGCGCATGAAATCAATCAGCCGCTGAATGCATTATCCATGCACGTTTATATGGCGAAGCGGGCACTGGCGGCGGAAGGAAATACCAATGCCGTGAATGCCCTGAATAAATCCGCACAGCTTATTGCCCGGATGGACGGCATTATCCGCTCTCTGCGCCAGTTTGCCCGGCGGCGGGATGACGGCGCGACACTGCAGCCGATTGATTTGCATCAGAGCATTCAGGATGCGTGGGATATCCTCGCATTACAGAACAAAATGCGCGATGTCACCCTGCACCAGCCGGATTTTCTGCCGCAGGTGCAGGGGGATGCCATCGGTATACAGCAGGTGCTGGTCAATATGCTCTCCAATGCGTTGGATGCCTCACCGGCAGCGGCTGAAATTGTGATTGATTTTACGGAGTCCGGTGATGAGATTTCTCTCTTTATCAGTGATAACGGCAGCGGCTGGCCGATGGCGCTGGCGGACTCACTGATGAAACCTTTCACCACCAGTAAAGAAATCGGCCTCGGGATCGGCCTGTCTGTCAGCAGCTCCATTATGCAGCAACTGGGGGGCAGTCTGCGGATCGCATCCACGCTGACCCGCCACGGATGTGTGATCCTGAGTTTTAAAAAGGTAACTGAATATGCTTGATGATAACTACGATATCTTATTAATAGATGATGATACGGATGTCCTGGAGGCTTACTGTATGCTGCTGGAGCAGGCCGGATATCGTGTTTATGCCTGTCATGACCCGCTGGCGGCAAAAGAGCTGGTTCACCGCGACTGGTGCGGTATTGTGCTCAGTGACGTCTGTATGCCGGGGTGCTCCGGTATCGATCTGATGGCATTGTTCCTGGAAAAAGACAAATACCTGCCGGTGCTGCTGATCACCGGCCACGGTGATGTGCCGATGGCGGTGGAAGCCGTCAAACAGGGGGCGTGGGATTTTCTGCAGAAACCGGTGGATCCGGAGCATCTGCTGACCCTGACAGAAAAAGCCCTCGCAGCCCGCAAACAGCGGGTAACCCAGCGCCGCTGGAGCTCAGAGCAACTGACACTGAATCTTGCCGGTGAGAGTGAATGGACAGAGCACGTCCGCCAGCAGTTGCGCGGACTGGCGGAAACCCATGCTGCGGTCTTTCTGCACGGTGAACCGGGGAGCGGCCGTACCTATCTGGCGCGCTACCTGCATCAGATAAGCAGCAATAAACACGGGCCGCTGGTCATCAAAACCCTGCTCAGTGATGAGGATATCCCGCTGGATGCCTGGCTGGATGAAGTGACGGACGGCACACTGGTGATCAAAAATATCGATCTGATGCCGCTCAGCCAGCAGCGCTGGCTGGTACAGCATATCCGTCAGGAGCAGCGGACATTCCGCCTGATCGGGATCGCCGACACACCACTGATTATGCTGACCAAACAGCAGAAGATTATTGCCGAACTCTATTACTGTTTCTCCATGACACAGATTGCCTGCCTGCCGCTGTCCCAGCGCAAAGCCGATATTGCACCGATATTCCGTTATTATCTGGAACAGGCCTGTTCCCGTCTGAATCATCCGCTGCCGAACCTCGCGGAACCGCTGGTGAAAAAACTCACCCGGCGGCACTGGCCGGGCAATGTCAGTGAACTGGCGAACGCGGCGGAGCTGTATGCGGTCGGGATTATGCCGATGGGTGATACCGCGAACCCGCTGCTGCCGTCCGTGGCACCGACTGCGCTGGACCAGCGGGTGGAGAGCTATGAGCGGCAGATTATCACCGAAGCCCTGAATATCCACCAGGGGCGGATTAACGATGTCTCAGAGTATCTGCAAATCCCGCGTAAAAAACTCTATCTGCGGATGAAAAAGTACGGGCTGGATAAGCATCACTACCGGATATGACATAAATTAATCTGATGATTTTTTTCCGTAAGCCGGTTTGTGTAAAACTAACCGGCTTTTTTTATTTGTTTTCATCCGGTTTTGATTTAAAATTTTTGAATGATTTATTCGTGTTATTTTAACGATGACGTTAATAATCAAATATAACGACTATCACCAATGTGAATATCAGAATTAGCAATTCGTGCGCTTTGTATTGTTGTTATTTAACAATAAATGCTTTGGTTTTGAAACTATTTGTCACATTATGCATGCAATAAGTGCTTTTTTTGACATATCTTGCTATTTAGCGCCAATCGGGGCTGAGATCGTGTTGTAATATGAACTTTCAGGGTGAATAATCTACAAGGCTCTGTGTAAATAGGGTCAGAGAGTAGTGGTTAATATAATAGGAATATAAAATGAAAAAGACATTATTAGCTGTATTAGTCCCGCTCGTTGCATTAAGCGGCGCTGCAAACGCGGCAGAGATTTATAACAAAGACGGTAATAAACTGGATCTGTACGGTAAAGTCGATGTTCGTCATTTATTCAGCGACAATGACCACTATGGCGACAGCCAGAACGGTGATGACTCCCGTTTCCGTATCGGTCTGAAAGGTGAAACTCAGATCACTGATCAATTAACCGGCTTTGGTCGTTTCGAAAACGAAATCAAAACCAACGGTACTGAAGGCGACAACAAAAACCAGGTTCGTTTAGCTTACGCTGGTCTGAAATTTGCTGAGTTCGGTTCACTGGACTATGGCCGTAACTACGGTGTTATCTATGACACCAACGCATGGACCGATGTGCTGCCAATCTTCGGTAACGATACCATGACCCAGACCGACGTCTACATGACCGGTCGTGCTGCAAACCTGCTGACTTACCGTAACTCTGATTTCTTCGGTTACGTTGACGGCCTGAGCTTCGCATTACAGTATCAGGGTGCGAACGATGATAACTCTATCGCAAGCCGTGGTACCAGCAATTTCAATGACCCTACCAGCTACGATAAAACAGCTAACGGTGACGGCTTCGGTTTCTCCACCGCGTATGACATCGGCTGGGGTGTGAGTGTTGGTGGTGCGTACTCAAGCTCTGCCCGTCCGGACGGTCAGAAATATAACAAAGCAAGCGGTGCTCTGGGTGATCGTGCAGAAGCATGGAACGTCGGTGCTAAATTCGATGCTGACAACCTGTACCTGGCAGCCGTTTACGGTGAAACCCGTAACATGACTTATTACGGTAACGGTAACGGCAACTGGGATATGGCTCAGACTGCTAACAAAACTCAGAACATCGAGTTAGTGGCTCAGTATCAGTTCGATTTCGGTCTGCGTCCATCCATCGCTTACCTGCAGTCTAAAGGTAAAAACCTGAATACTCCGTATGGCAGCGATGATCAGGACCTGGTGAAATATGTTGATTTAGGTGCTTACTACTACTTCAACAAAAACATGTCTGCTCTGATCGACTACAAAATTAACCTGTTAGACGAAAACGACTTTACCCGTAAGTCTGGTATCAATACCGACAACGTACTGGGCTTAGGTTTAGTTTACCAGTTCTGATTTAATTCAGAGAACGTATAATGAAAAAGGAGGCGAAAGCCTCCTTTTTTTATACCTGAAAGTCAGTGAAATAATCACTTTTGAAAACTTTTTAATAGCGGTAGTTATTATTTAACTTTTTTTCAGGCAGTAAAAAAGGAGGCAGCTGCCTCCTTTTTTGGCTTATTGCTTGTAATTTGAATCGACACAGACAAATCACCAATAAGAATTTGTTCGAACGCAGTAATAATAGTCCATATTAGAATAAAACATTTAACTATTGATGTGATTTTGGTTTTTTCGTTTATTCATTTTGTGCTTATGATTAATTAATACGGGATGTAAGTAAATATGAATAATATTTTTGATGATTTGTGCTGTGTGGTCAGGAAAGATACCGATCAGATTGATTTATGTATTGTGCCGGTGAACCGGCACATCAGAAGGGTTATGCGACCCGGATATCCCCGATCCGGCGCAGGGCATCAGTGACCAGATCCCAGAAGCGGGTGTGATCCAGTTTTACCGCTACCTGTGTCAGACAATCCGCCGGAGCCGGCGAACGGAAATCGGCAACGGTCATACCGAGAGTCAGTGTGCCGGTCAGCTCCACGTCCAGTGGTACTTTGCGGGTGGTCATCACGGACGGATCGATCACATACGCGACCGCGCAGGGGTCATGTACCGGCGGGTAATCAAATCCCTGAGCGCTTTTGTACATGGTGCCGAAAAATTCCAGCAGTTCGAGGACAAATTGCGCCGGTGCTGTGCCGACTGCCGCAATTTTGCTGACGACCTCCGGGGTTGCCAGCGCCTGGTGTGTCAGATCCAGCCCTACCATAGTAAGCGGCCAGCCTGCATTAAACACAATATGTGCCGCTTCGGGATCAATTTTGATATTGAATTCCGCAACCGCACTCCAGTTGCCGGTGTGATAGCCGCCGCCCATCAGCACCACCTCTTTGACTCTGTCAATAATACGCGGCTCCAGCCGGGCGGCCAGCGCGATATTGGTCAGCCCTGCTGTCGGCACCAGGGTAATGGTTTTCGGCGGATGCGCCATAATGGTATCAATGATCAGCTGCACCGCATGGCGCGGATCTAATGCCAGCACCGGCTCCGGTAATACCGGCCCGTCGAGGCCGGAATCGCCGTGAATATCCGGCGCGGTTTCAATCTCCCGGATCAGCGGGCGCGGGCAGCCCGCTGCAAAAGGAATACCGGTAATTCCGGCAATACGGGCAACCGCCAGCGCATTGCGTGTCACTTTCTCCAGTGTCTGGTTACCGACCACCGTGGTGACTGCCAGCAGATCAATCTGCGGATTACCGTAAGCAAGTAATAGTGCGATGGCATCATCATGGCCGGGATCGCAGTCAAGAATGATTTTTTTCTTCACATATTCCTCTTTATCTGTCCGTTTACATTCACCGCTATGTTACACACTCTGTGACCGGAAAAATAATAAGCCGCCCGAAAATCTGAGCGGTGCCCGGGTAATCACAGGAACAACACAATAACGGCGGAGAATAATACCTGTTTGCGGGAACAGAGAAAGTTCAGAGACAGACAGCCGGATTATCCGCGGAGAGGATCCCAGATTTGCTGAAAACGTTTGGAATTACTGGCGGTATAAATAACGGTATGGGAAATATTCCGGTGCCCCAGATAATCCTGAATCAGGCGGGTATCACGGCCGAGATCCGCAAGGGAATAGCCGCAGGCATGGCGCAGCATATGAGGATGTGGTGCGACGGATATATTGGCGGCTTTGCCGTACTGCTTTAATAAGGTATGAACCTGCTGACGGGAAATAGCCCCGCTTTTCTGCGATAAAAATACCCATTCCAAATCCCGGTTACGCCAGGTATTTCTTATATTCAGCCACGACACCAGCGCATTATATTCAATATCAATAAGCGGTTGTGTGGTGGAAAGCCCGCCCTTCAGACGCCGGACATAAATAAGGCGGCTGTCCAGATCAATATCAGAAAGTGACAGATGACATAATTCACTGACGCGGAAACCGTGCAGATAGCACATTAAAATCATGCAGTAATTCCGTTCGGCATACCGGCTTTTCCGGGCTTCTTTCAGGATGGCGTCAACTTCATAACGGGTCAGAAACTTACGTTTGTCCATGATTTATTCCTGTTTATTGTCCGATAAGTTCATAAAAACCAGAGATATCACTATAGCAAGTAATAAAAATGAATAAAGACAACGGACAGGAAAGAAAGTACTACAAAGTGTTTACGTATTGACAATATATTCATAAAAACCAATCAGCAATTGGCTTTTTTTAATCTGGGACAGATCAATTTAAGGCCATTGTACAGAGGTAAATATTCTTAATTTTAAAAAAGACAAAATACATCAAATTGTTTGTAATTATCACTAAAGGTTTTCCCTTAGTCAAATATTGATGTGTTAGCCAAATTATCCGCACATAACTCATTAATTTTTAAAAGGTTAATATTTTATTCTGCCGGACGGCGGCGGCCTGCTTCACCGCTGTCATTATTTTTAACAGCGCTTAAAAACAGAGAGGGGTAGAAACGCGATATTCACCTGTTTTACGTGATAAAAAAGAACAGCTTTCTTAATTTTTATTCGATAACAGCAATTCATTCTTAACGGGACAATTTGATGTATTTTGTCCCGTTTTTTTATATATCCGGATAACGGAACAGACATATTCATCAAATAACGATAACGCCGCGCGGTTTCATATTTCCGCGTGTGACCGCGTTATTTTTAATATCAAGAAAGCAGAACGTAATATAGGAAATAACATGACTTTGAATAAATTAGCATTAGTGCTGGGCTTTGGTATGTCTGTGGTTGCAGGTGCGGCATCTGCTGCTGATCAGGGACACGGTACTGTTAAATTCACCGGTTCAATTATTGACGCGCCTTGCTCTATTACGCCTGATACCGAAAACCAGACTGTTCCGTTAGGCCAGATCTCCACTGCCGCACTGAAAGACGGCGGCCGCAGTAATTCCCGTGATTTTAAAATCGCATTAGAGAATTGCACAACAGAAACCTACAAAACAGTACAGACCACTTTCACCGGTTCTGAGGCGGCTGATATTCTGGCCGGTTCCCTGGGTATTGAGGGGATTGCCAAAAACGCGGCGGTTGTTATTACTGATGCGGGCGGCAAACAGATCAAATTAGGTACACCAAGCGCGGCACAGGCTCTGCGTGACGGTAATAACGACCTGAACTTCGCAGCGTATTTACAGGGTTCTTCTGCTGAAGCCGCTGTCCCGGGGGACTTCACCGCTATCGCGACATTCGCACTGACTTATCAGTAATTAATGCCGGCACGGCTCAGGGATGAACCGTGCCGCTTTTCAGTTGCGTGCGTTCAGCGGAGGCAGGAAATGGTGAGCAGAGTCATCCCTCAGGGAGTGCTGATAACAATAGTGTGTTTTTCCTCTTATACAGCGGCAGGTGAAACGAAACAGGATGCAAAAACCAGTCTGCGTTTCGGTGCGGTACAGATGCAGGGCACGATCCTCGAACCGGTTTGCACTATTTCCACCGCCAGCCGTGAGCAGGCAGTGGCGCTGACCGATGTTTCTGTTCCGCAGTTGCGTGATGAAGGGCAGGGACCCGCAGACTACTTCTGGATCAGGCTGGCGGAATGCACCGTGCAGCCGGTGAAAGGCGGTGCGGCGGATAATCTCCGTTTCCGGGTCACGTTTGAGGGGGCTGAACAGGACGGACGTTTTCAGCTGACCGGCTCCGGCAAAGGGGCTTCCTTATCGATTTCAGACCGCAACGGGAATGAGGCGGTTCCCGGCAAACCCTTACCGCCCGCAGATATTGATCTCAATAATATGGCGCTGCGATATCAGGCGCGTCTCGTGAAAAACAGTGATGAACTTCAGTCCGGTTATTACCGGGCAACAGTGGGTTTCAAGCTGGAATATTATTAAACCGAGCTGACTGGATCCATTATGGTAATTCCGCTGAGTACCGTCTCCCGCCGGAGACTGACAGTGCTGATTTCATTAATTCTGACCGGTATCCCGCAGGCAGCTTATCCGGATAATCAGGATGTTGAATTTAATACTGATATTCTTGATGTAAATGACAAACAGAATATTGATCTGTCCGATTTTTCCCGTGCCGGTTATATCATGCCCGGCACCTACGACTTTTTTATCCGGGTGAATAACAGTGAGTTACCTGACAGTTATCCGGTCTCTTATATTGCGCCGCCGGATGATCCGAAAGGCAGTGCCGCCTGTTTATCCCCAGAGCTGATGGCGCAGGCCGGACTGAAACCGGAGTGGGCAGAGCGCCTGCGCTGGTGGAATAACGGCAAATGCCTGGATACCGCGTCACTGCCGGGCATGTCGGTGTCACCGAAACTGGCGGACAGCGAGCTTATCCTGACACTGCCGCAGGCTTATCTGGAATACACTGCCGCTAACTGGGATCCGCCCTCCCGCTGGGATGAGGGGATTTCCGGCGTGCTGTTTGATTACAACGTGAATGCCGGTATTAATGACCCGGCACACGGCAAACAGACACAGCAGGTCACCGGGAACGGGACTGCCGGGGCAAACCTCGGGGTCTGGCGTGTCCGCGCCGATTGGCAGGCGAATCTCCGCCATACCACCGGTTCCGGGGATCGCTCCGAACATAACTGGACATGGAGCCAGACCTATCTTTACCGGGCGGTTGCCTCATTACAGGCAAAACTGACGATGGGGGAAACCTTCTCGCGCTCAGATATTTTCGATAACTTCCGCTATATCGGGGTCAATCTGGCTACCGATGACAACATGCTGCCTCCGAATCTGCGCGGGTATGCACCGGAAGTGACCGGTGTGGCGAAAACCAATGCCAAAATTACCGTCAGCCAGCAGGGGCGGGTGATTTATGAAACCCTGGTCGCGCCGGGACCGTTCCGTATTCAGGATATTAATGATGCGGTCAGCGGCAAACTGGATGTCCGGGTGGAAGAGCAGGATGGCTCTGTGCAGTCGTTTCAGATGGATACCGCCAGCATTCCTTACCTGACCCGTCCGGGCCGGGTGCAGTACAAACTCGCCGCCGGGCAGCCGTCCGAAATCGGCCGTCACGGGAAAGGCCCTGTCTTTGGTATGGGGGAATTCTCATGGGGGATCAGTAACGGCTGGTCATTATATGGCGGCTCCCTCGTGGCCGGGGACTATAATGCCGTTTCTCTTGGTGTTGGTCGTGATCTGATGGCCTTCGGGGCCATCTCTTTTGATGCAACCCAATCTTTTGCCCGTCTGCCGCAGGAAGACAAACAGTATCGCGGCGGTTCATACCGCCTGAGTTACTCCAAACGGTTTGAGGAGCTGGACAGCCAGGTCACCTTCGCCGGATACCGTTTCTCCGAGCGCGACTTTATGAGCATGAATCAGTATCTGGATCGCCGCTACAGCGATAACCGCGCGGATAACAATAAAGAGCTGTACACCATCATGTTCAGCAAGCAGTTCCCGGATATCGGGCTGAGCACCTATCTGAACTACAGCCACCAGACTTACTGGAACCGGCCGGATAACGACAACTATAACCTGTCGCTGGCGAAGTATATGGATATCGGCAGTTATAAGAATATCAATATCAGCTTATCCGCTTACCGCAATAAATATCAGGATAAGAATGATGACGGGGTGTATCTCAATATCAGCATGCCGCTGGGGGATAGGGCCACGGTCAGCTACAACAGCATGATCAACCGCCACGGTAATTCTCATAACGTCAGTTATTACGACCGTCCGGATGATAACAACAGTTACCGCCTCGGCACCGGTCTGAGCAGCAACGGCAAAGCCTCCGTTGACGGCTATTACATGCACTATGCCGACAGTGCTCTGGTCACTGCCAGTGCCGGACATATTGACGGGGAATATACCTCCGCATCGCTCTCGCTTCAGGGCGGGGTAACGATGACACCGCAGGGCGGGGCATTCCACCGCATCAATATGCCGGGCAGCGCCCGTCTGCTGGTGGATACCGGCGGCGTGGCGGATGTGCCGGTCAGAAGCACCGGGGCACTCAGCTATACCAACCGCTTCGGGAAAGCCGTTCTGCCGGATATGAATAATTACTTCCGCAACAGTGCCGCTATCGATATCAACAAACTGCCGGAAAATGCGGAAGCACGCCGCTCTGTTCAGCAGCTGACGCTGACGGAAGGGGCTATCGGCTACCGTCAGTTTGATGTGCTGTCAGGACAAAAGGCCATGGCGACTATCCGTCTGGCGGACGGCAGCGAGCCGCCGTTCGGCGCGGTGGTGACTTCTGCGGATAACCGCGAGCTGGGGATCGTCAATGACGGCGGGCAGGTGTATCTCAGCGGCATTAACAGCGGGGATATTCTGACGCTGCGGCGCGGCAGTGAGGCTGCATGCCGGATGACGGTGCCGGAGCTTGCGCCGGGACAGGCGCTGTACACCCTGTTGCTGACCTGCGGCGCAGAGCCGCAATCCGTCCCGGAAAAACCGCAGCCGGTTGCGCTGCCGTCTTCCCCGCCGCCGGCTGACCGCCCGCAGCAGGGGAAATGGCTGAATATCACAGGCCGGGCAGACCCGGCACCTTCCACACGTAACGAAATGAGTGATTCATTATGATGTCAGTTAAACAAACCCGTCTCTCTGTTCTGGCCGTTGCCGCTGTATTGCTGGCCTCAGCACAGTCGCATGCGGCTATCGCGCTGGACAGAACCCGTGTCATTTTCAACGGGGCAGAGAAATCTGTCAGCCTGAATGTCAGCAATCTGAATAAAGAGCTGCCGTATTTGGCGCAGGGATGGATTGAGGATCAGAACGGAGAAAAAATTTCGTCACCGCTGGTGGTTTTGCCGCCGGTGCAGCGTATTGAGCCGGGTGATAAAAGTCAGGTAAAAATTCAGGCATTACCGGCGATCGCCGCACTGCCGCAGGACAGGGAAAGTGTCTTCTATTTCAATCTGCGGGAAATTCCGCCGCGCAGCAACCGGCAGAATGTCCTGCAAATCGCCCTGCAGACCCGCATCAAACTGTTTTACCGCCCGGAAGCTATCTATGCCTCACAAACGGATCTGACTAATCCGTGGCAGGAAAAAATTACCCTGACGCGCCGTGGAGATCATTATGTCGTCAATAACCCGACCGCGTATTACGTGACGATTGTGGATGCCCTCAGCGGGCTGGGCGGCAAAAGCCTGAACGGGTTCTCCCCGCTGATGGTGGCACCGAAAAGTCAGGGCACACTCGGCCTGAGTGCAGCCACTCTCGGCAGTGCGCCGGTGCTGAGTTATATCAACGACTACGGCGGCCGCCCGCAGCTGCAGTTCAGTTGCAGCGGCGCAGAGTGCCGTGTGACAAAAACGGCTGCCGGTAACTGAACAGACAGGGGATAAACCATGGATGAGCGGATCAGAAAACAGTGTTTCCTCCGGCGGATACTGGCGGTTGTGCTCTGTATCTCAGCGGGAAGTGCTGCGGCACTGCCGGAGCGGGTGGCCGGTATCCGGGGCGTGCCCGGGATCACCTATGTCACTATCCGCGGCAATGTGATCGCGCCGCCGCCGTGTGTCATTAACAACGGCAATACCATTCTGGTGGATTTCGGGGAGGTTATGAGCACCCGCATTGATGGCCAGCGCTACAAACAGCCGGTCAATTACACGGCGGAGTGCACAAAGATGCCGACTAATGCCATGACGCTGGCCATCACCGGCAATACTGCCGGGTTTGATGCCGGGTTATTACAGACTGAAATCGCCGGGCTGGGGGTGCGCATGCTTTATCAGGGGCGGCAGCTCAATCCCGGTGAAAAAGTGAAATTTACTTATCCGGTCTTTCCGGCGCTGGAAGCGGTGCCTGTCCGTGATATGACGGCGGTGCTGACCGGCGGGGATTTCTCGGCGGTGGCAACACTGGAACTGGATTATCAGTAAGGAGTCTGATCATGGCAAAACATTACCGGCGGTTACTGATGCTGCTGCTGTGTGCCGCAGCGGGCAGCGCGGCCGCCCCGAACATGAAGCTGTTTGGTACGTTGCTGGTACCGCCCGCCTGCACGATCAGTGACAACGGTGTGATCGATGTGTTTTTCGGTGACAACGTCGGCGTGCATAAAGTGGATGGCGTCAATTACACCAGGGCGGTCAATTACACCCTGGTGTGTGAGGACAATATCAAGGGCTGGGATCTGGGATTGTCGGTCACCGGCCCGGTCAGCGGGTTTGATGATGCGGCTTTACAGACCAACATCCCCGACCTGGCGATTCACCTGACGCAGAACGGAAAGCCCTTCACGCTCAACAAACGCATTGCGGTATCACCGGATAACCCGCCGGTGATTCAGGCGGTGCCGGTAAAACGGCCGGGCAGCACACTGCCGGAAGGTGCATTTGATGTGACCGCCACACTGCTGGCGGAATATCAGTAGGAGCAATGCAATGAATGAAACAGTAAGGCGCTTTTTTATCAGTACCTGCGGTGTGTTTCTGTTATCACTGCCGGGTGCGGATGCCGGGGCTGTCCCTGACAACCTGTATTTTCACGGCACGCTGGTGGATGAGCCCTGCACGATACATCCGGGGGATGAAACCGTGGAACTGCCGTTCGGCAATATCCCCGATAAAAACCTGTACGCCTATCAGCGGACACCCCCGAAGGATTTCCGGATCCGGCTCTCGGAGTGTGATACCTCCATCGGCAAGCGGGTGACGGTGATGTTTGCCGGGGATGAAAATCCGTTTATCAGCGGCGCGCTGGCGATAAGCCCGGGCAGTCAGGCGGAGGGCATCGCAGTCGGGCTGGAAAATGCGGACGGCACGGCGCTGGCGGTCAATGAGGTATCACCGCAGATCACGCTGAATGACGGACTGACACTGCTGAACTTCCGCGCCTATGTACAGGGAGAGCCGGATGCGCTGGCAAACAAAACCATTAAACGCGGGCCGTTCAGTGCCATTGCGACATTTCATCTCAATTATGACTGACGGGTAACTGAGGCTCGCTATGAACAGATTTGTGAAAATAATTGCGGCGGTCGCGCTGCTCTGGTCCGCTTCGGCGGGGGCATCGATTTTCTCTTATATCACGGAATCGTCAGGGAACCCGGCGAATGCCGTTTACACCTACATTATCGAGCGCTGGGATCCGGAAGACCCTTCGGCTCCCAATCCCTGCTACGGCTGGTCTGTCTGCTGGATCAATATCAACCATAAACACGATGTTGACGGTTCACCGGGCTCTTCCACCAAATCGATTGTCCGTGTGGAAAAGCTGAGAACACTGGCGGAAGTGCGGGATGCGGTTTTGAACAATATTTCGCTGCCATATAACGGCACGGCGAAGCATGTCGGCCCGGCGCTGAATTCCAATCAGGAGTGTGTGGGGCTGTTTTATGAATCTGAATCAGGCGGCTGGTCGAAAAACGGACGCCTGCTGCCCGGCTCACTCTGTGGTATCGCCCCGCCGCCGGTGGGCGCCTGTGAAGTGACCAGCGGCTCTGTGATCCTGGATTACGGGGATATTGATGAAGTCAGTCTGCCGGATGCGGCACGTAATAAAAGCATCACCGTCACCTGCAATCTGGATATGGATATCCTCGTGATCGCCTCCGGCTCAGACAGCGGCCGTGTCCCGCTCCGGCCGGATAACAGCCTGTACGCGGATCTTTATCTCAACGGCAATCCGGGAGAGCAGGGGGCACCCATTCATGTCCCGGCCGGTGGTGCGACTCAGGTGGATGTGAAATCGGTGCTGAAAGTGAACGGGCGGGTTGCGCCGGGCGCTTTCGAAGGTTCCGGATCCATCATTCTTGTTATGCCGTAATTTCTTATTTTCTCTCACAGTGCTGCGAAGACCGGCAGCACTGTGAGTCCGCAGTGAGACTAAAATATGATTACAGAAGATACTGATTTAACCGTTAATAAATCTGTCGGCTACCGGATCTTCCGCAAGCGGAAAGAGCTGGGCTGGTCCGGCAGCCGCCTGGCGGATCACCTCGGGATCAGCCAGCAGCAGTTCTCGCGCTATGAGCGGGGATGCAGTCAGATCAATGTCAGCCTGCTGGTCAGGGCGGCTGAAGTTTTACAGACACCGGTCAGCTGGTTTTTCGCTGACTGTCCGGAAGCGCGTTCATACCGGGAGTGCTTCCGGGGAAAAGCGGATATTTATACAGCGGAATCTGTTCCGGAGTATGGATTGTCCGCACCCACCCGGTACAAAAGGAAACCGGATGAAGGAAAACAAACGTAAACACCTGATGCAGTCTGAGGTGGAGAAAATGATGGCAGTTGCGGAAAACGGCCGTGATCCGGAGAGGAACACCTGCCTGCTGTGGATGTGTTTTGTCCACGGCTTCCGCGTCAGTGAACTGGGGCAACTGAGTTTATCGGACATGGATGTTGCCGCCGATAATCTCTATATAAGACGACTTAAAAACGGCCTTTCCACCACCCATCCCCTGAGCCGTACAGAAAAAAATCTGCTTACCCGCTGGCTTAACTGCCGCTCCCGTTATCCCCGTGCCGCTGAAAACCACTGGCTGTTTTTATCCCGCAAAGGCGGACACCTTTCCCGCTCCCGTATTTACCGGATCTTAAAAGAGCTGGGAGAAATGGCGGGGCTGCCGGTACCGGTTCATCCGCATATGCTGCGTCATGCCTGCGGCTATGCGCTGGCTGATAAAGGGGCGGATACCCGGTTGATTCAGGATTATCTCGGACACCGCAACATTCAGCATACTGTGCTGTATACCGCAGCAAATTCGGGGCGTTTTCGGGGATTGTGGGACTAGAATAATGTAACATAATAAACCAAAGTGTCGCTATATTATTTGCTGTTTGTTTCATGGGCAATATTTAAATTTAAAATATATCAAAATAAGTTCAAAACTCCGTCAAAATCACTTTCAGTTTATTTTTTAATCAAAAATAGCTTGTTTTTTGTGCAAAAAATGCCCGTTTTTTATCCTGCACGGAATTTTCTTAACGATTCGTGCTGGCATGTTCTGACGTAAAACAGCAATACCCCCATCTTTTTTTCGATCTGCTTTTCCTCCTCATATCTGCCGCACCTGTTAAATCAATTTTCATCGTTTAATAAATTTATATATTTCAGTGTAATACGCAAAACGCAACATTTTGGTTTATTTAGTTGCGTCACGGGTATGAGAAGTGACCATCCGGAACGGGCACTGCTGACGGAATAAACAGGATCACCGGCAGGATCACAAATCCGCCGACGGTGAAAGGGTACAGGTGGTTCCGGAACTGTATCAAAAAAGTACAAAAGCAAAACATTGCTTATATATGCCTTATGTCGGCATTTTTATCTAAAACAAGTAAATCAGGAAGTTGGATATGAGTATGAAAAAAGTGGTTCTCGCACTGGCAGTTTCTTCCGTAATGGCAATGACTGCGCAGGCAGCCAATCAGGGCGGCGGCAAAATCAACTTTCACGGTGAAGTGATTGATGCAGCCTGTTCTATTGATGCAAACAGCCTGAAACAAACTGTTGAGCTGGGCAGCGTGGCTAAAGTGCAACTGGCGAAGGGCGGTAAATCCACGCCGGTTGATTTTACCATTCAACTGCATAACTGCGATATCACCAGCGGAAAAACAGCAACCGTAAGTTTTAACGGTATTGCAGGGGATTCGGCAAAAGGTCTGGATAAAGCCTTTGGTGTCAGCGGTCCGGCATCCGGTTCAATGGGTGTGGTTATTACTGATGCCGGCGGTAATGTTATTGCCCCGGGAGACACATCAAATGCATTTACACTGAATGACGGTGATAACGAACTGAATTTCAAAGCATATATGCAGGGAGATTCAAACGCATCGAAAGCCGTTGCACCTGGTGCTTTCACTGCAACAGCTGATTTCGTGATGGCTTATCAGTAACCGGAGTTGTGTCTTTATCCCGTACCGGAAGTCCGGTACGGGAGCCGGGCGGAGAGCAAAAGTGAAGGCGAAGATACTCAGTACCGGACTGCTGGCCGTCTGTTTGACTGTCAGTGCGGCAGGGCATGAACAGCAGACAGGCCGGATCTGGTTACAGGGATTTGTTCTGGATTCTTCCTGCACCATCAATATGCAGGATAAGTATCAACGGATTGATATACCACAGGTTGCGGCAACCGAGTTATATCAGCGTGGCTACAGTTCAGCCTTTGCGTTTGCTGTCCGGCTGGAAAATTGTCTGCTGTCAGCGGATGGCAAAAGTCTGGCGATAACGTTTACCGGTCCGGCGGACAGCAACGGATTGTTTGCCATCAGCGGAGAGGCGGAAGGGGTCGGGATTCAGCTCAGTCAGGGAGATGGTTCGGTGATTATGCCGGGAAAAGCAGTGGCACTCCCGGATATACCACAGACAAAAAATATCACACTGAATTACCGGTTACGGCTGATTGCGGATCGTAACTCAATAAAAACAGGGATATATCGGTCAACCGTCAATTTTAACCTGGATTATTTGTGATGAAAGCCAATGTATTTTCGTCAGGCTGCGGAAAGTCGCGCCCGGCGGCGCGGTTAAAGCCGCTGACATTTATGATCCTGCTCTCTCTGTTTTCTGCGGTGGTTCAGGCGGAGGACATTACGGAGTTCAATACTGAGGTATTGGATCTGAATGAGCGCGGAGATATTGATTTATCACAGTTTTCTCAGGCCGGTTATGTGATGCCGGGAACCTATTCCCTGGCGCTGAAAATTAATAGCAGCATGCAGGCGGAGCGGCAGATCCGTTTTCTGGCCCCGGATAATGATCCGCAGGGCAGTATGGCCTGTATTACGCCGGAGATGAGCGAAGAGCTGGGATTAACCTCATCCGCAAAAGGACAGCTGACCTGGTGGCACAATGGTGAATGCGCTGATCCGGCATCACTGCCGGGAATGACTCTGCGGGCGGATTTTGCCGCCGGGGCACTGCGCGTCAGTCTGCCGCAGGCGTATCTGGAATATACCGCGGATAACTGGGATCCGCCGTCACGCTGGGATGAGGGTATTGCCGGTTTTATCCTGGATTACAACCTGAATACGCAGCTGACAAAGCAGCGCGAGGCCGGACACAGTAACCGGCAGGATTTCAGCGGTAACGGTACCACCGGCCTGAATGTCGGCGCCTGGCGTTTGCGGGCAGACTGGCAGGGGCGCTATTCGCGCACCAATCATGAATCTGACCAAAGCTGGGACTGGAACCGGTTTTACGCTTACCGCGCGATTGCACCACTGCGGGCAAAATTAACGCTGGGGGAAAACTATCTCACCTCCGGTATGTTTGACAGCTTCCGCTATACCGGCCTGGCGCTGGATACCGATGACATGATGCTGCCGCCGAATCTGCGCGGCTATGCACCGGAGGTATCCGGGGTGGCGAAAACCAATGCGCGGGTCACTGTAAAACAGCAGGGGCGGGTGATCTATGAAACTACGGTAGCAGCAGGACCGTTTCAGATCCGGGATTTAAGTAACGCATTGTCCGGTAAGCTGGATGTGGAAGTCGCAGAGCAGGATGGTTCGGTTCAGACCTTTCAGGTTGATGCGGCGAGTGTGCCTTATCTGACCAGACCCGGACTGGTGCGGTATAAAGTGGCGCTCGGTAAGCCCTCGGAATATGACCACCGTGTCAAAGGGCCGGAATTTATCAGCAGTGAATTTTCATGGGGTGTCAGTAACGGCTGGTCTGTCTATGGCGGCGGGTTATTCGCCGGCAAATATAACGCCGTTTCGGCCGGTATCGGGCGTGATTTGCTGATGTTGGGGGCATTATCCGCTGATATTACCCAATCACGCGCTTCTTTGCCGGGCGGGAAAACCAAAAAAGGCGGGTCATACCGGCTGAGTTATTCCAAACGGTTTGATGCTACCAACAGCCAGGTGACATTTGCCGGTTACCGCTTCTCTGAGCGCGATTTTATGACAATGTCGCAATATCTGAGTGCCCGTTATCACAACGCTGCGGTGACAGGTAACGGCAAAGAGATGTACACCATGACATTCAGCCAGACACTCAGTTCGCTGAATACGAATGTGTATCTTAATTTTAACCACCAGACCTACTGGGATCGCCCGGCAAGTGATAACTGGAATATTTCCACCTCTCATTATTTCGATATCGGGCAGGTGAAAAACATCAGCCTGAATTTATCGGCGTACCGTAACCGCCATCAGGGCGGCCGTGATGACGGGATGTATATCGGCCTGTCTGTGCCGTGGGGGGAAAGCGGCAGCATAGGTTACAGCGGGCAGTTCAGTAAAGGACAGAATAGTCACTCAGCGGATTACAGTGACCGCATTAATGAGCGGGCGAACTATCGTATCACCGCCGGGATGAGCAGTGATCACCGTGCTATTGGTAACGGCTATCTGAACTATCGCGGGGATAAAGCCGAAGTGACCGCAACTGCCGGATTTGAAGGTAACCGTTACAGTGCGGCCGGGCTGTCTGTACGCGGCGGATTGACTGCCACAGCGGAAGGTGCGGCACTGCACCGCAGCGGTGTCATGGGAGGAACCCGCATGCTGGTGGATACCGGAGGTGTGGCGGATGTTCCTGTCCGCGGCGGTGGCGGAGAAACCACCACCAATATCTTCGGTAAAGCGGTTGTCAGTGATGTCAGCAACTATTACCGCAGCAGCGTCAATGTGGATCTGAACAAACTGGGTGAAAACGCCGAAGCGACCCGTTCCGTAGTTCAGGGAACGCTGACGGAAGGTGCAATTGGTTACCGCCGCTTCGGCGTCGTCTCCGGGCAGAAGGCGATGGCGGTACTCAGCCTGACTGACGGACATGTTCCGCCGTTCGGGGCAGTGGTGCAGAACAGGGATCATATACAGACAGGGATGGTCAGCGAGGATGGCATGGTCTGGCTCTCCGGTATTAATCCGGAAGAAACAATGCAGGTATCGTGGGGCGGGGAAACGCAGTGTGAAATCCATTTTCCGGCCGTGATCCCGCAGGGGAATCTGCTGCTGCCGTGTGTGTCTGCAACAGCACCTGTACCGGAAAAATCAGTAAAAACAGAAACAACATCCACCCCGCTGATAGTGGCGGGGGCGGAGAATAAAAGAGAGAGTAAGAAATGAAGAATCAATACAGCCGTTTTACTTCACGGAGCCTTCCGGTACTGATGCTGGCCGGTATTCTGGCGGCTCCGGCTGCACAGGCGGCGATTGCACTGGACAGAACCCGTGTCATTTTAAACGGTAGTGAACGGGCGGAAAGTGTTGAAATTTCTAATCAGAATAAAGAGTTACCATATCTGGCGCAGGCATGGATTGAAGATGCGCAGGGTAACAAGATCAAGGATCCGCTGGTGGCACTGCCGCCAATCCAGCGGGTGGAAGCCGGTGAGAAAAGTCAGGTAAAAATTCAGCCGACAGCCGCGATGACTCTGTTGTCACAGGATAAAGAGAGTCTGTATTACTTCAATTTACGGGAAATTCCGCCGAAATCGGATAAACCCAATACACTGCAGATTGCATTACAGACCCGCATCAAACTGTTTTACCGCCCGGCAGGCTTAGTGGTGGCGCAGAATGCAAAGCCGTGGCAGGAGAGTATTACCCTGACACGGCAGGGTGATAAATACATTGTGAATAATCCGACACCATACTACGTCACGATTTCATCAGCATCTGCGGCATATAAAGGAAAAGATATCAGCGGATTTGAGGCATTCATGGTTGCTCCGGACAGCAGTGAAACCCTCGGCGGCAGTGCCGCTTCACTGGGGAATGCGCCGGTACTGGGTTACATCAATGATTACGGCGGCCGCCCGAAAATGATTTTTTCCTGCCAGAGCAATACCTGCCGGGTGAGTGAAGTGAAACCGGGCTGATACAGAGCGCAGACCAGGAGCAGAGAAAGTGAAGATATCCATTCCGTGTATGGCTGTACTGTGTTCCGGTCTGCTGCTGTGTTCGGCAGCGCACAGTACGGATGTTGAAGTGAAAGGGCAATTGGTGTTTGAGCCGTGCACTTTATCGCAGGCAAGTGAAAATATCTCACTTCCGTTCGGCACGATAGTAAAAAACTACTTTTATACCGCAGACCGGACACCGCCGGAGCCGTTCAGTATTGAGCTGGAAGGGTGTGATACCACTATCGGTAAAAAGGCCTTTATCACGTTTCGCGGGGCTGAAAGCAGCGCGCTGCCTGGATTGCTGGTGCCGGATAACGGCACATTACCGGGATTGGCAGTGGGTATTGAAACCCCGGAAGGGAAGTTACTGCCGCTGAATAAAACCAGTCCGGCATATGCCCTGAGTGACGGCACAACCACACTGAATTTTCAGGGGTATGTGCAGGCAGAGCCGGATGCGGTTAAGGATAAAACCCTGACGACAGGTGTGCTGTCAGCGACAGCCACGTTTGAAATCTCATATCCGTAGCCCGCCGG
Source organism: Morganella sp. B601 (assembly GCF_051172335.1). NCBI lineage: Bacteria > Pseudomonadati > Pseudomonadota > Gammaproteobacteria > Enterobacterales > Morganellaceae > Morganella > Morganella sp. B601. The sequence goes on from NZ_JBPIZE010000004.1 coordinate 396,996, forward strand.
GCGCAACACAGACAGGACAGTATTATGACATTCATAAAACGGTTTAACCGGCAGGCTGCGCATACCCTATTACCGGGCTGGATGTTATTAGCGGTAGTGAGCCTGACGGTATTTCCCGCGCAGGGTAAAACCGGTGATGAAAACCGGCTGAAAATAAATATATCCGGTACGGTGATTGCCACCGGGCGCTGCACATTCAGTAATCAATCATCACCGGATATTAATTTCGGGGATATTCGTTTTTCCTCCGTATCCGGTGTAAATAATATTACCGGTAGTTATATCAGACCGCTGGACAGCGGAATGACCTGTACCGGTGATACAGCAGGAAAGACCCGCTTTCGCCTGGACTCTGCGCAGGGCGATACCGTTGATGATGCCGGTCATAAATTGCTGCCTGTCAGTGTCGGCAGCACACCGGTAATAAATGCAAATCTGGGGATTCGTCTGCTGGTTAACGGAAAACAGCAGGATATTAATACTGATTTTAACGTGGATATTCTGAATCTGCCAAAGCTGCAGGCCGAACTGGTGCAGGTGCATCCTGATGATAATACATGGATAAACGGGCAATCCATTACATCACAAGCTATTTTAACCATGACTTTTGATTAACCGGGAAATAATGAAAATGAAAAAAATAATAATAGTTATGTTATCCGGTTTTTTCTTACTGACGGCATGGTCAGCGCAGGCCGTATCGGAACAGACCGGTGACAATAAAATCTTTAATTTCACCGGTACACTGAGAGCGCTGTCTGTCTGCACGGTAAATAATAATCAGACGATTACAGCAGATTTTAAAAATGTCGGCATTAATAAGCTGGACACGAAAGTCTACAGCCTGCCGCTCAATTACACACTGGATTGTCCCGGAATCAACCCGGCAAATACGCTGCGGATGATCTTTATGACATCCCGCCCGTCGGTATCTGATCCGTCAGCGATTGAAAGTGATGTCAGCGGTTTGCTGGTACGGATTCTGAAGGACGGACAGCCGCTTGAGTTAAATAAATTTTTCAAAATCGATGATGTTACGCAGCGGCCAAAGCTGGAAGCACAACTGGTAAAAGTGCCGGGCACGGACTTAACACAGTCTCCGTTCCGGGCGACCGGCACGCTGGTGGCGGAATATTTGTAGGAGTAAATGATGAATAAATTAATGCTGCGCGGGGCTGCACTGTTTTTTCTGCTGGTGGTATCTCAGGGCGCCAATGCGATTGGCTGGGTGGGTGCATCCCTTCCTTGTATCTCTGGCGGTAAGAATGTTTTTAAATCTAATATTTGTGACTGGTACCCGAATACCGGGGCTTATTACGCGGATGGTCAAGCCATTAATTTTCTGATGTCTATGGGGGGAAATGCTGGTGATAATAAGGCTTATGTGCCGAAAAGTGGTTATTACATCACAAAAGTTTACTGGTGTGCTTATCCTGAAAATATGGATACCTGCAGTAAAGGTAAAGGTTCTGTCTTACTGATCGGGGACAGAGTCTGGCTGGAGCAATCCAAATCGTTTGCTGAGCAAAAAATTTATAATAACGATCAAACCAAAAAAGCACCTTCTGCAGGTGGTTATTGTTTCACCATAGAAGATACGGAAACAGGTTACGAATACCGCGGCGATATGGGATATGGTCCGGATAACCGCGGTAAATTCTGCGGAGATGCACACCGGTTACCCGTCGAACCACCAAAATGTACTCTGAATGGCGGTACGGATTTAGATGTTCAGCTGGGAAAATTAGAACGTACAGATATTGCCGTTAAATCCGGTACAACACCCCCGGTGACAAAAGATATCTCCATTAAATGTGATGGTAATATTGACTATAACGCTACTATGAAACTGGAATTCACCCCGATCTCCGTCAGCAATGAACAGGTGGTCAGCACCAGCACTACGGGGTTGGGTGTTGCTGTGTTATATAACGGAAAAACGGTTCAGCCCGGACAAACCTTTCCTCTCAGTTATCAGCCCGGCATTCATACTCTGACGCTGGGATTTGAGGCGGTGCGTGACCCGGCAATTAACGCCACGGATTTGAAAACCGGTGACTTTACGGCGAACGCTATTTTGGTTTTCACGGAGCAGTAACGGATGACTTTTTCACGCGGATTGCAGCTGTTTTTTATTATCTGGATCTGCGGGTCACTGTTGTATATCCCGAATACCGGTGGCTACGGGCTGAATTTGCCGCAGAATTGCTTTTCATGGGCAATGATGGGGATACTGATATTATTTGTCAGTATCTCTGTTATCCGGAGAAAGCAGTGCCTGATTGTCACTCCGGCGTTGTGCTGGTTTTCTGCCGGGATTGTGATACTGGCGTTACCGCTGTTGTATACCCGTCCTGAATGGCGGCTGAACGGCGGGTTGTATTGGGCCGGTGCAGCCGCAGGGCTGCTGTTTTATCTGTGTTGTGCCCGATTGAAACTGAGCAAAGATCACATCCGCTTTCTGGTACTGTTATGGCTGTCGGCCTGCATGGTGCATGCGCTGCTTATTTTACTGCAACTGACTCCGGCGGGCGGATGGATACCCTGGCCGGTGCTCAGCAATCGCCCGTACGGTGTTTTTCAGCAGGTTAATTTGCTGGCAACCTTTCTGTCCTGTGGTACAGCGTTTGCTTTGTTTCTCTTTTTACTCCCGGATCAGCGGCAAAGCAGTATCAGCCGGTGGATAACCGTGTCGGCACTGTTTATTATGCCGTGTGTTCTGGTGCTGATTCAGTCCCGGATTGGCGGGCTGAGTGCGGTTATCACTGCGGTGATTATGCTGTTATCAGCCGGTACGCGCAGAAGGAAATATTTGGCTGTTATCCTGCTGGTCACTGGTGTGCTTGCGGGCTGGTGGCTTAAAAACTATACACAGATTGGCGTGATATCACATCTGAATTCAGATAATGCCAGGCTGGAAATGCTCAGCAGCGCATGGGAGATGCTGAAACAGCGCCCGCTGACCGGCTGGGGTGCCGGTGGTTTTGAATATGTGTTTCAGATGTTCCGGGTCTGGCAGGGAAAATCCACGGAAGGTACAGGAGTTGTTATTCACCCGCACAATGAAATTCTGTTTTGGGGAGCAGAAGGTGGTGCTGTGGCATTAACCGGTCTGGCTCTGATTATCACCGGCGGGGGGCTGATTATACAGAGAGCGTGGCTGGCGTTTCGCCGGGAAAATAATCCGCTGCCGCTGACATTGTGTCTGACCATATTACCGTTATTGCTGCATACCCAGACCGAATACCCGTTTGGTTTATCAGCACTGCATTTTGCACTGTGTTTATTATTACTGTCTCAGGTTGACAGCATTACCGCTTTACCGGCGAAAATCATACGATTACCATCATTTTTCAGCATGATAACGGCAGGAGCAGGCGCGGGGATACTCTGTGTGATGGCAGGCGCATTGCTGACGGGAATTATTCTGACCGGTGCTGAACGGCGGGGAATGCAGGATATCCGGGCATTGTCATCACTACCGGAATTTGTATTGATGACGCAATATGAGCGGGTGGAGTTTGATCGTCATGTACATAAATTAATGCAGTTTAATCAGACCAGAGATCCGCAGTTATTAGCAGATTACCGCCGTTGGGCTGAAAACTATCTGAAGAAACATACTGATAAAAATGTGTATCACTCCCTGATTATAATTTTGCAGTTTCAGGGCGAGACTGAAGCCGGAAAATATTATTTATATCAGGGCGCAAAATTATTTCCGCAGGATGACTTTTTTTCCCGGGGCAGAAAATCATAATTTAATACTGCGGAACCGGGCCACATTACTGGCGGTATATAACACAGTGTGCTGAATATTGCGGTGGCCGAGATAATCCTGAATTAACCGGGTATCTGTTCCTCTGTCTGCCAGCGCATAACCGCAGGCATGGCGCAGCATATGCGGATGTGCCGCAATATTCAGGTCGGCGGACAATCCGCTGTCACGGATAATCCGGAATATCTGCTGGCGGGATAACCGGCCGCCTTTACGGGAAAGGAAAAGCCAGGGTTCGGCATAATGTTCAGACGCATGCCGCTGAGCCAGCCACTGTGTCAGTAATTCATATTCAAGGGACTGTAAGGGCTGATTAGTGCTTAATCCGTGTTTCAGCCGGGTAATATGAATAGTTTTTTCATTGATATTAATATCACTTAGCATTAATCCGGTCAGTTCACTGGCGCGTAATCCGTGACTGAAACAAACAGCAATCAGACACTGATTACGAAGATGGTTAATTGAATCAGGTAATGATGATATTAAGGAATGAACCTCCTGTTCACTCAGGTGTTTTCGTTCTTTCATAAAAATATTCAGTCTGGTAATTATAGTCAGGTTTGATTCTTTTTTAGACGTTATCACAGAATAAACGGATGACCTATTTTTCATCATTATCATCATGATGTTATCAGCAGGTAAAATTGATCGTGTATTGCTGATTTATCTGAAGATAACAATCCGGATATGTTGCTTTTTATACACATTATTGTTGTGTATTTTGTTTTTTGTATTATTTTTGTTTTATTTTCCTCCGGATTATCTGATTGTTAATCAGCGTTATTTTTTATTTTTGTTAAGAAAATAAATATTATTTTATTTAAGCAATAAATGCTTTTTTCTTTTAATTTGTTTCCGGAATATATTTCCGGATGATTTTATTTCTGAAGGTAATTAATATGACAGAGATTCAATCCTGCCGGGATATGGCGCGGGTAAACAGTGCTGTCGGTGACCGGCTTTTCTGCAGACGAAAAGCGCTGGGTTATTCCGGGCAGCAGGTTGCAGCCGGCCTGGGAATAAGTCAGCAGCAATTATCCCGTTATGAACGTGGGCAAAGCCGGATTAATGTGGGGATGCTGGTCAGGGCGGCAGATATTTTACAGACACCGGTCGGCTGGTTTTTTGCCGGATGTCAGGACAATTCTTTATATGAAGAAAGTCTCAGTATTCAGTCGGATATTTATACAGCGGCATCGGTGACATCAGAAGCAGAATATACCTGCTGAGAGAAAGCGGCTCCGCCGCTATTGCGGAGCCTCAGATTGTTGGCAAAGTCCGGGAAAAAACAGTCCGGGATTTTGTCAGCAATCTTATATCAGAACATCAGCTCTTTTTCACAAACTCAGATTTCAGTTTCATCTGACCAAAGCCATCGATTTTACAATCAATATTGTGGTCACCTTCCACTAAACGGATACCTTTGACTTTTGTGCCGATTTTCAGCATCGATGAGCTGCCTTTGACTTTCAGATCTTTGATGACTGTCACGGCATCGCCGTCCGCCAGTAAATTACCGTTTGCGTCTTTGACGATCAGCTCGTCGCTTTCCGCTGCCGGTTCGGCATCATTCCATTCGTGGGCACATTCAGGGCACACATACATTGCACCGTCTTCATAGGTGTATTCAGAATTACATTTCGGACATGAAGGTAATGACATAATGAGACTCTCAGATTTTCACAATGGGGAGCAGCAAATTGTCACACGATGGGGTGATATTTGCCCGTGGTTATGTGCACTGTCTTCAGTGCGGCCGCCAGTATAGCGGGATCGGCACCTTTTTGCAGCTTTTACCTGATAAAGAGTGTGGTTATCGCCTTTTTCGGTTCCCGGACAATAAGCAGGTAAATAACGCAATAACAGCCTCTGATTTCCTGAAAAAATCGTCAGCGCTGATAATAACCGGAGTTTATCTTTTTTTACAGAATAAGTACTCAGGGGGAGTACATAATTACGCGGAAAAATCTTTTATATTAAAACTGCATTATTTTAATAACCGGTTTCTGACTTTTTTATTTATTTGTCTGTGGCACATCAGGAGTGAAATATGCGTAACGTTGTCCGTTCTTTATTATTGTCTGTGGCACTCGTGGCCGGGGCGTTAAATACCGCCTTTGCTGATCCGCATTTAAATTTTGCCTGGCCGGTGAATGTGGGGCCGCTGAATCCGCATCAGTATGCGCCGAATCAGATGGCCGGACAAACCATGGTGTATGAGCCGCTGGTCCGTTATATGAATGACGGAACTGTAAAGCCCTGGCTGGCGGAATCATGGACGGTATCGGATGACGGCAAAACCTATATTTTCACATTACGTGATGATGTGAAATTCTCCAACGGCGAGAAATTTGATGCCGCTGCGGCCAAAGCAAACTTTGATGCCATTCTGGCAAACCGCGAGCGTCACGCCTGGCTTGAACTGGCTAATCAGATCACGGCGGTTGAGGATATCGCACCGAATCAGTTAAAAATCACCCTGAAAGATGCTTATTATCCTATTTTACAGGAGCTGGCGCTGCCGCGTCCGTTCCGTTTTATTGCACCGTCACAGTTTAAAGACGGCGGCACCAAAGACGGTATTATTAAACCGATCGGCACCGGCCCGTGGGTATTAACGGAATCCCGTCTGAGCGAAAAAGATGAATTTGTCCGCAACGAATTGTACTGGGGTAAAAAGCCGGTGTATGAATCCGTCACGTTTAAAGTGATTCCGGATCCGAATACCCGCGCCGTGGCATTTGAAGCCGGTGAGGTGGATTTATTATATGGCACGGACGGCATTATTTATCCGGACACCTATCAGCGCTTTAAAAATATGCCGGGCTATACCACCAAACTCTCTGCACCGCTGGAATCACTGGTACTGGCTATCAATACGAAAACCGGCCCGACCCGTGATTTAGCCGTGCGCAAAGCCATTAATCACGCGGTTGATAAAGATAAAATGATTGAAAAGGTGCTGTATGGCACACAATTAAAAGCGGACACCCTTTTCTCAGAAAATGTGCCGTATGCAGACGCCGGTTTAACACCGTATGCCTATAACGTTGAAGAAGCGAAATCCCTGCTGGAAAACGCCGGCTGGAAAGCGAAAACCGAAAACGGTATCCGTGAGAAAGATGGCGAGCCGCTGGTGGTGGAGCTGAATTTTGTCGGTACCGATGCGGTGGCGAAGTCGATTTCTGAAGTGGTTCAGGCCGATCTGCGCCGCGCCGGGATTGATGTGAAGCTGGTCGGGGAAGAGGAAAGCAGTATCTATTCGCGCCAGAAAGACGGGCGCTTCGGAATGATTTTCAACGGCACATGGGGCGCGCCGTTTGACCCGCATGCGTTTGTCAGTTCCATGCGCATTCCGTCTCATGCCGATTATCAGGCACAACAGGGGCTGGCAGATAAAGCGGAAATCGATGCCAAAATCACACAGGTGCTGACCACCACGGATGAAAAACAGCGCCGTGCGCTGTATCACGACATTCTGACCCGTCTGCACGAAGAAGCGGTTTATCTGCCGCTGACCTACATCACCGCCATTGCAGTGGCAAAACCGGAAATTGGCGATGTGCCGTTCAGCGCGATGTCGAATGAAATCCCGTTTGATCAGCTGACACCGGCTGCGAAGTAACAGGTCCGCGATTATGATGCGATTTATTTTCCGGCGGGTGCTGCTGCTGATCCCGATGCTGCTCGGCACCTCGCTGTTTATCTTTCTGATCCTGCGCCTGGGGCCGTCTGACCCCGCGCTGGATTATCTGCGGCTCTCCAAAATTCCGCCGACCCCGCAGGCGGTGGAAAGCGCCCGTGAGCTCCTTGGCCTGGATAAACCGGTTATGACCCAGTATTTTCACTGGTTGTCTGACGTGCTGCATCTGGATTTTGGTATCTCTTATGCCACACAGAAACCGGTGCTGCCGGATCTGCTCTATTTCCTGCCCGCCACGCTGCAACTGGCGGGGCTGGCACTGGCGCTGACTATTATTCTGTCTGTTCCTATGGGGATGCTGGCGGCGCGTTACCGCGAAAAATGGCCGGATCAGCTGGTGCGGGTGATTGCGTTTATCGGGGTTTCCATGCCGAATTTCTGGCTGGGGTTCCTGCTGATCCTGCTCTTTTCGATTCACCTCGGCTGGCTGCCGCCGATGGGTAAAGGGGAAGCAAAACACCTGATCATGCCGGTTATTGCTATCTCGCTGATGTCACTGGCGATTAATGCCCGGTTGCTGCGGGCAAGCATGCTCGAGGTGGCCGGGCAGCGCCATGTCCGTTATGCGCGGCTGCGCGGGTTATCTGAAATGACGGTGGAGCGCTCACATATTCTGCGCAACGCCTGGCTGCCGGTGATTACGGCTATCGGTATGCATATCGGGGAACTGCTCGGCGGCGCGCTGATTATCGAGAGTATTTTCAGCTGGCCGGGTGTGGGGCGCTATGCGGTCTCTGCCATTATGAACCGGGATTATCCGGTGATTCAGTGCTTTACCCTGCTGATGGTGGTGATTTTTGTCCTCTGTAACCTGATTGTGGATATTATTTATGCGATTGCGGATCCCCGCATCCGTCTCTCTGCGGAGGGTATCGAATGAGCGATATGATACTGAAAGCCCCTTCCGCCTGGCGGACACTGAGCCGCAATCTTTTGTTGTGGTTTGCGCTGGCCGTGGTGGCACTGCTGGTGCTGGCCATGATTGCCGGGCCGTGGATCTCCCCGCATGATCCGGATCTGGTGGAGTTATCAAACCGGCTTCAGGAACCGGATAGTCAGTACTGGCTTGGTACTGACCATCTCGGACGTGATATTTTTTCCCGTCTGATTGCCGGGGCGCGGATTTCTCTCGGCACTGTTGCTATCACGCTGGTGATTATTATGACGCTCGGACTGGTGATCGGCGGCATTGCCGGGTTTACCGGCGGACGGACGGATCAAATCATCATGCGGTTTACCGATGTGTTCCTGACATTCCCGACACTGGTGCTGGCACTGTTTTTAATCGGCATCCTCGGTACCGGGCTGACAAACGTGATTATCGCGATCGCATTGTCACACTGGGCGTGGTATGCGCGGATTGTCCGCGGGATCATCCTCTCGCTGCGCCACCGGGAATTTCTGCTGGCTGCACGTCTGAGCGGAGCCGGTAATGTGCGGATCTTTTTCCGGCATCTGTTTCCGGCCACCATTTCACAGCTGATCGTACTGGCGACTCTGGATATCGGCCATATGATGCTGCATGTCTCCGGGTTGTCATTCCTCGGGCTGGGCGTGGCGGCACCCACCGCAGAGTGGGGCGTGATGATCAGTGATGCCCGCCAGTTTGTTTGGACATCACCGATGCTGATTTTCTGGCCGGGTTTAATTTTATTTTTCAGTGTGATGGCGTTTAACATCCTCGGGGATGCTCTGCGTGATCGTCTGGATCCGACACTGAGGGCCGGGACATGTCATTAAATCATTCTGTACTGGAGGTCAGCCATCTTTCGGCGGGGTATCTGCATAATAATCATGCCCATTTCCTGATTTCTGATCTGTCATTTTCATTGCGGCGCGGCGAAGTGCTGGCGCTGGTCGGGGCGAGCGGCTCCGGCAAATCCATGACCTGCTCTGCGCTGCTGGATGTGCTGCCGCCGGGCGTGCAGAAAACACAGGGCACTATTCTGCTGGACGGGCAGCCGGTCACCGGGCAGGCTCTGCGCGGCAGGGAAGTGGCGTCGATTATGCAGAACCCGCGCAGTGCATTTAACCCTGTGCGGACCATGCATCAGCACATTACCGAAACACTGAAGGCCACCCGGCAGCCGCTGCATGACATTGATAAACGCATCCGTGATGTGCTGGCGGAAGTTGAACTCGGGGACAGTGAGCATATCCTGAAGCTCTATCCGTTTGAGATGAGCGGCGGCATGTTACAGCGGATGATGATCGCGATTGCGATTCTCAGCGACGCGCCGTTTCTGTTTGCCGATGAGCCGACGACCGATCTGGATCTGGTGGTGCAGATGAAAATTCTCGATTTGCTGGATCATGTAGTGTCTGACCGGCAGACCGGGCTTTTGCTGATCACCCATGATATGGGTGTGGTGGCACGTCTTGCCGACCAGGTGGCGGTGCTGTCAGACGGGAGCATTGTTGAAACCGGCCCGGTAGAGGATATTTTTTCCCGGCCGCGCTCGCCGGTGACCCGCAATCTTATTTCTGCACACCTCTCACTGTATGGTTTGGAGCTTTCCGCATGACATTGATCTCTGTTGAACACCTGAGCAAAAGCTACCAAAGCCATTCACTGATGGGAGCGGGAAAGCCGCGCTGTATTCTCGATGACATTTCCCTGACCCTGAATGAAGGGGAGACAGTTGCTCTGCTCGGACGCAGCGGCTGCGGAAAAAGCACGCTCGCGCGTCAGATCTGCGGGCTGGAATATCCGGAAAAAGGGGATGTTTTTTACCGCGGAATGCCGGTGCGTAAACTGGATAAAAAACAGCGGCGGCAGTTCCGTTCGGAGATCCAGATGGTTTTTCAGGATCCCCCCGGGGCGGTTGATCCGCGTTTTACCCTGGAGCAGATTATTGCCGAACCGCTGAAATTGCTGACCTCACTGGATGAAACACAGCGCAAAGCCCGGACTGCGGAACTGCTGGATATGGTGGAGCTGCCGCTGTCAGTGCTCGGCAAACTGCCGTCACAGATCAGCGGCGGACAGTTACAGCGCATCTGTATTGCGCGGGCACTGGCCCCGGATCCGCGTCTGATCATCCTGGATGAAGCGGTATCAAACCTGGATATTCATCTGCAGGCATCTCTGCTGACACTGCTCGGACAGTTACAGAAAACGCAGGGGATTGCGTATCTGTTTGTCACACATGATCTGCGGCTGGTCAGCCGGTTTGCCGCACGCGTGGTGGTTATGGATGAGGGAAAAATTGCAGAAACATCGCCGCAGGGATGTATTGAGCAACTGCGCCATCCGGCATCCCAGGCACTGAAAAATGCAGTATTGCCGCCATTCCCGTCTTCCCACCGGCGAAAAACGGTATCCGTCTGATAAAAATAAAAAAAGCGCCGTGATATTAACAGGGCGCTTTTACTCATTATTTACGGTTTATACTTTACCGGAGCAACTGCATTTGGCGGCAGTCTCTTTGTGATGATGAACATCTGTGCCGCAACAGGCATCAATGGCTTTATTGATAATATCCGCCAGCTTATTGACGGTAGAAATAATTGAAGAAAGCTGTTCACACACATCGCGGCAGTCCGCATGTGAATGGCCGCTATCCGGGATCACCGGCGGAGTCAGACTGTCACAGAGAATTTCCTGCAATACCAGCAGGAAGTTCGCAATACCGGTGGTGTAGATATAAGAGCGCCCGCCGGTCTTCTCTGCCAGCCGCTGATACTCCTTTGTCACTTTGTCTCTTTCCTTAATCGACGGGAAGCGGTCAAGGTTTTCCGGACGATCATCCGGGGTTCCCTGATAGGTGTAAACTTTGACGCCGTGAAGTTGTGCGACACCAATCGCCTCACTGTTTTTCGCGATGGCGGCACTGGTCAGTGTTCCGCCGCCGCCTTCCATGCCTTCATCACCCAGCACAAAAATGGCGCGCCGCGCGCCGGGACGCCAGTCAAAATATTTACTGGCATCAATAACGGCACGGCACAGATCTTCTTTATTTCCCGCGTGGTCACGGCCGTCAGCTTCCGGAAACGGTTCCCGGGCCTGCAGATTTCCGGCGGGAGCGCCTTTGCCCATCAGATAATCACTTAGCGACTTATCAAACTTTGTCCCGGTCCAGGTACCCTGAATGCCCAGGAAAGTCGCCCGCAGCTGAGACGGACAGCGGGCTGCCGCTTTCTCTATCGCTGCGTCTATTTCACGGCTCAGATCGGCGGACTCATCTGACATTGAGCCGCTGGTATCAATAATTACCACCAAATCCAGTGCGATATCACTGTTACCGCCCATGACCTGTACTACCGGGTCAATACCGGCTGCCGGTGCAGACAGATCCTGCGTGTTGAGATCCTGATTCATTGTTTTTCCTCTGTGTTTATTGCAGGTGTGTGTTTTCTGTGCAATCTGTTGCGCAGAGGGGCAGTATCTTTTTATTTTTCAGGGATGTATTTCCTAAAAAATAACAGAATCAGTCTGTTTACTGAGGGGGAGTCATGGCCCCGGTGACAGTGGTATGGCCGGGGCGGAAGGTGTGGTTATTTTTACAATAAAAAATCGGGCTTATTAATATTTTTATTTAAAAACAATAAATTATCTATATCCAGTAAGGTGTGAACAGTATCTGATGAATCATATTGTTTTCTGAGTTCATTCAGAAAGACGATCAGTGAGATATCCAGTGCTGTGAGTATCCGGAACAGCAGGCTGACCGTCAGATTCCCTTTACCCAGCTCATAGCGGGAAACCTGTTGCTGACTGATTTCAAGTGTAAAGCCTAACTTCTCACCGCTTATTTTTTTCAGCTTACGAAATCTGTACAGCACCTCCCCGATATTTTTATTGAGTAAATCTGAATCTATGCATTGATATTTCTGCACCATTTATCTCCGTAGATTAAATCTGTCATAACAGGAATGGTTGTTATTCCCGGTAAATAATTACCGGTTGTGTTTTCTTGTCTTATTAACATGTCTGGTGTTTTTTTCAAAAAAGGGAATTGTGTATCTAATGATTAAAATTAAATAACACATGTTATTTTTTGATGCAAATATAATCTTGGTATGTTTTATTATTTTCATAAATTTACATATTTGGTATGTAGTTTAATCACTTTTATTTGACGCAGCGCAAAATATAAAGAATATCTCATGTTTTACATGAATTTTTTGTTGAAATTTTTTATTCGATCTTTTCGTGACATTGTCTGACAAGACATGTTAAGCAAATCGTGATCATAAAATGCGTTATTTTGTCTGTAATAATGGGGTTTTTTCAGTATATTTCGCCATCAGTATAATGTGACAATATTAAATTATTGCTTGTTTTACAGTTGTTTGTATTGTTTTTATCACAGGGAGAGTGTTATGGTAGCGGTATTATTTAATTGTTAAATTTTATGCGGATTTGCGTTAAGAAAACAAACATCTGTAACAAAATTCTGTTTGTTTTGATTTCAATGCATTAAATTTTGTGTAAATTGCGATTAAATGGCATTTTATTCTGTTGTTAATCCAATTATAGATAAATAAAGAATAAACATTCCGGGAATTTTGTTACCAAGTAATAATTACTTACATCTTTCATATTAATTCATTGAAATATCAATTAAAAATAATAAAAACAATTTATTAACATTGATATCATAAAAATATCTTATCTATCATCGTGATTGTAATAACAGGTAAACACACGTAATGTGTAACGTAAATATAATCTGAATTATTTCTGATAATAATATTTATCTGCTGACTTTATATATTAATAAAGCCGGATGGATTTTATTTAATTGATTTTTGAATTTGTATCCTGCTTTTATTTTTACGCCGGGAGGCTTTCCCTTATGAAAAAATATAAATCTGTAAAAAGATTCGCATTGCCGGTATCTATTATACTGGGGTCGGGATTATATTCACTTCCCGGTATAGCGGATCCCTGTACATCGGTGACAGACGGCGACGGACAAAAACACCTGACCTGTACCTCAACCATTTATTATTACAATTCCGGTGAGCACGGCGGAACGGCATTATCCGATTATGCGAGTGTGACCATCAACACTACGCCGGAAGCATCAATCTCGCCACTCCAGGGCTGGGCGGTTTACGGGAACAGCAGCACCTATAATTTCAATGAGCTGAATATTGAGACCAGCGGCGCCAAATCTGACGGTATCGTGACAAAAAACGGTGCCAGTAAAATCAATATTGATAAGTTAACTATCAAAACCACCGGGTCTTCCGCTGATGGTCTGAACGTCGGCAAAGAGAGTAACGGCACGGTGATTACCGTGGGTGACGATGCCTATATTGATGCATTCGGGATGGGGGTGCGTGCTAACTCATCAACCACCGGCACCAACGAAAACCTGATTACTCTCGGGAAAAATGCGGTCATTATTTCGCACGAGGCCGGCAGTAATCTGGAGTTTCTGGGACGCGAATTAGGCACCGGTTATGCGGTTTACGCCGGGAATACCAACTCTGCGGCAACCGGGGATGCCCGTGTGGTGATTGGTGATAACAGCACCATTGTGGCGAACGGCGGCTCTGCGCATGCGGTTTATGCCAATAAAGGCGGCATTATCGAACTGGGTTCAACGAATATCCGCGCCGAAGGTACGACGGCACACGGTATTTATGCCGAAGCCGGATCGAAAAAGGTCGGTGGTGCAACAGTCACTGCGGGCAGTCAGGTATATCTCGGCGGTGATACCACCATTAATGTGGTCAGTGACGGCCGGAAATTTGCCCTGTATGCCAAAGGGGCGGATTCACAGATATCCTCTTCTGATCGTCTGTCCGGAGACAGCATCCGCAGTGTATTCACCGTTGACGGTGATATGAAAGCAGAGACAAAAGGGATTATTGATCTGCAGATGGCGGATAACAGCCGTTTTACCGGCAGTACCAACTCACTGGAATATAACGCGGCAGGCGCACCAAATACGACCACAAACGGCACCATTAACCTGGATATTGCCGGTGCCAACAGCATCTGGAATATGACCGCCGACTCTGTGCTGTCAAACCTGATACTAACCGGTGCGACACTCCGTTATAACTCTCCGGACGATCTGAGCGATCCGGACGCCTTTGTACCGAAAACACTGACCGTGGCTGGTGATTACACCGGTAACGGCGGCCACCTGATTATGAATACGGTGCTGAACGGGGATGATTCACCGACCGATAAACTGCTGATCAAAGGTAATTCTGCCGGAACCACGACGGTCGGTTTTGTGAATATCGGCGGGCAGGGGACGCTGACCACTCTCAACGGCATTGAAGTCATCACCGTTGACGGTAATTCTGACGGTACCTTCACTCAGGACGGGCGGATTGTTGCCGGGGCGTATGATTATTATCTGGGACGCGGTAAAAACGGCAATGAGAAAAACTGGTATCTGACATCAGATTACAGCCCGGTGACACCGGAACCAGAACCGGAACCGGAACCAGAACCGGAACCAGAACCAGAGCCGGAACCGAAGCCAAAACCAGAACCGGAGCCAAAACCGGAATCGGTAGTCCGCCCGGAAGCCGGGGGATATATCAATAACCTGTATATGGCAAATAACCTGTTTAATGTGCGTCTGCATGATCGTCTCGGTGAAACCCAATATACCGATGTACTGACCGGTGAGCGCAAAGTCACCAGTCTGTGGCTGCGGAATGTGGCCGGACATTCAACCGTGAAAAGCGGCGACGGGCAGTTAAAAACCGGAACAAACCGTTATGTGGTACAACTGGGCGGGGATATCGCACAGTGGTCTGATAATGATCTTAACCGCTATCATATCGGGTTAATGGCTGGTTACGGCCGCATCAGCGGCAAGACCACAAACCATGTGACAAAGACCAGAGCCAAATCTGACGCAGATGGTTACAGTGCCGGGATCTACGGTACTTACTACGCGAATGAAGCGGATAAAACCGGTCTGTATATTGACAGCTGGGTGCAGTATAACTGGTTTAAAAACCGGATTGACGGGGACGGATTACCGGAAGAAAAATATAACTCTGACGGCATCACACTTTCCGCCGAAGCCGGGTACAGTTTCCTTATCAATGAAACACAGGGCAGTGATGGCAGCACCAACCGCTGGTTTATTCAGCCGAAAGCACAGGTGACCTATATGGGTGTGAAAATGGATACCCACACAGAAAGGAACGGTACCCGCGTATCGGCGACCGGTGAAGGGAATATTCAGACCCGTCTCGGGGTGAAAATATATGGTCTGGGACAGGCGTTGCAGGATAAAGACAATGATCGTCACTTCCAGCCGTTTGCTGAAATTAACTGGCTGAATAACAGTAAAATGACTGGCGTATCCATGAACGGCGAGCACGTTGGTCAGTCCGGCACCCGCAATATCGGTGAAATTAAAGTGGGGGTTGAAGGACAACTGACCCGCAATGCCGACATCTGGTTTAACGTGGCGCAGCAGGCCGGCAGTGATAATTACTCGGATACACAGGGTATGTTAGGTCTGAAATACCGCTTTTAACTGTCAGTAATATCCGGCCGGGATAACAGGAATACTGTTATCCCGGCTTTTTTGTGTCCGGCGCTGATAGTGACTTAATCATTACCCCAGCGGTTCAGAAATTCAGCGATATCATCGATACGCTGTTTATCGATACCGGCTTCAGCCGCCATCTTTTTCTGGGCTTCCTCACTGATTTCTTCATTGTTCGTCAGACAGGTGATCAGTAACTGAAAATAGTGCGCCAGTCCGTCATACTCCTGCTCTTCAACCGGCTCTTCCGATTCCAGCGCGTACTCATCTGCGATGTCATAGTATTTATCCGGTACTATATTTTCCATAAATTCCTCCGGGGCTAACGCCGGTGTCAGTGGTTTGTATCACACCATTGTATCCGATCCGGCTTCGTTTTCGCACCTTACCCGGCGCTCCATCGTTAAATATACGATCTTTCCGGAAACGGATGGCGGCCAACACGTGTATCGGATCAGGTTTCTTTTCTTGAAAGTTGTGATTTAAAAAAGGAATAAATGAGAGGAAAGATAAAAAACCGGAAAATCGCGCCTTAAAAATGATATCACTAATACAAATGTAACTGTATTAACCGACCGGTATGCGGCAAAGCAGCGAAATGAAATCACCTGTTGTGCCGGAAGGGCACAGAGTTGATTATGGTTGTATCCGGCAGGGACAGGAAACCTGTTTTTACAGAAGCCTGAAAAGCAAAAACCCGCCATAAGGCGGGTTCTTTGAATAGTGGTGCCGGACTCGGAATCGATTTTATTATGTATCTTATTGGTTTTAAAATTTAATTTTTGATGTGATTATATTTATACCCTCATTTGTACCCTCGGTCCGGGATCATACAGTGATGAAGGACCAAAAACAGCATAACAGCAGGGTTAATAGTTATAAATCCTACCAGTCAGCCTGAGGTATTAAAAGAGTATCACAGAGTGACTTTACCTCCTTTAAATGATTATGTATTGTTGTTTGTTTTTTCATATCTGAGCATTTACTCAGATTTGCCGACGATCAGTGAAGTGTTCATACATTTTCTCTGTCATCACCCACAGCGCTTTATTTAGACGGATATCACCATCAATACCGGTTACGGCCCGGGTGTGTGATCGTTTCCCTTTGGCTGTACGTCCGGACAGTCCGCCTTTAATCAGGTTCTCCTGCAAACGCTGGTACACCGTCCACAGGTCATCTTTCTTATCTTCCCACCGGCGGGGTTGCAGCACCTGTTCTTCTGTGATCGGCTGGTGGTCATCCCCGAACCGGTACGTGATAGCGGCATGCGCCAGCGCCTGCTGTGCCGGTGGTGGTAACAACAGAGACTGCATCTGTTCGCGTTTTTCAGCCACCGCATCAAACGTTTCCAGCACTTCATAAGCTCCTTCAATCACTTTATCGACGACATTACCTTTGTGCGGCACTCTGACCTCACCAAAGGTATCACCACAGACCAGTCCGTTATGACAAACCGCACGAAATAATCCCGGCAGCATCTGATAACTGCTGGTGCCGTCGTGGCTGTTTAACAGAATAATTTCCGGTACCTGGACACCGGTAATCTGATTATGGCGGCGAAGGCGCAGCATATGTTTGGTGTGCTCCCGGCGGCTGTCATCGCGGACACGGGTCTGACAGGCAAAGAACGGATAAAAGCCTTCTTTGTGCAGGCTCTCAAGCAGGGTAATGGTGGGAATATAGGTGTAACGGTCACTGCGGGATGCATGTTTTTCTGCTGAAAAGATACTGGGTACAGTGCAGTATAACTCTTCGGTGGTTAACGGGCGGTCACGACGAATGATATTCGCCCTGCCGAAGCGGGAAGCCAAACGGGTCATAATAATACTCCTGTAGAATAAACAGATAAAAGGGTGGTCAGATAAAAACCGGGGTTGAACGGGATAAAGGAAGAGATAAGGTGAAGTGCTGCAGATACCGGCTTTTTACACGGTAACGGATCTGCTGGTGGCAGAGCTGCTATGGTGAGTTATCAGACCGGTTGCTTTCTGTGCCCGCAGAATATCGGTCGCAGTGATACTGTGTGACGGCTCAGTGATACCGTTGTTGCGCCGGTCAGTACGGACCAGGGCGTATTTCTCCGCAAAGGCATTCAGTGCCTCACACAATGACACCCCGCGACAAAGGCAGGCCTCAATCACGCGCTCATCACTAAATTCCGTGTCGTTCAGAGTGAGGCCGTAGTGCTGTTGCAGCAGGTAAGTCAGCAGTGTCTGCCAGACGGCCGCCGGTGACGCGGGTACTGCTGTATTGTTCATGGCGTAGCTCCCGGTTAATCAATCAGATGAAAAATAGCGGCACACTCGTCATGCTGCAGGGCGTAGTCCCGTAACTGATAAAAATACTCAACTAATACTTCGCTTTCAGTCCGGAATGACCAGATACTGAACGTCATTAAACACACGGCAATGCCTGCGGCTTCCGGACTCAGTTCCGCATTATTACCGTTATGCGGGTTAACCATCGGAAGTGATGTTTCAATCATGTCTGGCCAGATAAATGCACCACCATTGGTGAGCATACTGAATTCCCAGAAAGCACCATAATAAACATCACACAGTTCGCTCATCTGGGTAAAAATATCGCCTTCCAGGCGCTGCCAGTCCGCTACGCTGCCGAAATAAAACCGCCAGAATGTGTCTCTGCCCCGGGGATGAACCAGATTGCTTTTGATGGCTGCAGGCTCCTGCAGCGGAAGTGCTGATAATGTCATCGTGAAACTCCTTTGTATTGGTGGGTAAAACAGTGGGTTACTGATTTGTGAGTGGCGCATAAAAAAACGGCAGACCAGAAGGTCTGCCGTCAGGGGGGGTGATAAACAGGTATATGTTATCGGTCAGCGGGGAAAGAGCCGACCGAGAAGACGGTCAAGGGTACCGCCCAGTACAGCGGAACAGGCCAGTGCGGCACTGAGGCCTGCCGCCACTTTTTCGGCTGTGGTGGCATCCTCATTATCCGCCGCCTCAGCAGCGGCCTGCCAGGCACAGTAAGTAGCTAACGCCACCGTTGCCACACCCAGCGTGGTAGCCATTAATTTAAAAACAGACATCTGTGTTTCCTTTTTTTACAGGGACTCAGCAGTACAGCGGATGCAACAGCATTACCGGCAGTATTATTTCGGCAGCGAAATGTGGCTGGTCTGATGACGAAAAAGACCGTCAGCCACAGTACTCATGTAAGGCGCTGAACCGGTTATATCCCGGTAGATATGAGTAAGGATATCGTTGTCATTACTGATGGTGCCGAGTCCGGATAAATAGCGTTTCAGCTCGTACTGCCCGTTACGGTCATCCACCAGAAACATGCCCCCCATAAAGACAGGGTCCGGACCGGTCACACTCCAGTACAGTTCCTGGGTAATCTGCCAGTCTTTTGATTCCTGTTGCGCGTCTTTCAGTGCTGACAGTGCCTGTGACAAAACGGCTTTATTCTTATTACTTTCGTCCTGAAGTTCCTGACGTTTTTGGGTCAGTTCTGCTTTTCGCGATGTCAGTTCCTGACTGAATTCTTTTGTGATTCCGGATGGGTCCCTGAACCAGTAATCAGGAAGACTGCCCATATTGTTGCTCTCAGTAATCCTGTTCCACTGAGTTATCAGATTGCGTTGCTCTTCTGATAAACTTTCCGGAATACGGCTGGACATGACCCCGCTGCTGAGTGTGATTTTACGTCCGGCGTCCTTCAGATTACCGGTTGTGTTGTCATATTCAGCGGCGGGACCGGTAATGCTGACATCATTGCGCAGTGCCGACCAGTCATGCTGCGAGAGCGCTTCAATCTTCGCCAGCGATTCTTCTGCAGTGGTAACCCCCCTCTCCTCATAATCAGTCCGTGATTTGATATATTCCGGTGAATCCAGCGTATTAAAACGCTGAGTGTACTCATTTATCAGCGTGTTATAACGCTTTTCCAGCCAGGTATTAATGTGGTTTCTGACAGCGGCCGTGTTGTAATGACAGCGGTACATGACCAGTTCCCGCCCTTTATCGTCAGTCAGGGTATCCCACTCTGTTTCGGTACATTCAGGGCGGTTATCCAGAATACCACCGAGCGTGACGGTACGGTCATACGGGTAAATCAGCTGCTTTACTGACTGAATATCCTGTTGCTGACGCGGGTCAGGGGCGGGTTTGCTGCCGCTGCCGTCACAGGCCGACAGCAACAGTGCTGACAGCAGGACAACGGTAAGCCGGGTTTTCATCATATGATGTTCCTTTTATGTGATTAATGAACGGATAAACTGATAATGGGGTAATGCGGTGATAAATTCGGGTCGGGTGACTGTCCGTGCGATAACTGCATCCTGACGGAAACGGCGTCCGGACACGGCAATGTTCTGCAGCTGACTGAACCGGAACACCCGCAGGGCTGACTGCCATTCCCCGCACAGATACCAGTCCCGCTGAAAATAAATCAGCTTGTAGGGCGCCATGCCCTCATGCTCCTGACCGTCACAGCGGAAGCTGAGCAGCCGTCTCCGGACAATCGCCTGCGTCACCACATAAAAGCCGCCGAACAGTGTCGGGGCGGATTGCGGCGGTTCGTGGTAGACCAGACAGGGAGCGCCGTTTTCCGGGCTGAGCAGAACGGACAGCAGCCTGCGGTCAAGCGAGGGGAACAGCGGGGTGATATGGGTGATATCGGCAAAGTACAGGATATCGCTGTCTGTCCGGTAAGGACGCTGACCGGCGGCCAGCCGGTATCCGCCCTGATACGGCTCTGTGTCCAGAAAGACCAGGCGCTCACTGAAATCCCGCTGCAGTGTGCGGGCCGAGACATTAAACTCACGGGCGAGCTGTGCCGGATACAGTGTTTCGCCGCGGAACAGGCGGCTGATAATCATGGCTAGCCGGAATGCAAGCCGGTCATGGCGTGAATCTGACGTATGCATGAGCGCAGCCTCCGTGAGTCAGTCAGAGAAAACAGGAATAACGGAATACGGAAATCAGGCCGCCAGGGCCTTCTGGCGCAGGTATGCCACAATGATGCAGGCCGGAATGGTGACCCGGTAAGCGGGACCGGCGATATCGGCTATCAGCCATGCGGAGCTCAGCGCAATCCCTATGGGACCGGCCAGTACCCCCAGTGCCCGGTTGGCGGCAA